>NZ_JBEZHK010000014.1:0-128535 GCF_040650555.1 Streptomyces sp. NPDC048664 | reverse complement strand
CGTCCCTCGGGAACCGTGACCGACTCGGGGTGTTCGGTGGGCGTGATGCGGACCGCGTAGGGGTGCGGGCCGGCGGCCGCGTCGGGTGTGCGGGGCGGGGCGAACGTCAACTCGACGGTGCCTGTGGTTCCTGGGTACAGGCGCAGGGTCTGTGGTTCGACCGTGGTCCAGGGCGAGATGGGCCCGACGGATTCGAAGCGGTATTCGTCCACGACGTCGCCGGTGTTGCGCAGCCGCAGCCGCACACGTGCCGAAGCACCCGGGTCCACGGTGACGGACGCGGGTTCGAGAGAAGTCCACAGGCTCACCCCTTCACGCTAGTGGGGCTCCGCCCGGCGGGCAGCGGCCAAAGGGGCAGAGGCCGCTGCCCGTGAGGGTCACGACGTGGTGCTCATCGCGACCTCCTCCGACTCGCTCTCGCTCGACGGGCCGGAGGAGTCGGAGGAGGTGTCACGGTCCCAGGCCACCGTGTGCCGCTCGTCGCAGTCGAGGGTCACGAAGGTGCCGCCCGCCGCGGTGATCGCATCATGGATTTTCCGCGCCAACCCGCGTGCGCCGGCGACGGAGTAGTCCGGCACGTCGACGTTGGCCGCGTTGCTCGGCCAGTACGGTCCGGGGTGCCGGGTCGTCCCCTGGTAGAGGTCCATGAAGCAGCTCACGCAGGGGCGCTTGACACCGGCGACCTCGTCGCGGTCGATGCTTCCCTGGGGCGCGGCCCCCATGATGGTCCGCTCGGCGTGCTTGCCGTCCGTCGTCGGAGTCGGTACGACCATCGGCCCGGCCAGTGCCTGGACGACGTCCCAGAAGTCGTTGGGCACCTGTCCCGCCTCCTGGGCGAGCAGGGCCGCGAGCTTCTTCTTGTGCCGCTTCTCGCGGGCGCTGTCCGGGACCATGGTCTCCAGGAGGCCACTCACGTAGGCGGAGGCCGCGCCGTCGCCCGCCTCGCCGCGGATGATGTTGTTCGTCCGCGTCTTGTTGCTGGAGACGTACAGGCGCAGGGTCTGCTCCATGCCCTCCATGGTCACGTCCTGCTCCGAGCCCTGATCCTGCCCCTGCTCCGTCCCCTCCTCCCGGGACATGGCCGCCTGGACCTCCTCGGGCCGGTGACCGGCCGCGTTGAGGGACCGGAAGACCGCGGTGGAGATCCAGCGGAGCACCTGCTTGGTGCGCTCGCCCTCGTAGCTGCGCTTGCCCACCACGTTGGCCGAACCGGAGTAGATCTGGCCCTTCTTCGACGCGTCGGTCGTCGCCCCAGCCTGCCCCTCCTGCGGGCCCTGCGGGAGGTGGAGGGTCAGGCTCTGGTTCGCGCCGTGGAACTCCCAGCCGAGGGCGACCAACTCGTCACGGACCGCCTCGGAGGGCTTGCGGCCCGACGACGACGCCTTGGACCCGCCGCGCCCCTTGCTCTTGGTGACCTTGCTGCTGCCGGCCGCGGGGGAGCGCTGGACGACCGAGACCCCCTCCCGTGCCCCGCTCGTCGCCACGGCCGGTGTCTCGGCCTCCGCCACCGCGGACCGCTGCACCGGCGCGGCACCGCTCATCACGTCCCGCGCCACCGACCGCGCCTCGACCTCCGCCCAGTCGCCCGGGTCGGAGATGCTGAGACCCGACCCGTTGTTCGTGCCGGGCACGGGACCCGACCGCTGCTGACGGATGTGGTGCAGCTCCTCGGCGAGGACCGTCTTGTCCCGCCCGTCCCACACGACATGCGGGAACGACGTGTAGGCCTCCGCGCCGATCTCGGCGGCCGAACGCAGGGCCGCGGAGTCGCTGTGCAGCTGTACGCCGCTGAAGTCCTCGCCGCCGAACCTGCCCTCCATCTCCTGCTTCAGCGGGGCGTCCAACTGCCGTCCCGGGGCGCGCAGCACCTCGTGCACGGCGGACCGCTGGACCGAAGCCGAGGGCCTGCTCCCGGTGGTGGCAGAACCGTGCCCGCAGCCCGCGGAGTGCACGTGCCGCTCCTCCGCCACCGCCCGTGCCACGGCCGCGTTGCCGGCCGCACGCTGCAGATCCAGCATCCGCTGAGCCGGAGTACTCGGCGCCGGGGCGTTGCGAGCCCGCTCCTGGTCGTCACTCTCGTGCTTCCGTGACCCGCGTGCGTGCACGGCGTTCCCCTCGACTGCGATCGGCTGGCACACCAGCGTTACCGCGCGCCACCCCCGGGCGCCAGGAACCAAAGGGCAGTCACCGGGGCAGAGTTGGGGAGAACGGGACGCGAGGGGGCCTGCACGGCTTCCGGATCCTGCCCTTCCGGGCAAGGGAAATGCCCCGGGGAAGGAACGTAAGACCGTTTCGGGCGGAGCCTCGCACGCCCGAGGCTGGGAAGCGTTCCTGACTCGTACCCCCGAGGAGTGCAGAGCATGCCGTCCTACCTGTCGCCCGGCGTCTACGTCGAGGAGGTGGCCAGCGGTTCGCGCCCGATCGAGGGTGTGGGCACGTCGGTCGCGGCCTTCGTGGGTCTCGCGCCCACCGGTCCGCTCAACGAGCCGACACTGGTGACCAACTGGACGCAGTACGTGGCGGCCTTCGGTGAGTTCACCGACGGCTACTACCTCGCGCACTCCGTCTACGGCTTCTTCAACAACGGCGGTACGGCCGCCTACGTGGTCCGCGTCGGCGGCTCCACCGACGGCATGGCGGGCGAGACCGCCGCCGCGCAGGCGTCGTCCCCCGCCGCCGTGGGTGCCCCGGCCGGCCGGGCCGCCCTGACCGCCGGTGCGCCGCGGCAGCTCGGCACCTTCACCGTGACCGCCGTCGCGTCCGGCGAGTCGGGCGACCTGAGCGTGGAGGTGGCCGACCCCGAGGGCGAGGGCCCCGCCGAGCGCTTCAAGCTCATCGTCAAGGACGGCGACAAGGCCGTCGAGACGTTCGACGTCACGGCCAAGAAGGGCGGCCGCAACTACGTCGTCACCCAGGTCAAGGAGCGTTCCAAGCTCATCACCCTGGTCGAGTCCGCGCCCGCCGCCCAGCTGGTCCGCCCGGACAACCAGACCGTCGCGCTCGCCGCCCCCGTGCCCGTCGCCCCGGTCGGCGACAGCAACACGGGCAAGGACCTGGACACGGGCGGTCAGCCCGGCCCCGCCGAGTACCTCGGCGACTCCGCCGACCGCACCGGCTTCGGCGGCCTGGAGGCCGTGGACGAGATCTCCATGGTCGCGGTGCCCGACCTCATGGCCGCCTACCAGCGTGGCGCGATCGACCTCGAAGCCGTCAAGGCGGTCCAGCTCGGTCTGATCGCGCACTGCGAGCTCATGGGCGACCGCGTGGCCGTCATCGACCCGCCGCCCGGACTGAACGCCCGTCAGATCCGCGTCTGGCGCCAGGAGACGGCCGGCTACGACTCCAAGTACGCCGCGCTCTACTACCCTTGGATCAAGACCTTCGACCCGGCCAGCGGCCAGACCCGAATGATCCCGCCGAGCGGTCATGTCTCCGGTGTCTGGGCCCGCAACGACGCCGAGCGCGGGGTGCACAAGGCGCCCGCGAACGAGGTCATCCGGGGCGCGGTGGACCTGGAGATCCAGATCACCCGGGGCGAGCAGGACCTGCTGAACCCCATCGGCGTCAACTGCATTCGGGCCTTCCCCGGTCGCGGCATCCGCATCTGGGGCGCCAGGACCCTCTCCTCGGACCCGGCGTGGCGCTACCTGAACATCCGCCGGTACTTCAACTACCTCGAGGAGTCCATCCTCATCGGTACCCAGTGGGTGGTCTTCGAGCCCAACGACCACAACCTCTGGGCCCGAATCCGGCGCAACATCTCCGCGTTCCTGGTCAACGAGTGGCGCAGCGGCGCCCTGTTCGGCCAGCGGCCGGAAGAGGCGTTCTACGTCAAGTGTGACGAGGAGACCAACCCGCCGGAGTCGGTCGACGTCGGCCGGGTCATCTGCGAGATCGGTATCGCCCCGGTCAAGCCGGCCGAGTTCGTGATCTTCCGGCTGGCCCAGTTCTCCAGCGGAAACGGCGAGTTGCAGGAGTAGTGCTCTCCCGGGCACTCCCGATCTCTCACCCTCCGCGTAAACCACAGCACTTCAGAAGAACAGGCGGCAGCAGCAGATGAGTCTCCAGCCGGGTGACGCCCTCACATCACACAATTTCGGCCTGCAGATCGACGGCGTCATGGTCGAGTACCTCGCCGAGGTCAGCGGCATGACGATGGAGCAGGACGTCATCACCTACCAGCAGAACACTCCCGACGGAAAGAACCACGTCAGGAACCTGCCGGGGGTGAAGAAGAACGGCACCTGCACCGTCGTGCGGGGTATGACGCAGTCGGCGTCCTTCACCGAGTGGATCAACCAGTCCATCAACGGGCAGATGGCCACCGCCCGCAAGAACGCGTCCATCATCATGATGGACTTCCAGAACAACCCGGTGAAGCGCTACAACCTGCGCAACGCCTGGTGCAGCAAGATCGACACCAGCACGGTCAAGGCGGGCGAGGCGGCCGCGCTGACCGAGACGGTGACCATCACGTTCGAAGAGCTGGTCATCGAATAATGAGGCGTTCGGCTGTCAGGGCGGGCGTGGGCGCTCCGGTCTCGGCCGCGGAGCTGGCGGGTTCCGTCCCGCCCGCCGCGGCCCCGGAGCCTCCCGCGGCGCCGGCGACCGAGGCGGCCGCGCCCGTCCAGCACCAGCTCCGCACCGAGTTCCCCTTCCAGCTGCCGCGCGGCTACGTCGACGAGCAGGGCACGGTCCACCGCGACGGCACGATGCGCCTGTCGACGGCCCGGGACGAGCTGGTGCCGCTGCGCGACGTGCGCGTCCAGGAGAACCCGGCGTATCTGTCGGTGGTGCTGCTGGGCCGGGTGATCACCCGGCTCGGCACGCTCCCGATGGTCCACGACGGCATCGTGGAGAACATGTTCGCCTCCGATCTGGCGTTCCTGCAGGACTTCTACCGCCAGATCAACGCCGAGGGGCACACCCGCGCGGCCGTCGCGTGCCCCCACTGCTCGGAGTCCTTCGAAGTGGAACTCGGCGGGAGCCGCCTGGGGGAATCGTGACGTACGCGACCGACCGGATGCAGGAGGAGATCGCGTACGTCGCCTACCACTTCCACTGGAGCCTGGAGGAGATCCTGGATCTCGAACACCATGACCGCCGCCGCTTCACCGACGAGATCGCGTCCCTGGTGACGCGGTCCGGGGCGGAGGGCTGAGCGGTGGGCATGCTGGATCGCCTTCGGGCACGTGGACGTGGCACCGCCGCCGGCGCGGAAGCGCCGGTGCGCGCGACGCCGGGCGGCATCGCCGACACCCCCGCGGGTGAGGCCCCGGCGGCCGGCGGCGCGACCGCCCCCCAGCGGGCACGGGGTGCGGCCGAGTGGGCCACTCTCGCACCGATTCAGCGCGTCACGGCCCAGGGCACGGGCGGGAACGGGAGGCGAGACCGGGCCTCGGTCGCCGACGCCGGATTCGGCGGGCGGCTGCCGACCTGGCAGAACCCGACGTTCATGAGCGCACGGTCGCACGCGGTTCTGGACGGGGAGACGTCCGCCGTCCTCGGCAGTGGTGCGCTGACGGCCTCGGCGCGCCCCGTGCCGGGCCTCGAACGGCCCGCGCAGACCCTGCCGTTGGCCGGCCGCCGCACGCCTGAACCGCCGGTGCAGAGGGCACCGGCGGTGCCGCTGCGCGCCCTCACGGTCCCCGAACCGGCCAGGCCCGTGGTGCAGAGGAGCACGGGGGCGGGTGGATCCGCGGCTGCCGGTGCCTCGGTGAGCGGTGGCGCGACCGGTACCGGGATGACGCACGCGGCTTCGGCCGCCGGCGCGCCGAGCCGCCCGAGTCTCCCGACCGGGTCGGCGGGTGTGCCGGGTGTGCCGGGTTCACAGGGATCGCCGCGTTCCGCAGGTTCGTCGGTGCCGTCGGTCTCCTCCGGGCCGTCCGTGGAGCGCGTCGCACCGGTGTCGGTGGGCTGGATCCCTCCCGCTTCGCCCCCCGCCCCGGCGGCGCCCGCCGGAGTCCGGGTGACCCCCGCGGTGTCGTCCCCGCCTCGTCCCAGGCCCCTGACCAAGGCGCCGGTGTCGGCCCCGGCGGCACCCCGGCGCACCCTTCCGGTGGCTCCGCGTCCCTCGGCCCCGGGCGCCTCCGCGGCCAAGGGGTCCGCGGGCGGCACGGAGCAGGCCGACGGCGGCGGCCCGTCCCCGGCCGCGCCGGCCGGGGACGGGCCGGAGCCCGTTCCGGCTCCGGTCCCCGCGCCGGTGGCGTCCGCCCGGACGGCGCCCGTGCAGCGGTCGGTGGCCGCACGTCATGCCACGGACAACGGTGTTCAGACCGGTGTCCGTGCCCCTGAGACCACGTCCGCTCCCGATGCCGGGGCGGCCGGCGCTGCGGTGAGCCGGTCCGGCGCCGGTCGGACGCGGACGCTTTCCGGTGACACGGCGCCGACGACTCCGGGCCGCAGCGACGCGGCCGGATCGGGTGCGGGAAGCGTCGTGGGCGGCGCGAGCGCTCCGAACAGTGCGGTCGGACCGGGTGCCGCCGCCCCGCCGAAGCGCGACGGCGGACCGAGCGGTGCCGACAGGTCGAGTCGTGCCACTGGACCCGCCGGCGGTATCGGGCCGAAGCCGCAGGCGATGCCCGATCGTGGCTCCGCGCAGGGCGCCCTTGGCAGCGCCGGCAGCCCCGGCGGCCAGGGCGGTGGCGTCGGCCCGGTCGGTGGGGCGGCTACGCCGAGCCGCAGTGCCGGTTCGACGCGCGGGGCTGCGGGGCCCTCGTCCGTCAGTGTGCAACGCTCCGCCTTGCAGAGTGAGTCGAGTGCTCCGGCAGCGGAACCCGCTGTGTCCCGGCCGTCCGCTGCACCGGGCACGGGTCCGGTCGGTCGTGCGGCGTCCGGCAGTGTGCAACGTTCCGTCGCACAGGGTGAGTCGGCGGTTCCGGCGGGGGATCCGGCTGTGTCCCGGCCGTCCGCTGCACCGGGCACGGGTCCGGTCGGTCGTGCGGCGTCCGGTAGTGTGCAACGTTCCGTCGCACAGGGTGAGTCGGCGGCTCCGGCGGGGGAGCCCGTTGTGTCCCGACCCTCTGCCGCACCGAGCGTCGGTGAGGTCGGTCGCGGGGCGGCGGGTTCCTTGTCCGTCAGTGTGCAACGCTCCGCCTTGCGAGGTGAGTCGAGTGCTCCGGTGGGGGATTCCGTTGTGTCCCGGCCTTCTGTCACGCCGGGTGTCGGTCCGGTCGGTCGCGGGGCGTCCGGCAGTGTGCAACGTTACGTCGCGCAGGGCGAGTCGGCGGCTCCGACGGGGGATCGGACTGTGTCACGGCCCTCTGGCACACCGGGCACCGGTCCGGTCGGTCGTGCGGCGAACGGCAGCGTGCAACGCGATGTCCCGCAGGGCGAGTCGACGGCTCCGGTAGTCGGTCCTTCCGCGAAGGAGCGGACCGTGTCCCCGCCCTCCACCGCACCCGGCGCCCGTCCGTCCACCGGCACCGGCGACACCAGCGGCCGTACGACGAGCCCCGAACCGGCTGCGGTCCAGGCCGACGCCGGGTCGCACACCGTCGTCCAGCGGCAGGCAGCCCGTACGTCCGCCGCGCCCAGGGCAGGGGGCCTCGGCGGCACGGCGGCCGCACCGCGCGGTGGCGCTGTCGGGCCTGTCCGCCCCGTGGCGGCCCCCGGCAACGGCGACGCGGCGGCCTCGAATCCGGCGACCCGATCGGGAGGCGGCGAGCGCGGCGCGTCCGGTCCCGGCCCGATCCCGACCCCGGCGCCGTCGAGCGGCGGCGCGCGAAGTGTGCAGCGTTCGGCGGCGGCCCCGAGCTCCGCCCCCCGTACGGTGACCGGCTCCGGGACGCATGCCGCGCCCACGGCGGCAGGTTCCCCGGGAACACCGTCGCAAGGCGGCGTCGTAGCGGCGGCCGGCGAGCGTGGCCCCGAGGTTCCGCCCGGTGCCGTACCCCGGGCCGAGGGCGCTCGCTCGCCTGCACCTCGTTCCGGCCCCGTCCGCAGGCCCCAGGATCCGCCGCAGCGGGCCTCCGTGGACGTCCAACGCGCGGCATCCGGCAGCCTGCCCGGGCCGGCCCGCGTCGACGCGGGCCCTGCCATCCCGCCGTCGCGGCCGGAACCCTCCGCACCCGGCCCCCGGTCCGCTGCCGCGCACGTGGTCACCCCCTCGACCACGTCCTCGGCCACGCCGGGCCCTGGTAAGGCCCCCGCCCCGAACTCCGGTGCGGCGTCCGGTGCCGGCCCGCGCCCCGCGGCCCCTGGACCGAGCGCCCGCGCCACCCCCGCCACTCCGACCGCGCACCGCGTCGCGCCGAGCACCGTCCAGCGCGCCGCGGTGTCCGACGCCCACCGGTCGGGCGCCTCGGCGGTGCCCGTGCAGAGGCTCCACGCAGTCCGTCCGGCCCCGACCGCCGCAGGTCCGGCCCCGGCGGTCGTCCGTCCGACGCCGACCGCCGCGAGCCTGGCCCCGACCGGCCCGAACACCGTGCCGCCCACCGGCCCGACGGCGCCCCCCGCGCCCGTCGAAGGCTTCGCTCCCGGCCCCGGCACTCCGGGGCCGCCCCTGCCCGCGCACGGCCCGGTGCCGCCGGCCCCCGGTACGCGTCCCGGCACCCTCCCGCCCGTCCAGCGCAGCCTGTTCAGCTCCGCCACCTCCCGTACCGGCTCGGCGGCGACCCCTCCCGCGATCCCCGCGAGCCCCTCGACCGGCCCGGTCGCTCCCGCCGTCCAACGCAGCACCCCCACCGGCACCCCCTCCCTGCGCAAGTCCCCCTCGCCCACCCCGGCCACGCCCCCTCCGGCGACGCCGCCACCCGCGTACCGCGCCACGGATCCGCACCCCCGGCCGACCTCCCCCACCCGATCCGGTACAGCCTCCGAGCCCGACGACGACGCACCACCCGGGTACACGGAGGTCCCCGAGGGCGCGTTCGACCCCCGGGACCTCACCGAGTACCAGGTGGACGCGCTCGTGCACCGGATCATCGACCGCGTCACCCGCCAGGTCCGCACCGAACTGCGCCGCGACCGTGAACGCATCGGCAGACTCCGCGACCCCCGCCACTGAGGCGGGACCCGACCCCCGCACCTGCGACCCCGCGCCCTCGCGCGGCTGAACCGACAGAAAGGCCCACCCACGATGCCCTCCCGCCAGGACCCGGGTACCACCGTCTGGTTCATGCTGTCCATCGACGGTGAAAGCCTCGGCTACTTCAACGGCTGCGAAGGGCTGTCGTCGCAGGTCGAGGTGGAGCGCCGCCAGGAGGGCGGCAACAACGGCTTCGTGTGGCAGCTGCCGACCCGGGTCACCTTCTCCACCATCCGGCTGACCCGGCCGCTGACCCCGGACACGGCGAAGGTCGCCAAGTGGATCTCGTCGGTGCAGACGGGGATCAAGCGGCCCACCGCGCAGATCGCCGCCCTGCGCGCCGACGGCTCCGAGGTCGCCCGCTGGGGTCTGCTCGACGTGCTGCCGGTGAGCTGGCAGGGCCCTTCCCTCGACCCGGGCAGCCCGGCCGTCGCCACGGAGGTCCTGGAAATCACCCACCACGGGTTCACGGACTGAGCGGAAGGCATCCCCGACACCACCATGGCCAAGAGCAAAGGCGCGGGCAAGAGCCTGGTACGCGCCAACCTCGCGATCCACGAACCCCCCGTCGGCACCAGCACCACCCCGGGCGGTCTGATCAAGACGTTCGGCTTCGACTTCAACCCGGCACAGCTCTCCATCGCCCGCCGGGCCCAGTGGAAGGCGTCGGCCGCGCCCATCGAACGGGACGGCGCCCTGCCGGAGTTCCTGGGCACCCAGCCGCGCGAGCTGAGCCTGGAGATCTTCCTGGACTCCTCCGACGAGCCGACGAGCAACACCGTGCTGAAGAAGGTGGAGTCGCTGCTCGACTGCTGCGAGGTGACGACCAAGAGCATCGCCGCCAAGCAGCCCTCACCGCCCTGGGTCGTCTTCCAGTGGGGTTCCTTCGCCACCGCCCGCTTCACCGCCTACGTCAGCGCGGTCGACGCCTCCTACTCCCTGTTCGGGACCAGCGGCGTGCCGATCCGCGCCACCTGCCGGCTCCAACTGCACGAGATCCCGAGCAAGACCGCCGGGCAGAACCCGACGTCGGGCGCGCTCACCGCCCAGCGGGTGCACCGGGTCGTCGCGGGCGACTCGCTGCAGTCGCTGGCCTGGCGCGAGTACGGCGACGCGTCCGCCTGGCGTGCCATCGCCGAGGCCAACGGCATCGACAACCCCCACCAGCTGCCCGCCGGAGCCGAACTCGTGCTGCCCGCCGCCGAGGAGGTGCGTAACTGATGGTGAAGCACGCGTACTCCAATGTCGTCGACGTCACCATCGCCGGCACGAAGCTGACCGCCAGCTCCGAGTTCGGGCGGTGGCTCGTGGACGCCCATGTCGACCAGGGCGCCGGAGTGCCGGCCGCGTTCCAGCTGACCTTCCGCGACCCGCACCGGCTGCTGCTGGGCAAACTGGGCGTGACCTTCGGCAGCCCGGTGGTGATCGCCCCGGTGTCCGACGGCAAGGGCGCCGCCACCCCCCTGCTGACCGGTGAGGTGACCGGCCTGGAGGCCGAGTACGACGGCACCGGCAGTTATGCCGTCATCCGCGGCTACGACTACGGGTTCCGGCTGATGCGCCAGCGCCGGGTCGTCGCCTACCGCAACCAGACCGCCTCCGACATCGCCCGCAAGCTGGCCGCGCAGGACGGCGTCCCCCTCGGCCGGATCCAGTCGACCAAGACGGTCTACGACTTCATCAGCCAGTCGAACGTCACCGACTGGGACTTCCTGGCCCGGCTCGCGGACGAGAACGAGATGGTCATGTCCGTCGACCCGCGGGGCAGGTTCCAGTTCGTCAAGCCCAAGGACGCCTCCGGCGCGCCCTCCCCGAGCACGGACGGCGACAAGAGCCCGTACGTCCTGCAGGCCGGACACGACATCCTGCGGCTGCGCACCGCCGTCACCGCCGCCGACCAGGTGCGCACCGTGGAGTCGCGCGGGTGGGACGTCACGACGAAGAAGACGCTCACCGCGACCTCCCCCGCCGCCGCCAACCCGGCCATCAGCATCGGCACCACGCCGAGCGCGGCGGCCGGGAAGTTCAGGACGGCCAAGCTGGTCGAGACGCAGACGCCCTACGACAAGCAGGCCGAGGTCAAGCACGCCGCCGACGCCCTGTCCGACGACGTCACCTCCTCGTTCGCCGAGCTGGAGGCCGTCGTGCGCGGCAACCCCGAGCTGCGGCCCGGGGTCCCGGTGGCGCTCGCCGACGTCGGCAAGCCCTTCGAGGGCAAGTACACGGTCACCTCCGTACGGCATGTCTTCGGCGACGCCAAGCACTACGAGACCTGGGTGACCGTCAGCGGCCGGCAGTGGCGCTCGCTGTACGGGGTCGCCTCGGGCGGTGGCGGCGCCGACGCGGGCGCGGCCCGACAGTTCTCCGTGGCCAACGCGCTCGTCACCGACGTACAGGATCCGCTCAAACAGGGGCGGGTGAAGCTGCGGTTCCCCTGGCTGGACGACACCTACGTCAGCGACTGGACACGGACCGTCCAACTCGGCGGCGTGCGCGGCGGAGGGGTGTTCCCGATGGACGTGGACGACGAGGTCGTGGTCGCCTTCGACCGGGGCGCGCTCGACCACGCGTACGTCATCGGCGGCGTCTACAACGGCAAGGACAGACCGACCGCCGTCAAGGACGTGCCGCTGCACGACGGCGCCCGCGGCCGGGCGACCCGGCACACCGTGTCCGACCGGTCCGGCAACCGCATGGACCTGCTGGACAAGAAGGGTGGCAAACAGGGCGTGCGGGTGGCCAGCGGCGACGACCGGCTGACCGTGTTCCTGGACCGCACCAACACCGAGATCTCCGTGGACAGCAAGGGGTCGGTCAGCATCAAGGGGAGCAGATCGGTCTCGGTCGAGGCCGGGACGGACCTCACGCTCAGCGCCCGCCGCAGGCTCACCATCAAGAGCGGCGGCCCGCTGGACATCGAGGGGCGGGGTGTCGTCAACCTCAAGTCCCTGGCGGGGGCCGTGTCGGTGGACGCGCTCGGCGCGCTGAGCCTGAAGGCGCTCGGCGCCGCCACCCTCACCGCCGGGGGCAGCGTGCAGGTCAACGCCCTCGCCAACGTGGGCATCCGGGCTGTCACCGTGCCGATCCAGGGCCTGGTGACCGTCGACGGCATCCCGTTCCCCCCGGTGTGAGGCAGGTGCATGACTGATGGCCGAGCAATTCGTCGGATCCGGCTGGTCGTTCCCGATGCGTATCGGGCCGACCGGCGGCATCGCCCTGGTCAGCGGGGAGAAGGAGGTCGAGGAGGCGATCCGGCTGGTGCTGTCGACCGCGCCGGGCGAGCGCCCGATGCGCCCCGAGTTCGGCTGCGCCATCCACGACCTGGTCTTCGCGCCGGTCAACGAGCAGACGGCGGGCCGCATCCAGCACGAGGTGTACGTCAGCCTCGACCGCTGGGAGCCGCGCATCGAGGTCCATGACGTCGAGGTCAGCGCGGGCGCCGACCAGAGTGTGCTGTACATCGACGTCCGCTACGAGATCCGCGGCACCAACAACCCGCGCAGTCTCGTGTTCCCGTTCTACGTCATTCCGTCCCACGACGAGCTCGACGGCCCCGGTGCGGCCGGTCCGGCTCCCGAAAGCGACCGCTGATGGCCCTGCCCTCCCCGAACCTCGACGACCGCCGCTTCCAGCAGTTCGTCGACGACGCCAAGCGCTACATCCAGCAGCGCGCCCCCGAATGGACGGACCACAACGTGTCCGACCCCGGCGTCACCCTCGTCGAGACGGTCGCCCACATGGCCGACCAGATCGTCTACCGCCTCAACCGGGTCCCGGAGAAGAACCACCTGGCGTTCCTGGACCTGGTCGGGATCACCCTGTTCCCGCCGTCGGCCGCCCGCACGGACGTCACCTTCTGGCTGTCCGCGCCGCAGGAGGCGACCGTGCCGGTGCCGGAGGGCACCGAGACGGCGACCCTGCGCACCGAGGACCGCGAGGCCGTCGTCTTCGCCACCGAGCGGGAACTGGCGATCGTGCCCAGTGAGCTGCGCCATCTGATGGTGCAGCGCCAGGGTGAGGGCGTCGCCGACCGCACCACCGAACTCGGCGAGGGCAAGGACCTGTTGTGCTTCGCCGAGTCCCCCCGTCCGGGCGACTGCATGCTGCTCGGCCTGACGGCCGCGGTCCCGCACTGCGCCGTCGCCCTCGAACTCGACAGCCGGGTCGACGGCGTCGGCGTGGACCCGCGCCAGCCCCCGCTGGTGTGGGAGGCGTGGACGGAGGACGGCTGGCAGCCCTGCGAGGTCGACCGGGACGGCACCGGCGGCCTCAACCGGCCCGGTGAGGTCGTCCTGCACGTACCCGGCGGCCATGTGCTGTCCCGCAACGGCGGCCGGGAGGCCGGCTGGCTGCGCTGCCGCGTCACCGAGCCCCTGGGCGGCCAGCCCTTCTACACCACCTCGCCCACCGTGCGCTCCGCCGACGCCTGCACCATCGGCGGCACCACCCCCGCCGTGCACGCCGAGACGGTCACGGACGAGGCCCTCGGCGAGTCCACGGGCCTGCCGGGGCAGCGGCTGCGCCTCGCGCACGCACCCGTCGTCGGCGACACCCCGCCCCTGATCCTGCAGAGCGCCGAGTACGACGGCTGGGTGGACTGGCAGGTCGTCCCGCACTTCGCCGCCTCGGGCCCCGACGACCGCCACATCACCCTCGACGCGACCACCGGCGACATCGCCTTCGGGCCGGCCGTGCGCGAAGCGGACGGGAGCCTGCGCCAGTACGGCGGGGTGGCACCCAAGGGCGCCGTCGTCCGCGCCCGCCGCTACCGCACCGGCGGCGGCCGGGCCGGCAACGTGGCGCGCGGCGCCGTGCAGATCCTGCGCACCTCCATCCCCTACGTCTCCGAGGTCGTCAACCGCGAGGCCGCGCGCGGCGGTGTCGACGGCGAGACCGTCGAGGAGGCGAAGGTCCGTGCCCCGATCACCCTGCGCGCCCAGGAGCGCGCGGTGACCCTGCGCGACTACGAGGAACTGGCGCGCCGGGCCGCGCCCGAGACGGCCCGCATCACCTGCCTGGAGGGCGAGGAGAGCGAGCACGGGGCCTACGCGGTGCGGGTGCTGGTCGTGCCGCAGGCGGTACCGGACCCGGGCGGCCGACTGCGCTTCGAACAACTCGTGCCCGGGGACGCCCTGCTGGGGCGCATCACCCGGCACCTGGACGAACGGCGCCTGATCGGAACCCGGTTGGCGGTCGGGCCGCCGTTCTACCAGGGAGTGACGGTCGTGGCCACGGTGCACGCGTTCCGAGGCGTGGACACCGACCGCGTGCGCCGGCAGGCCCACGACGCCCTGTACCGGCACCTCGATCCGCTCACCGGGGGCGCGGACGGGAAGGGCTGGCCCTTCGGGCGGCCCGTCCAGTCCGGCGAGGTGTTCGCGGTGCTCCAGCGGGTGCCGGGCGTGGAACTGGTCGACAAGGTGGTGCTGCACCCGGCCGACCCGCTGACCGGCAAGCGCGGCGACCCGACCGACCGCATCGACCTGTCACCGCCGTCGCTGGTGTTCTCCTTCGACCACCGCGTGCGGGTGATCGGCGAATGAGCGGCCCTCGCTCCTCCAGGAGGTGCGCGCGATGAGAGGTTCCATCGACGGCCTCGGTTCGTCCGCCCCGATCGGCATGATGCTTCCCGCGGTCTTCGCGGACGACGACCTCGCCCAGCGGTTCGTCGGCGGCCTGGACGACGTGATGGCGCCGGTCCTGAACGTCCTGGACTGCCTCCACACCTACTTCGACCCCGCCCTGACCCCGGCCGACTTCGCGAGCTGGCTCGGTACCTGGGTGGGTGCCGAGACCGACGGCACGGAGCCGGAGCCGCTGCTGCGCGCGGCCGTGGCGGCCGCCGCCCGGCTGCACCGGATCCGGGGCACACGGCGGGGCCTGGCCGAAGCGGTCCGGCTGGCCTTCGGCACCGAGCCGGAGATCACCGAGAGCGGAGGCGCCGACTGGAGCGCCCGCCCGCTGGGGCCGGTCCCCGGCGAGCGGCGGCCTCGGCTCCAGGTGCATCTGCGGCTGCCGAACCCGACCACCGCGGACACGGTGCGTCTCGAAGCCCTGGTCGCGGCCGCCCGCCCCGCCCACATGCCGTACACGGTGCGGGTGACGGCCACCGAGGCCGCCGGCACCGCCGAGTTCCCCGATTCCGGCCGACCCGCCGACCCCGCCGAAAGGACCCCCGAGAGATGACGACCACCCAGAACTGCGCCGAGTGCGGCACCCGCGCGGAACCGGGCCAGTCGTTCTGCGACGCCTGCGGCGCCGTACTGAGCTGGGGGAACGCCGCCCACGCGGGCGGCGCGCCGACGGGGGAGCGGGAGGGCCGGGCCGCCACCGTGGCGGCCCCGGCGGCCTCGGCGGGCTCCGCCGCCGCTTCCGCGCCGTCGGCCTCCGCGTCCACCGCCGCGTCCGGCGCCGGGACCGCGTCCGGGACGCTTCCCCGTCGTGCCCCCGGCCAGGGCCCGACCCCGGCCGCGCTTCCGCACCCCGAGGGCTCCGCGGCGACCGGCGGCGGCGATGACGCCTCCCCGGGCGCCGACGCCCCCGCCGCTGCTCCCGCCTCCCCGCCCCCGGTCGAGCCGGCGGCCACGGCGCAGTTGCCCGAGCAGCCCGGCCCCGGGGCCCCCACGGCAGGGCACGGAGCGTCCGCCCCGGTCGGGGAGCCCGGGCCCGGTGCCGCGACGTCCGGCGCCCCCGCGCCCGCCGCCTCCGACGACCACCTCGCCGACCGCGCCCGCCGCCTGCTGGTCCCGGTCGCCGATCCGCAGGCCGCCGCCGCGCCCCCCTCGGTCGCGCCGGTCCTGCCGGGTCGGCCGCTGCCGCAGCGGCCCCAGACGGTACGGGCCCCGGGCGAGGAACTCGGCGCCGGCGGCGGGATCCCCTGCCCGTGGTGCTCCACCCCGAACCGGCCCGACCGGCACTTCTGCACCCGTTGCGCGATGCCGATGGCGGGGGAGGAGGCAGGGCAGGGCCGACTCCCCTGGTGGCGGCGGCTGTTCCGGTTCGGGAACCGCGAGATCCCCTGGGCGGGCGACCGGCCCCGGCTGCGCCGTACCTTCGACCGGGTGCTCACCTGGCTGGGCGCGGCCCTGGTCCTCACCCTGCTGATCGTGCTGGTCGTCAACATCCCCAAGGGCGTCCAGGCGACGCGGGACCACTTCGCCAAGCGGGCCCCGATCTCCCCGGACCGGGTCAGCGCCTCCCGCTCCTACCCGGGGCACAAGCCGGAGCTCGCCTTCGACGCGCTCAACAACACCTGGTGGGGGCCCGGCGTCTCGCAGTCCGGCGAGGGGCAGTGGATCGAGGCCAAGTTCGACCAGCCGGTGCGGCTGCTCGACCTGGTGATCACCCCCGGGGTGTCCGCTCGCGCCGACCAGCTCTCCCAGTCGGCGCTGCCGCACCGCGTCAAGGCCATCGTCAAGACGTCGCAGGGCCGGACCGAGACCACTGAACTGGCCCTGGACCAGGGCGCCGGCGGTCAACGGCGGCAGTTCCGGTTCAGCGACGTCACCTCGGTCCGCTTCACGGTCGAGTCCTCCTACGGTGTCGGCGCCAAGAAGCAGGTGGCCGTCGCCGAGATCGAGTTCTTCGGACCGTCCAACGGCGGCTGACCGCGGCCGCATCGCCAGCACACCGAGCGGGACACTCCCGGACCAGGTCCGGGAGTGTCCCGCTCGGTGCGTGAAGGCTCCGCTCAGCTGTTGGCGTTCAGGACGGGGTAGTAGCCGTTGGCGTGGCCGGCGGCGGTGGGGTGGTAGGTCTCCCAGCTCGGGGAGATCACCAGGGAGTGCAGGTAGTTGCCGCTGCCGCACAGTTCGTGCCCGCTGAAGGTGGGTCGTACGTCGCCGAAGACGAAGCCGTGGGCCGCGGCCCGTTCGGCGATCACGCTGTCGAGGGCGTCCGCGGCCTCGTCGATCTTGCGGTGCTTGGTGTCGCTGAGGCCGATGCAGAACACGTTCAGGGTGTACATGCGCGGGTAACCCAGCACGACCACCTTGGCGTTGGGGGCCTTGGCGCGGATCGCGGAGTAGGTGGCGTCCAGGCGGCCGGGGAGCGTGGCGCGGGCGTAGGCCTCGGCCTGGTCGACCTTGGTGACGCAGGTGGAGTCGGAGCCGGTCACGCAGGTGGTCATGACATCGGCGAAGCCCGCGTCGTTGCCGCCGATGGTGACGGTGACCAGGCTCGTGGCGGAGTTCAGCGGACCGAGTTGGCTGTTCGTCACGTCGGTGGTGATCGCGCCGGAGCAGGAGGTGTCGGCGAAGGAGGACGGGGAGTGGGCGTTCTTCCAGAGGTACGGGTAGGAGCTGAGGCTGCGGTGGCAGTTGCCGCTCGAACTGTCGTAGTTGCCCGCGCCGTTGCCGGACGCGTACGAGTCGCCGAGTGCGACGTAGGCGGGTCCGGCGGCCTGCGCCGGTGCGGTCAGTACCAGGCTGAGGAGGATCGCGAAGCTCAGCGTGGCAAGGGCGTACAGGGGCGTGGGGCGTCTCACGGAACCTCCCTGAGAGGAACAGCTGACACTCCGTTGGTACAGGTCGCAATCAGTTTCGGGAAGTGTCCATGACAAAGATTCTCTGCGCGTAGAGCCGCCCGGCCCGTGGCGCGGGCGGCGGTGCGGGCTCCGGGGGGTGAGGGTGCGGTGGGTCGCGGGGGCGGGCGCCGGGCGCGTCGCGGCGGGCCGGCGGGGACGGGGAATTCCGACGCGGACCGTGGCGGGAATTGTCCCCGCCTCTTCCGCGGGCGGAGTGGCGGGGCGGGTCGGCGGAAAGAAAGGGGAATCCCTCTCTCGCGGTGATCCGATTCGGCCATCGTGGCGTGGACGCCCATTTTCCAGGGGGTTTCGGCGCGATGGTGGCCGCGTTTCACGGATGTGCGGTGCCGGTGCGCCCCGCGGCCGCTTTGACGGGCTTGTGGTGGTGTGTTTCACGTCGCGGGATGCGGGGTGGTGTCGCACCTGGCGGGAAATGCCCGGGTTTCTCTGCTCGTCGGCGGGCGCGTCGGGGGTCCGGCGGGTGCTCGGAGGGGGCTGGCTGGATCGACTCGACGGTCGGGCGTCCTGTTTTCGCGGGCGTTGACTGTCGAGTAACAAGGGCGCTAGCTTCCCTGTGGCTTGATGCAATGGGTTCCACTTGCATTCTGGCGCCGCTGTTTCTCAGTGCGTCGATTGTTTCTCTGCACCTCGGTCGATCGTCCCCCATCACCGCCCGCATTCCCCACCTCGCGGTCTTGCGATCATTCGGAGAACCATGACGTCTGTCGAGCATGAGAATGTCATGCACCTGATCATCGGGGTGACCCCGTTCGGGGAACCCGACGCCGGGCTGGCCGCGGCCGTCAGCCGGGCCGGCGGACTGGGGGTGCTCGACCTGGGGTCCGGCGACCGGCGCGCCCGCGAGGCACTGGCGCGCTTGCGTCACTTCGCTCCGGGCCCGTTCGGCGTGCGGATCGGGGCGCGCTGCCGGATGGACGCCGCGCACCTCGCGCGCGGGGGTGGGCGAGAGGGCGGCAACCGCGCGGAACGGGACGGCGACGACGTACCGCACACGGTGATCCTCGGCGTGGGCTCCGCCTGGCGGCCCGAGGAACTCGCCGCGCACCACCGGGTCCTGGCCGAGGTCACCGACCTGGAGCAGGCCCGTGAGGCGGCCCGCGCCGGCGCGCACGGGCTGGTGGCCCGCGGCTGCGAGAGCGGCGGAAGGGTCGGGGAGCTCAGCGTCTTCACCCTGCTGCAGCAGGTGCTCGCCGACCCCGGGCTCGACCTCCCGGTCTGGGCCTGCGGCGGCATCGGCCCCCGCACGGCGGCCGCCGCGGTGGCCGGCGGGGCGGCCGGGGTGGTCCTGGACAGCCAACTGGCGCTGCTGGCCGAATCGGGCCTGGACGAGGCGGTGGCCGAGACGCTGCGAAACATGGACGGCTCGGAGACCGTCGTCCGCGCGGGCCACCGCGTGCTGCACCGCAGAGGACCGGACGCGCCGGACGTGACCGCGACCGAACCGGAGGCGGTGGCCGCCCGGTTGGGCGCACGGGATCCGCGCACCCAGCTGCTGCCGGTGGGCCAGGACGGCTTCCTCGCCGCCCGCTTCGCCGAGCGCTGGGGCGACACGGGACGCACGATCCGCGCGCTGACCGCCGCCGTCCGGGACGCGACACGCGACGACGCGCCGGCCGGCGCGCTGCGGCCGGGCTCCGCGATGTGCCGGGCGCTCGGCACCCGGTTGCCCGTCGCCCAGGGCCCGATGACCAGGGTCAGCGACCAGCCCGGCTTCGCCGCCGCCGTCTCCGGCGACGGGGCGCTGCCCTTCCTCGCGCTGGCCCTCGCGGACGGGGCGCGCACCCGGACACTGCTGGAGCGGACCCGCACCGCGGTGGCGGGCAGGCCCTGGGGCGTAGGCGTGCTCGGCTTCGCCCCCGAGGACGTGAGGAACGCCCAGCTCGACGTCGTACGGGAGCTGCGGCCCACCCATGCGATCATCGCGGGCGGGCGGCCCTCGCAGGCCGAGGCGCTGGAGCGGGTGGGCATCAGGACCTTTCTGCACGTCCCCTCGCCCGGGCTGCTCCGGCAGTTCCTCCAGGCGGGCGCCCGCAGGTTCGTCTTCGAGGGCGCCGAGTGCGGCGGCCATGTGGGACCGCGCGGCAGCTTCCCCCTGTGGGAGGCCCAACTCGGCGTCCTGGAGGACTTCCTCGCCGAGACCGACGAGAGCAAGGGCAAGGGCGCGGGCAAGGACGCGGAGCGGGACACGGCCCACGGCGTCGAGGTGTTCTTCGCGGGCGGTGTCCATGACGAGCGCTCGGCGGCCATGGTCGCGGCGCTCGCCGCGCCGCTGACCGCACGCGGGGCCGCCGTCGGCGTCCTCATGGGGACCGCCTATCTGTTCACCGAGGAGGCCGTCGAACTCGGGGCCGTCCAGCCCCTGTTCCAGCGCCAGGTGGTGAACGCGACCCGGACCGCGCTGCTGCGGACCGCGCCGGGCCACGCCACCCGGTGCGTACCCAGCCCCTTCACCCGCGACTACCACGAGCGGGCCGCGGAGTTGAGCGCCGGCGGAGCGCCCGAGCGGCAGATCTGGGAGGAGCTGGAGCGGCTCAACATCGGGCGGCTGCGGATCGCCAGCAAGGGCGCCGAACGCGACGCCGCCGGCGCGCTGGTGAGCGTGGAGGAACCACGCCAGCTGGCCGAGGGCATGTTCATGGCCGGGGAGGTGGCCGTCCTGCGCTCGGCCGTCACCACGGTCGGCGCCCTGCACACCTCCGTGACCTCCAAGGCCGCGGCCTTCCTGACGGACCGGGCCGCGCGGGTGCGGCGCCGCCTCCGGGAGGAGGGCGACCAGGAGGCGCCGGCGCCCACGCCGCTGGACGTCGCCATCGTCGGCATGGCGTGCATGTTCCCGGACGCCCCCGACCTGCCCACCTACTGGTCGAACATCCTCGCCGGCCACGACGCCGTCGGGGAGGTGCCCCAGGACCGCTGGGACCCCGCCGTCCACTTCGCGCCCGCCGCCGAGGACGCCGGGGGCCCCCGCGGCGCCACGCCCTCCAAATGGGGCGGCTTCCTGCCCCGCATCCCCTTCGACCCGCTGCGCTACGGCATCCCCCCGACGTCCCTGGGCAGCATCGACCCGGTGCAGCTGCTGGCGCTCGAAGCCGCCCGACAGGCGCTCCAGGACGCCGGGTACGCCGACGGGCAGCGGGAGTTCGACCGCTCACGCGCCTCCGTCATCTTCGGCGCGGAGGCGGGCAGCGACCTCGCCAACGCCACGACCCTGCGCGTCGTGCTGCCCTCGTACTACGAACGGCTCCCGGCCGCCCTGGAGGAGCAACTGCCCCGGCTCACCGAGGACTCCTTCCCCGGGATGCTGGCCAACGTCATCTCGGGCCGCATCGCCAACCGGCTCGACCTCGGCGGCGCCAACTACACCGTCGACGCCGCCTGCGCCTCCTCGCTGGCGGCGATCGACATCGCCTGCAAGGAACTCGCCGGCGGGACCAGCGACCTCGTCCTGTGCGGCGGCGCAGACCTCCACAACGGCATCAACGACTACGCGCTCTTCTCCTCGGTGCACGCCCTGTCCCCGACGGGGCGCTCCCGGGCCTTCGACAGCTCGGCCGACGGGATCGCGCTGGGGGAGGGCGTCGCCTGTGTCGTGCTCAAGCGGCTGGCCGACGCCGAACGGGACGGCGACCGCGTCTACGGCGTGATCAAGGGAGTCGGCAGTTCCAGCGACGGCCGCTCGCTCGGGCTGACCGCGCCACGGCCCGAGGGGCAGCGGGCCGCGCTGGTGCGGGCGTACCGCAACGCGGGCGTCTCACCCGCCGAGGTCGGCCTTCTGGAGGCGCACGGAACCGGCACCGTGGTCGGGGACCGCACCGAACTCGGCGTGCTGAGCGAGGTGTTCACCGAGGCCGGGGCCGCACCGGGCGCCTGCTCGCTCGGCTCGGTCAAGTCGCAGATCGGGCACACCAAGTGCGCCGCGGGACTCGCGGGCCTGATCAAGACCGCCCTGGCCCTGCACACCGGCGTCCGACCGCCCACCCTCCACCTGGAGAAGCCCAACGCCGCATGGCGCGAGGCGGACAGCCCCTTCTCCTTCTCCACGCGCGCGCAGCCCTGGGCCGCCCCCGCCCGTGAACGCAAGGCCGGAGTCAGCGCGTTCGGCTTCGGCGGCACCAACTTCCACGTCGTCCTCGCCGCTCACCCGGCGGCGGGCGCCGCACCGACGGGCCGGGCGCTCCACACCTGGCCCGCCGAGCTGTTCCTCTTCCGGGGCAAGGACGAGAAGGCAGCGCTGCGGGCCGTCGATGACATCCTCAAGGCCGCCGAGGCCGACCGCCCCCTCGCCGCCGACGGCGGCCGGACCTGGCGGCTGCGCGACCTCGCCCTGAGCGCGTCCCGCCGCTCCGACACCGTGCACGCCCCCGTACGGGTGGCCGTCGTCGCCACGGACGTGGAGGGGCTGATCGGACAACTGCGCGCGGTCCTGGCCGGTGAGCACGGCAGGGCCGCGGGGATCCACGTCGCGGAGGGCGACGAACGCGACGCCGCCGAGGCCAAGGTGGCCTTCCTGTTCCCCGGACAGGGCAGTCAGCGGCCCGGGATGCTCGGCGACCTGTTCCTCGCCTTCCCCGAACTCCGCTACCACCTGGAACCCCTGGGGGCCCGCGCCGACGTCCTGTACCCGCCCGCGGCCTTCGACGACGCCGCGCGCGACAGCAGGCAGGCCGCGATCACCGACACCCGGGTCGCCCAGCCCGTCCTGGGCGCCGTCGGACTCGCCGTGCACGCCCTGCTCACCGCGTCGGGAGTACGGCCGGACATGGCGGGCGGGCACAGCTACGGCGAGCTGGTCGCCCTCGGCGCCGCCGGCGCGTTCAGCCCGGAGGACCTGCTGGAGCTGAGCGCCGAACGGGCGGCGGCCATCCTGGAGGCGACGGGCGAGGACCCGGGCGCCATGGCCGCCGTCGCCGCCCCGGCGCCGGACGTCCAGCGCGCGCTGAGCACGCTCGGAGCGCCCGCGTCCGTGGTCGTCGCCAACCACAACTCACCCGCGCAGACCGTGGTCTCCGGACCCACGGAGGACGTCGCCACCACCGTCGCCCTGCTGCGCGAGGCACGGATCGGCGCCCAGCGCATCCCGGTGGCCTGCGCCTTCCACAGCCCTCTGGTCGCCGGGGCCATGGACCGGTTCGCGGGGGCGCTGGCGCACCGCGGCGTGCACCGGCTCGAGTTCCCGGTGTGGTCCAACCGGACGGCGACACCCTACGGCCGGGACGCCGACGCGATCCGCGCGGAACTGGCCGCCCAGATCGGCGCCCCGGTCCGCTTCGTCGACCAGATCGAGGCGATGTACGAGGCCGGGGCGAGGATCTTCGTCGAGGCCGGGCCCGGCCGAGTCCTCACCCGGCTGGCCGCCCGGATCCTCGGGGACCGGCCCCACCGCGTCGTCGTGTGCGAACCACGCCCGGACAGCGGTCTGCGCGGATTCCTGGAGGCGCTCGCCCAACTGGCCGTCGCCGGGCTCCCGGTACGCGCCGGATGGCTGCTGCGCGGACGCGGCGCCGTCGACGCCTGCCGCGCCCCCGCCCCCGAGCGCCCCGGCTGGACGGTCGACGGGCACATGGTCCGCACCGCCGCCGGATCCCCCCTTCCCGGTGCCCTCGCACCGGCCCGACGAGTCGTGGAGACGGTGGAGACGACTGTGACGACGAACCCCCCGCCCGGCGCCCCGCGCGACGAGGACGCGCTGATCTCCGAATTCCTGCGCACCAGCCGCGAGATGATCGCCGCCCAGCGCGACGTGCTGATGACCTATCTCGGCGCGACGGCCCGGGAGGGGAGCCCCGCGCCCGTGGCCGTGCGACCGCCCGCGCCGGGGGCCGCGGAGGTCGTGCGGCACGCCCCGCCGGAACTCCCCGCACCCGAGGTGCCGTCGGCGGAGCACGAGCCCGCCGCCGACGCGGCGACCGGGGACGCGGCGGTGAGCGAGGCGGACCTGCTGCGCACGGTCCTGGACATCATCAGCGAACGCACCGGCTATCCGGTCGACATGATCGAGCCCGACCTCGATCTGGAGGCGGACCTCAGCGTCGACTCGATCAAACGAGCCGAGATCGCCGGTGAACTGGCCAGGCGCCTGGGCGCGGCCGGCGGCGCGGACCTCGCCGACCTGGGCGACGCGGAACTGGAGGACCTCACCCGGGCCCGCACGGCGGCCGCCGTGGCCGCCTGGCTGGCCGGGCGCCTGCTCACCCCCGAGGAGCCGACCGACGCCGTGCCACCCGGGGAGCCCGCGATGACGGCGGCACCCGCGGAGGCGACGGGACCGGCGGACGCGACAGCACCCGCGGCCGCCTCGGCATCGGCATCGGCGGAACCCGCCCAGCCGCCGACGGTGGACCCCGTCGCCGGCGCGGCCCCGAAGCGGTTCCTGCTCCGGCCGGTCCCCCTGGAGCCCGGCGACGGCACGGCCGACGACCCCGTGGCCGCCCTGGCCGGGAAGCGGTTCGCCGTCCTCGGCGGCGCGGACCGCGCCGCGGTCACCCGCGAGGTTTCCGCCAGACTCGCCACCCACGGGGCGCAGACGGTCCTGCTGGATCCCGGGCACCTCCTCGGCGAGCCGGACGGCCCCCTCGACGGGGTGCTCTACCTGGGCGCCCTCGCGGACGACGGCCCGCCGGTGCTCCCCGACGCCTTCCCCGTGCTGCGGGCCGCCCTCGCGGTCGCCCCGCGCCTGCTGCTCGCCGTACGGCCCGCCGACGGGGCCGCGCCACCGCTGCGCTCCGCCGGGCTGCACGGCCTGTTCCGCACCATCGCACGCGAGTACCCGGACACCACCGCCCGCGTCGTCGACCTCACCGACACCGGCCCCGCCGCCGTCGCCGACGCGCTGCTGACCGAACTGCTCACACCCGGACCCGAACCCGTCGTCCTGCGCACGGCGTCCGGGCGGCACGGCCTCCACCTCGTGGAGACTCCCCTCGGACCGCTCGGCACCACCGGCGCGGGACCGGCGGGCGACGGCGCGGCCGAGGCCGAGGCCATCGGACTCGACCGCGAGAGCGTCGTCGTGCTGGTCGGCGGGGCCCGGGGCATCACCGCCACCTTCGCCGCCGCGCTCGCCTCGGCCTCCCGGTGCCGGCTCGAACTGCTCGGCAGGACACCCGCGGCGGCCGGCCCCGAGGAACCGCACCTGGCCGCCGCCCGCACACCGGCGGAGCTGCGCGCCGCGCTCGCCGCCCGCCCCGGCGGACCCCGCACACCGGCCGACATCAACCGCGAGGCCGAACTCGTACTGGCCCAGCGGGAGATCGCCACCACCCTCCGGGAACTCGCGGCCCTCGGCAGCACGGCCCGCTACCGCACGGTCGACTTCCGCAAGCCGGACCAGGCGCTCCAGGCCGTGAAGGAGATCCACGCCGAGCACGGCAGGCTCGACGGCGTCGTCTACGCGGCCGGGGTGATCGAGGACCGGCTCATCGCCGACAAGAGCGCCGACTCCTTCCAACGGGTCTACGACACCAAGCGGGGCGGCGCCGGAACGCTCCTCGCGGCGCTGGAGGAACTGCCCGACGGCCCCGCGTTCACCGTCCTGTTCGGCAGTGTCTCCGCCGCCCTCGGCAACCGGGGCCAGGCGGACTACGCCGCCGCCAACGACGCCCTCCATGCCCTCGGAACCTCCTGGGCCGCCCGCACCGGCCACCGCGTCCTCACCGTCCACTGGGGCCCTTGGGCCCCCACCGCCGCGCACGGCGGCATGGTCGGCCCGGAACTCGCCCGCGAGTACGCCAGGCGGGGGATCGCGCTGATCGACCCGGAGGAAGGGGTCGCGGCCCTGCTGCGGGAACTGGCCTGGGGCGACCGGTCGACTCCCACCGTCGTCTACACCCCGTCGGGCCATGGCCAGTGACATGACGGACCCTCAACTCCCGGTCGCCATCGTCGGGATGGCGGTACTGCTGCCCGGAGCCTCCGGCCTCGACGCGTACTGGCAGAACCTGGTGCGGGGCGTGGACGCGATCACCGACGTACCCGAGACGCGCTGGGACACCGACTACTACCGTCCGGGCTCCGCCCACGAACCGGCCGTCGCCCACCAGGTGTACTGCCGGCGCGGAGGATTCGTCGACGACCTCGCCGAGGTGGAGGTCACCCGGTTCGGCATCATGCCGAACTCGGTACCCGGCACCGAGCCCGACCAGCTCATCGCCCTGAACGTGGCCGCCGCCGCCCTCACCGACGCGGGCGGCCCGGAGCGGCTGCCCGACCGGCACCGCGTCGGCGTCGTCCTCGGCCGGGGCGGCTACCTCACCCCCGGCCTGGTCCGCCTGGACCAACGGGTCCGCACCGCGACCCAGCTGGTGCGCACCCTCGCTGAACTGCTCCCCGACGTGGATCCCGGCCAACTGGACCAGATCCGGGAGGCCTTCACCGAGCGGCTCGGACCGGACAGCCCGGAGTCCGCCATCGGCCTGGTACCCAACCTCGCCGCCTCCCGGATCGCGAGCCGCCTCGATCTGCGGGGCCCCGCCTACACCGTGGACGCCGCCTGCGCCTCCTCGCTGGTGGCCGTCGACCAGGCGGTGCGCGAACTCGCCGGCGGGCGCTGCGACGTCATGTTCGCCGGGGGCGTCCACCACTGCCACGACATCACCCTGTGGAGCGTCTTCTCCCAACTGCGCGCGCTGTCCCCGAGCCAGCGGATCCGCCCCTTCCACCGGGACGCCGACGGCATCCTGATCGGTGAGGGGACCGGCGTGGTCGTACTCAAACGGCTCGCCGACGCCGAACGGGACGGCGACCGGGTGTACGCGGTGATCCGGGGCACCGGAGTGGCGAGCGACGGCCGTGCCGCCGGGCTGGTCAATCCGGACCCCGGGGGCCAGGCCCACGCCGTGCGCCAGGCCTGGCGGGCCGCCGGGCTCGACCCCGCCGTGCCGGGCTCGATCGGCCTCCTGGAAGCCCACGGCACCGCCACCCCGGCCGGGGACACGGCCGAACTCGCCACCCTCCTCGACGTGTTCGGCCCTGCGGTCACCCAGGGACGCGACCGCGCCGTGATCGGCTCGGTGAAGTCGATGATCGGCCACACGATGCCCGCCGCCGGAGTGGCCGGGCTGGTGAAGGCCGCGCTCGCCGTCCACCACGGGACGCTGCTGCCGACGCTCCACTGCGACGACCCGCACCCCGCGCTCACGGCCACCCGCTTCCGCCCCCTGGACCGGGCCGCGCCCTGGGAGAGAACCGACGCCCAGCCGGTCCGTCGGGCCGCCGTCAACGCCTTCGGGTTCGGTGGCATCAACGCCCACGTCGTACTGGAGGAGGCGCCCGGCGCCGGGGCGACGCGCCCCTCACGCACCGCGGCGCCGCTCCCCGCCACCGCGCGCACGGTCGCGGTCGCCGAGCCGGAGCGGGTGCTGCTGCTCGCCGCCGACACCCCCGAGCGCCTCACCGCCCTGCTCGACGGGGACGACCACGTGGTGCTCGCCCGCGGCCTCGACGCCGGGCGCGGCCACCCGGACGCCGGACGGTCGCGGCTCGCCGTCGTCGCCCCGACCGCCAAACGGCTCGCCCTGGCCCGCCGGGCGGTCGCCAAGGGGCGCGCCTGGCACGGCCGCGGCGACGTGTGGTTCAGGCCGGGCCCGCTGCTGGGCCGGGGCGCGGAGGGGACGGGGAACGGGGGGCCGGTGTTCGTCTTCCCGGGCCTCGAAGGGGACTTCGAACCCCATGTGGACGATGTCGCCGCCCACTTCGGTCTGCCGCGCGTCGCCGCCCGCTCCGGTGGACACGACCGCGTCGCGGACGTGGGGCGACACGGGTTCGACGTCGTCGGCGTCGGACGGCTCCTGGACGCCGCACTGCGCGCCATGGGCGTCGTCCCGGGCGCCGTCGCCGGGCACAGCGTCGGGGAGTGGACGGCGATGACGGTCGCCGGGCTGTACGCGGGCGGTGAGGTCGACGACTTCATGGCGTCCTTCGACCCCGACACGGTGACCGTCCCCGGCCTCGCCTACGGTGCGATCGGGGCGTCCGCCGAACAGGTGCTCCACGCGCTGGACGACGGGTGGGCGGACGCCGGACTGGTGCTCTCCCACGACAACGCGCCCGCCCAGTCGATGGTGTGCGGCCCGGACGCGGCGGTGCGGGAGTTCGTACGGTCCTTCCGGGCCCGCGGCGTGCTGAGCCAGGTGCTGCCCTTCCGGTCCGGCTTCCACACACCGATGCTGGCGTCCCATCTCGCGCCCATCGAGGAGGCCGCGAGCCGCTTCCGGCTGTGCCCGCCCGCCGTCGCCGTGTGGTCGGGGTCGACCGCCGCGCCGTTCCCCGAGGAGGAGGGGGCGGTGCGCGAGCTGTTCCTCCGGCACCTGCTGGAACCGGTGCGCTTCCGGCAGCTGGCCGAGGCCATGTACGCGGCCGGCCACCGAGTCTTCGTCCAGGTCGGCACCGGGCAGCTCGGTTCGCTCATCGGGGACACCCTGGGCGGCCGCGACCATCTCGTCGTCGCCGCCAACTCACCGCGCCGCACCGGGCTCGCGCAGCTGCGGCGCGTGGCCGCCGCGCTGTGGACCGCGGGCGCGGCGGTGGCCCCCTGCCTGCCACCCGCCCGCACCGCCCCGGCCGGACGGCCGCCGGTCCGGCTCGACCTGGGCGGAGCACTGGTGTCCCTCGACGCCGGGCCCCTCGCGGAGCTGCGCGCCCGGCTGCACACCACCGGGACGCGCCGACCGGCCCCGCTGGAGGCCCTCGCCGCGCGCTCCCCCATCGCCGCCGAACTCGACGCGCTGCTCCACGACACGGCCGACACCGCCGCCGCCCTCCTCACCGCCGCGTCCCACCGCCGACCCCCACCCCGCCACGCAACCCCGACCCCGGCCCACCGTCAGCCCCAGGCCACGGCCTCGGCCCACCGGCAGGCCCCGGCTCCAACGCCCGTGCTGGCTCAGCCGTCGCGCTCGGGACATGACCCGGATCCGGCCCAGAGCCGCGCCCCAGCTGTGGTTCGAGGCGCGGATTCGGGTCCCTCTCGGGGCCGGACCCAGGCGGATGCCGCCTCGGTCATCGGCATCCCCTCTGCCCCCACCCCCGGGCCGGGCCCGACCTCTGCCGATGTCCCCGGCCCGGCGCCCGCAGTTCGAACCAGCCGGGGCGTGCTGCGGGTCTCGGTGGAGGCCATGCCCCATCTCCTCGACCACTGCTTCTTTCCGCAGCGTGCCGGGTGGCCCGAGGTCGGTGACCGCTGGCCCGTCGTGCCGGCCACCACCATCGTCCAGCTGCTCATGGACACCGCGCAGCGAGCCGCCCCCGGTCTGCGCGCGGTCGCCGTGCACGGGGCCAGGTTCGACCAGTGGCTGGCCGCCACCCCGCCCGTCGACGTGCCGGTGACCGTCACCGAGGACGCCGGCGGCCCGCACCGCCTCGCCGTGTCGTGCGGCCCCTACGCCCGGGCCGTCGTGGAACTCGCCCCCGCCTACCCGGCCCCACCGGCCGTCCACCGGCGCACCGACCCCGCGACCGAACGCGTCCCCGAGCACCTCGCCGCCCAGCTCTACGACGAGCGCTGGATGTTCCACGGCCCCGCCTTCCAGGGGATCACCGAACTGACCGCGATCGGCGAGCACCACATACGGGGCGTGATCACCACGCCCCCCGCCCCCGGCGCCCTGCTCGACAACGTGGGCCAGCTGCTCGGCTACTGGATCATGTCCACCCGCGCCGAGCGCACCGTGGTGTTCCCGGTCGGCATGCGGCACATGAGGTTCCACGGACCACACCCCCTGCCGGGAACCGAGGTGGAGTGCCTGGTACGCGTCACCTCGCTCACCGACACCCTCCTGCAGGCGGACGCGCTGCTCACCGTCGACGGCGAAATGTGGGCCGAGGTGAGCGGCTGGCAGGACCGCCGCTTCGACAACGACCCGTCCACCAGGCCCGTCGAACGCTTCCCCGACCGCAACACCCTCTCCCGGGCCCGCCCCGGCGGCTGGGTCCTGCTCCACGAGCGCTGGCCCGACCTCGCCTCCCGCGAACTGGTCATGCGCAACTCCCTCAGCGGCGAGGAGCGCGCGGAGTACGCCGCGCACCCTCCTCGCGGCCGCAGGCAGTGGCTGCTGGGCCGTATCGCCGCCAAGGACGCGGTGCGCCGGTGGCTCTGGGACCACGGCGAGGGCCCGGTCTACCCGGCGGAGATCCGTATCCGCAACGACGCGTCGGGAAGGCCGTACGCCACCGGCCTGCACGGCCGGACCCTGCCCCCGCTGGACCTCTCGCTGGCCCACCGGGCGGAGGCCGGGGTCGCGATCGTCCGGCCGCGCACCCCCGGCGGCCTCGGCCCCGGCATCGACGTCGAGGAGATCGCGGAGCGCGACCCGGCGGTCCTCGCCGTCAGCCTCGGCGCGGACGAGCTCCGGCTGCTGCGCGCGGCCCGCGCCGCGACCGGGGAGTCCGAGGCGCTGTGGTTCACCCGCTTCTGGGCCGCGAAGGAGGCCGCCGCCAAGGCCGAGGGCACCGGATTCCAGGGCCGCCCGAAGGACTTCGCGGTGGTGGACGCGGCGGACGCGAACCGGCTGGTGGTCTCGGGGCCGCGGCACCCCGCCCACCATGTGCGCTGCGAACGGACCGGCAATCCGCCCGGGCTGCCGGGCAGGGACTACGTCGTCGCCTGGACGACGGACCCGGCGGACGAAGAGGAGAACGACCGATGAACCCCACCCCGACCACCCAGGGCCCGACCGACCGCCCCGTGCGCGCGGACGAGGAGTCGGTGCTCGCCGATGTCGTCGCCATGCTCACGACCGTCTTCGACGAGGACGGGGACGGGGACGGGAACGAAGGCGAGATCGGGGACGGGGAGGGCCTCTTCGACGTCGAGATCGGCATGGAGACCACGTTCCACCGCGACCTCGAACTGGAGAGCATCGACCTGGTCACCCTGGCCGGGCTCCTCGACGAGCGCTACGGCGGACAGGTCAACTTCGCGGAGTTCCTCGCCGGCATGGAGTTCGAGGAGATCATCGAGCTGACCGTGGGCCGGCTCGTGGAACACGTCGTGCTCAGTCTGAAGGCGGCGGAGGCGGGCTGACCCATGGCGATGGTCGACACCGGCGACATCCGGCTGCACGTCCAGCGGATGGGCCCCCCGAACGGCCGCCCCGCCACCGCCACCGCGGTGCTGCTGCACGGTCTGCTCACCGACAGCCTGGCCAGCTACTACCTGACCGTGGCACCGTCGTTCGCGGCGGCCGGGATCGACGTGGTCATGTACGACCAGCGGGGCCACGGGCGCAGCGGCCGCCCGGGCACCGGCTACACCCCGGACCACTACATCGACGACCTGGACGCGCTGCTCGACCGGCTCGGGGTGACCGGCCCCGTCCACCTGGTCGGCAACTCCTTCGGCGGCACCATCGCGTTCGGCTACGCCGTACGCCGTCCCGAACGCACCGCGAGCCTGTCCGTGATCGAGTCCGGTCCCGCGACCGAGGCGTGGGCGGCGTCCATCGGCGGGCTCCTGCGCCGGGTGGTGACCGAACTCGCGCAGAACGAGACCGCCGCGCTGCGATGGATCGCCGCCCACCGCGGCGCCCACACCGCGCGACTGGCGAAGGGCGCGGCACGCCTGGTGCGGGCCACGACCATCGTGGACGACATCCCCGCCGGACCGGCCCTGACCGAGGAGCAGATCGGCTCCGTGCGCTGCCCGGCGCTCTTCCTCTACGGCGGTGACTCGGACCTGGCCGAACTGGCGCCCTGGCTCAGGTCGTTGCTGCCCGACTGCCGGACCGTCGTCCTGCCGGGCCATGAGCACTCCGTCCTGGTCGAGGCCCCGCGCACCGTCGGGCAGCATGTCCTGGCCCTGATCCAGGCGGTCGCCGCACAACACGGCGCGGCCGACGCCGTGCCCACCGAGGCCGGGTGAGCGGGGTGAGCCCGGTGCGCAGATTCCTGTTCGTCGTACCGCCCCTGGTCGGGCACATCAACCCGGCGGTGGGTGTCGCGGCGGCGCTGGCCGCGCGCGGCCACGAGGTGGCCTGGGCCTGCGCCCATCCCGCGCTGGTGCGCCGGCTCGCCGGCGGCACGGCGCGGGTGTTCCCGTGCGCCGGGCCCGTCCCGGGGGAGGGGGACGGGGTGCGGCCGGCCGGACTGCGCGGTCCGGAGGCGCTGAGGTTCCTGTGGGAGCGCTTCCTGGTGCCGCTGGCCGAGGAGATGGCGCCCGGAGTGGAGGCGGCCGTCGCGGAGTTCCGCCCCGACGTGGTCGTGGCCGACCAGCAGACCGTCGTCGCGGGCCTGGTCGCCGAGCGGCTGCGCATCCCGTGGGCGACCTCCTGCACGACGACCGTCGAGTTCACCTTCGACCGGACGCTGGCGGACATGCCCGGCATGGCGTCCTGGCTGCACGCCCTTCTCGACTCGCTGCGACGCCGCGTCGGCGATCCGGCGAGCACCGCCGACCCCCGCTTCTCACCCCACCTCGTGCTCGCGTTCAGCACCCCCGAACTGGTCGGCTCGGGCGCGCCGACGGGGGAGGAGGGGCAGGAGGCGCGGCGCATCCGCTGGGTCGGTCCGGCGCTCACGTCCCGCCCCGCCGAGCAGGACTTCCCCTGGGACTGGCTCGACCCCCACCGGGCCGCGGTGCTCGTGACCCTCGGCACCGCGAACACCGACGTCGGGGCCCGCTTCCTCGACGTCTGCCGCACCGCGCTGCGCGCCCGCGCGGACCGGCTCCAGGCGGTGATCGTCGACCCGGGCCGGGTGCTCGGCGCCGCCGGGACCGGGGACGACAAGGATGTGCTGGTCGTCCCCGCCGTCCCCCAACTCCCGCTCCTGGAACGGGTGGAAGCCGTAGTCTGCCACGCCGGGCACAACACCGTGTGCGAGGCGCTGTGGCACGGTGTGCCGCTCCTGGTGGCGCCCATCCGCGACGACCAGCCCGCCGTCGCGGGACAGGTCACCGAGGCCGGAGCGGGCATCAGGGTCAGGTTCGGCCGGGTCACCGCCGCGCGGCTCGGCACGGCGCTCGACACCCTTCTGGAGGACCCCGGCCACCGGGCCGCGGCCGACCGGATCCGCGCCTCCTTCCACGCCGCGGGCGGCGCCCCCGCGGCGGCGTCCCATCTGGAACGGCTGGCCACCGACGCGACCTTCGAGGAGCCCCAGTGAGCGACGAGCCGCGACCGAGCCGCACCGAGCAGGTGGCCGCGCTGCGCCCCGTCTACGAGGCGGACCTGGCGCACGGCCTCGACCGTTTCTTCGAGCCCCGCCGGGCCGACTGCCCCTGGTGCGGTTCGGCGCGGCTGACGACACGGCTGCGCACCACCGACCTGCTCCAGCACAAACCGGGCCGGTTCACCCTCGCCGGCTGCGGGGACTGCGGGCACGTCTTCCAGAACCCCCGCCTGAGCGCGGCCGGACTGGACTTCTACTACCGGGACTTCTACGACGGACTCGGCGAGCGGCAACTCGGGCGGACGTTCGGCGGACGCACCCGCATGTACGTCGCCCGCGCCCGCGCGGTGCAGGCCCACGAACCGGCGCCCAAGACCTGGCTCGACGTGGGCACCGGCCACGGCCACTTCTGCGAGGCGGCCCGCACCGTCCACCCGGAGACCTCCTTCGACGGCCTGGACTTCACCGACGGGGTGGAACTGGCCGAGCGCGCCGGACGGGTGGACCGCGGCCACCGGGGCAGCTTCCCCGACCTCGCCCCGGAGCTCACCGGCCGCTACGACGTCGTCAGCATGTTCCACTACCTGGAGCACAGCACCGAACCGGACCGTGAACTGCGCGCCGCGCACACGGCGTTGCGTCCCGGCGGGCATCTGCTGATCGAGGTCCCCGACCCGGAGAGCCGCTATGCCCGCCTCCTCGGCCGCTGGTGGCTGCCCTGGCTCCAGCCCCAGCACCTGCACCTGGCCCCGGTCGGCAATCTGCGCGCCCGGCTCACCGGACTCGGCTTCACCGTGGTCGCCGAGGAGCACGCCGGGCCGCACGACCCCGTGGACCTCCTCGCGGCGGTCTGGCTGGCACTGGACAGCGCGGCCCCGCGCGAGGACCTGCCCTGGCTGCCGAGGCCACCGACCGCGCTCCGGCGCGCGCTGCGGACGGTGACGCTGCTCGCCGGCGTCCCGCTGCTCGTCCTGGGCACCCTCCTGGACCGGTGCGCGGCCGGGCCCGTGTCCCAGCGGCTCGGCCTGTCCAACGCGTACCGCCTGCTGGCCCGCCGAGACTGACAGGGCCCGCCCGGGACAACACGCCTAGCGCGACGGCTTCGCGTAGTCGTCGTAGAACCCCTGGCCCGTCTTCACGCCCAGATGGCCCGCGTCGACGTAGGAGCGCAGCAACGCCCGCGGCCCCCAGGGGAGTCCGGGGTGCTCGGCGGCGTAGTGCTCCTCGATGTCGAGGGCGACGTCCAGGCCCACCATGTCCATCATCCGGAACGGCCCGGCCGCCGTCCCCATGTTGATCTGCCACATCCGGTCGACGTCCTGCGGCGTGGACACGCCCTCCGCCACCACCGCCAGCGCCTCCCGCTTGATGGCGGCCCAGACACGGCTGAAGATGAACCCGGTCGACTCCTTGCGCGCCTCGAACGGGTAGATGCCGTAGCGGGGCAGTTCACGTTTCAGGAGGTCGATGACGCCGGGGTCGGTGTGGCCGTCCGACATGATGTCGATCGCGTTCTGGCCGGGCGGCATGTAGAAGTGCGTGTTGAGGACCCGTTCGCGGTGCTCGACCCGGTCGATGAACCGGCTGGCCGGGTACGAGGAGGAGTTGCTCGCCAGGATCGTGTCGCGCCCGGCCAGCCGGTCGAGGCGGGCGAAGAGGTCCTTCTTCAGGTCGAGCCGCTCGGGCACGGCCTCCACGACGAGCCACGCGCCCGCGAGCACCTCCTCCAGATCGTCCGTGAGGGTGACCCGGCCGGGCGTTCCGCCGTCGATCCCGGCGGCGACCTGCGTCAGGTTCTCCTCCACGAAGTCGCGGGCGTCCTCCCGGGCCCGCGAGGAGGGGTCGTGGACGCGCACCTCGCCGCCGCGGGTGGCGAACATCAGCGCGATCCTGCGGCCCAGGGTGCCCGCTCCGATCACACCGACCGGCCGGTTCTCGATGTCGGTGGGCAGGGTGAAGGCCATGCTCTTCCCGCTTCCTGACAGGCCGCGGCGCCGAGCCGGCACCGCGGTGTCCCACTCGATGGCCAGCTTCCGCCGGATCGGTGCGCGGCGGCCACCGCTGCTGCTCCGAAGGAGGGACCACCCGGTGCGTCCCGCCGCCTCCGCGCCGCCCCCGCTGTGCGCACGACAGGAGCCGTGGACGAGAGGGCGGCGCGGCGCGGCACGCCCGTGACCACGCCCCCGCACCGACGGTGGCCCCCAGCGGGCGAGCCCCCCCGCAGAGCCCCGCGAGCCGTCAACTCCCCCGCTCAGATGGCCTGTCGGGGTCGAATTGCCCTCGTGCGTCCGGCGCGGGGGATCCACAGATTTCCCTCTACTTCCCGGATGGCGGCAACCCCTCGTTCATGGGCCCGTCGCCCGGGGACGGCTTGCTGGGACCCGAAGTTATATAGACAACTTAGGGGACCCACCATCGTGGCATCACTCTCACCGACCGCCGCGTCCGGGAGCAGCATCACGACCGGCTCCACCACGCCTTCCAAACCCGGCGACACCCTGGCCCTCACCTGGTCGACCGACGCCCCGGACCCGAAGAACTGGATCGGCGTCTACCCCGCCGACCGGCTGCCGGGCAGCGGCGGCAGCTCCCTGGTGTGGGCGTACGTGTCCGGCACGTCGGTGCGGACGACCCTGGACACCTCCGCTCTCACCGGCGGCCCGTACATCGCCTACCTCCTGGCCAAGGACGGCTACGGCGTCCTCGCCCGGACCGAGCCGTTCAGCTTCGCCCCGGGCGCTCCGGCCACCGACTCGCTGAAGCTGACCTCCACCGCCCCGCACGAGGGCGACAAGCTCTCCTTCCACTGGACGACCGGTACGCCCGACGCGAAGAACTGGGTCGGCGTGTACGACGGCGACCGGCAGCCGGGCCACGGCTCCTCCCTCGCCTGGCAGTACACCCCCGGCGCCGGCGGCGACCTCACCCTGGACACCTCCGGCCTCACCGGCGGCCCGTACACCGCCTACCTGCTGGCCAAGGACGGCTACGGCGTCCTCGCCCGGACGGAACCCTTCACCTTCGCCGCCCGCCCCGTGATCCCGCGCCCGCACGCGGTGGTGGACGCCGTCACCACCGCCCCCTGGACCGCGGGCGCGGACGTCTCGCTGAAGCTCGGCGGCCTGTGGATCAGACCCGAGGGCAACGCCCCGGGCACCGCCGCCTTCCAGCGCGCCGGCGGCGACTCCTGGCTGTCGGTGAGCGCGGACGGGACGGTCACCGGCACGGCCCCGCTGATCGCGCCCCGCCGGCCCGGCCGGATGGTGGTCTCCGTCACCGACAGCGCCGCCGGCCGCGACACCGTCACCGTCCAGGTGCCGGTGCGCACCTCACGGGAGCGCCTGCGGCTGAAGGCCGCCACCCTGAACCTCTGGGACGCGGGCGCCCACGTCGACGGGTCCCTGGAGAAGCAGCTGCGGCTGGTGCTCACCCAGGGCCTGGACGTCGTGGCGCTCCAGGAGTGCGGCGACGACGGAGCCGAGAACCTCGCCGGGGCGCTCGGCTGGCATGTGCACCAGGCCGGCGGCCTCGGCATCGTGAGCCGCCATCCGCTCACCGACCTCGTCGCCCCGACCGCCGCGCTGCCGGCCGCCGCCGCGACGCTGCACCTGACCGGCGACCGCGCGGTCCGCGTGTGGACGGCCCAGCTGGACGAGGCCGACTACGGCCCCTACGCCCTCCTCGCGGGCCGCACGCCCGCCCAGACCGAGGCGGCGGAGAAGGGGACGAAGCGCTACGCGCAGGCACAGGCCCTGGTGGCGGCGCTGCGTACGGACCTCGGCTCCCGCACCCCCCTCGTGCTGGCGGCCGGTCTCGCCTCCCCGTCCCACCGCGACTGGACCAGCCGCACCGCGGCCGCGCACGGCGGAGTGGGCCGGGTCCGCTGGCCCGTCACGGAGGCGCTGGAGAAGGCGGGCCTCGTCGACGCCTTCCGCGACGCCCACCCCGACCCGGTGAAGGCACCGGGCACCACCTGGTCGCCCGTCAGGCCCCGGCGGGAGAACGGCGACGGAGCGGAACCGCAGGACCGCGTCGACCAGATCCAGTACAGGGGACGCCTCAACGTCGTCGAGGCGCACACCCTGTCCACCGGCTGGCCCCGGCCCGTGCCGGACACCGCCGCCAACGGCTGGCCCTCCGACCACGCCGCCGCCGTCGTCACCTTCTCCCTCTCCGCCCGCGGCTGACCGCGCCGCCCCGAAAGGACTTCCCCCCATGACCGAGATCAGCCGCCGTACCTTCATCGGCACCACAGCGGCGTCGGCGGCCCTCGCCGCCGGGCTCCCCGGCACGGCGCAGGCCGCGTCGCGCGGCGCCCAGGGCGATGTCGCCGACGTCAAGCACGTCGTCATCCTGATGCAGGAGAACCGCAGCTTCGACCACTACTTCGGCACCCTGAACGGCGTACGCGGCTTCGGCGACCGCCAGGCGAGCGTGCTCTCCAACGGTGACCCGGTGTTCCGCCAGCCCGACAGAGGCCGCAAGGAGGGCTACCTCCTGCCCTTCCGCATGGACACCACCCGGTACAACGCGCAGAACGCCGGCGGCCTCCCGCACGACTGGGACACCGGCCACAGCGCCGTCGACCAGGGCGCCATGGACAAGTGGGTCCCGTCCAAGGGCGAGCGCACCATGGGCTACTTCACCCGCCAGGACATCCCCTACCAGTACGCCCTCGCCGACGCCTTCACCCTGTGCGACGGCTACTTCTGCTCCCTCAACGGCCCCACCGACCCCAACCGCCTCTATCTGTGGACCGGTACGGCGGGCCCGGGCGTCGACGGCACCACCGGCCCCTGGACCGACAACACCCCCGTCACCGGCAACCCGGTGGCCGACTGGACGACGTACGCCGAACGCCTTCAGGACGCGGGCGTCACGTGGCGCGTCTACCACAACCCGGACGGCTCCGACGACCGCAACGGCGACTACGACGACAACGCGCTGTCGTACTTCAAGCAGTTCCACGCGTTCCCCAAGGACGACCCGCGCTACGTCAACGCCATGACCAAGTGGGACCTGACCGCGTTCGACCAGCACTGCAAGGACGGCACCCTGCCCACCGTCTCCTGGCTGGTGGCGCCCTATCTGTTCTGCGAACACCCCGCGGCCAGCCCCGACTACGGCGCCCACTGGGTGAACACGGCGCTGCAGTCGCTGTTCTCCAACCCGGACGTGTGGAAGCACACCGTCTTCCTCCTCATGTACGACGAGAACGACGGCTACTTCGACCATGTCATCCCGCCGTTCCCCGAGCCCGGCACCAAGGACGAGTTCGCGAACGGCAAGCCCATCGGGCTCGGCAGCCGTGTCCCGCTGTGGGTCGTCTCGCCCTGGTCGCGGGGCGGCTGGGTCAACTCCCAGGTCTTCGACCACACCTCGGTGCTCCGCTTCCTGGAGCGCGTCACCGGGGTGCGCGAGCCCAACATCTCCGACTGGCGGCGCACCGTCTGCGGCGACCTCACCAGCTGCTTCGACTTCACCAAGCCCGACTACAGCATCCCGCGACTGCCCGACACCGTCGCCCTGATGGCGAAGGCCGACGCCGGCAACGCACTGCCGGGCGTGCAGATACCCACCGAGCAGTCCATGCCCGTCCAGGAACCGGGCACCCGCTCCCACCGTCCGCTGCCCTACCGCCCGTCGGCCGACGTGACGGTCGACCGCGCCACCGGCAAGGTCACCTGCACCCTCACCAACGACGGCAGCGTCGGCTACCACTTCACCGTGCTGCCGAACACCGCCCTGCCCTTCACCGGCACCCCGTTCACCGTCCCGCCGCGCTCGACGCGCACCTACGTGTGGGACACCTCCGCGACCGACGGCCGCTACGACTTCTCCGTCCACGGCGCCGACGGGTTCGTCCGCCGCTTCTCCGGCACGGTCGTCCGCGCCGGACAGAGCGACGTGGCGGTGCCCTCGGTGACGGCGCTACCGGGACGGTCCGGGCGCCCGCGCACGGCCACGCTGGAACTGGAACTGCGCAACCTCGGCGGCACCGAGGTGGCCTTCACCCTCACCCCGAACGACTTCGCCGGCAAGGAGCGCACGGTGTGGGTCGGGGCCGGGGAGCGCAGCCGCCTGACCTGGCCCACCGAGAACGGGCGGTACGACGTCACGGTCACCGCCGGCACCGGCACCCGCTTCGCCCAGCGGTACGCGGGCACCGTGCACGCGGGGTGAGCCCCGCCCCTCGGGGCCACCGCGGGTAGGGTCTGGTGCGGGCCGGTCGATCCGGCCCGCACCACCCGTGAGAGGCCCAGGAGATCCGGTGCGGCAGGAGCACGACGACCCGGCCGGCGACCTGCGCTACCGCAAGGTCGCCGCCGCACTGCGCGAGGCGATCGTCGCGGGCGAGTACGCCACCGGCGCCAAGCTGCCCCCCCGAGGCCGCCCTGGCCGAACGCCACGGCGTCTCCCGGGGCACGATCCGGCACGCCCTGGCCGTCCTGCGCGCGGACGGCCTGGTCACCTCCCGGCGCGGCAGCCGCCGCACCGTGCTCGGCGGCCCCCGCGCCCAGAGCTTCTCCCAGCTCCTGAGCTTCACCGCCTGGGCCCGCTCCCTCGGCGAGACGCCGGGCGGCCGCGTCGACCGCGTGGACCGCCGCGCCGCCGACCCGGAGGAGGCCCGCCGGCTCGGCCTGGAGGAAGGCGCGGAGCTCTACCTCGTCCTGCGGGTACGCACCCTGTCCGGCCGGCCGGTCATGGTCGAGCGCACGCTGTACCCGCCCCGGGTGGGCGCCCTGGTGGCCGCACTGCCCCCCGAAGCCGTCTCCCACACCGAGGCCCTGGTGGAGCACGGTGTGCACTTCACCGACGCGGACCACACCATCGACCTCACCTGGGCCGACGAGGACGACACCAGACTCCTCGCCTGCCCGCCGGGCCAGGTCCTCCTCCGGAAACGCCGCCGCACCACCGACCCGGCGGGCACCCCGGTGGAGTGGTCCGAGGACCGCTACCTGCCCGGCACGATCGCCTTCACGGTCCACAACTCGGTGGCGGCGACCTCCCTGGGCCGCCACCCCAGGACCACCTGACGGCACCCCGGCACCGGGCGGCTCACCCCCGCAGCAGCCCTTCGAGCAGCGGCAGGAAGTGCTCCAACGCCGGTGTGGCACCGAGCGGGTCCTTCGCCTCCTCGTCCCACCGCCGGACCGCGACCGCGTCGGCCGCGCCCGCGGTCGCCCCGAACTCCGCGGCCTCCGCGGCGGACATCACCCCGCCCTGCACCTCCAGGGTGTGCCGGGAGGCCGAGCGACGCTGGTGTGGGCCTCCTGGCAGCGCGACGGCTTCCCCGAACGGGCGATGTCGCTGCGCGACCTGCCCGAGGCCACCAGGATCGGGAACGGGGAACTGGGCGCGGCCGTGGTGCTGCACAGGATCGACGACCGGGTGCCCGAGACCCTGCGACGGGCCGCCGCCCTGGTGGGCACCGGGGCGGTGCGCCGGGCGGCCACGGTCGGCGGCAACCTCGTCGGAAGCTCCCTGCGCTGCCTGCTGCCCGCCGCGCTCGTCCTGGACGCCCGGGCCGTGACACTGGACCGGGAGGGGGTGGAGGAGAGGGAGCTGGCCGAGGTCGTGGACAAGCACCCGCTGCTGCTCGGACTGCGCTGGCACCCACCGGCCGTGAGCGCGTACGACAAACAGGAGGGCGCGCCCTCCGGTCCGCCCCCGCTCGTGATCGCGTCCGCCGCCTTCACGGACGGCACGGACGGCGAGGACGGGCACCGGATCCGCGTCGCCGTCCGCGACGGCTACGAGGTGCTCACCGGCACCGCCGCACGCGACGCCGGCGCCGGTGCGGACCAGGTGCTGCGCGCCCTGCGCGCCACCGCCATCGGTGAACTGCACTCCCGGGCCTGGGAGGCGGCATGCCGCCAGGTGTCGGACCTCGTGGACCGGCTCGGGGGCTGACCACGTTCCGAGCCCTGCGCGCCGGGCGCGGTCAGGTCAGGTCGAGCTCCACTTCTGGTTGTCGTGCCCGTTGCAGGTCCACAGCTGGAGGCGGGAGCCGTTGCCCGTGGCCTGGTCCTTCACGTCCACGCACTTGTTCGCCTGCGGGTTGACCAGGTCGTTCGAGGAGTTGAGGCGGAACTGCTGGGCCGGGTTGCCGCTGCAGTTGGCGAGCTGGATCACCGCGCCGTCGTCGCGCGAACCCCAGGCCACGTCCATGCACTTGCCCATGGCGTGCACCGTCCCGTCGGACATGAACTGCCACTTGACGCGGTAGCCGTTGAAGCAGTCCCAGATGTCCAGCGGCGTACCGTCGTTGCCCGATCCGCCCGCCACGTCGATGCAGCGATGGGAGGCGTGACTCCAGATGTAGACGCCGGGGATCTGCGGGGTGACATGGGTCGAACCGCCCGATCCGGACGAACCGGAGGACGAACCGCCGTGCCCGGACGACGACGAGCCGGTGCCCGACGCCGCCTTGCCCTCGGACGAGGACCCGGCGTGGTGTCCGGGTGCGGCGGCCGGAGGCTTCGCGCCGCCGCCCGCGCCCGCGCCGACCGCCGCGGCCCCGGCACCGGCCGCGGCGCCGGCGGGCGCGGCGGGGTGCCCGGACTTCTGCGGGGCCGTCGGGGACCCGTCGAGGGAGGCGACGGGCGAGGGGGACGCGGAGTCGAAGGCGCCGGGAGCGCCCACGGCCTGCTGATCGCCGCCCAGCACGGTGCCGGGCGCCGCACCGGAGGCGGCGGCCCGGCTGTTGGAGCCGTCCCCGCCGGTCGTCACCAGGAACGGGACGGAGACGAGCAGCGTGCCGACGATGGCGGCCGCCGCGAGCAGGCTCTTGTGGGGCCTGCCGGGCGCGGCGGCGGTGGCGGTCTGGGCGGCCACGGCCTCGGCGGTCAGCTCCTCGGCCTCCTCGTCGGTCCGCGTGGCCTCGGCGCTCTCCCCGGCGGCGGTGCCCGCGTCCCCGGCCCCCGCCTCGGCGGCCGCCGTCGGGGCCCCCGTCCCCTCGTCGGTCGCGGCCCCGCCCGACGCCTGCTCGGCCGCGACCTCGGCGGGCGTCCGCCCGGCCTCACCGGCGCCGGGCGCCTCGGTGCCGGACCCGCCTTCCGTGGCCTGCGGTGCCTCGGGCTCGGGCTCCGGGGCGATCCGGGCCACGGCGGTCGCGGTGGCCGACGCACCGGCCGTGCCGCTCTGCTGGGGCTCCTCGGTCTCGGCCTGCGTCGGCTCGTTCTCGGAGCGGTGGGGCTGGGAGGCCGTCATGGCGTCCTTCCGGTGAAGACGGTGGCGGGGGGCGGGGGTACGACGTGGATCACGGTGCCGTCGGGGCGAGAGCGTCGAGCAGCGGCTCGTTCTCGACGACCATGCTGACGGTAGCGGTCGGGTTGACGTACAGCCGGTGTCCGTCGGGCAGTTCACCGACGAGTTCGGCGACCGGCACGGTCCTGGAGGCGAGCAGACCGGCCGCCCGCAGATGATCGGTGGAGGTGAAGGCGGGGATCACGGCCTCACCGTCCGGGGTGCACGCGGCGAGCGGCGCGCCGCCGGGGCCGAGCAGCACCGACACCTGAGCGGCGGCCAGCAGGCGCGGCACCTCCTCGGCCGGCCCGTAGCCGGTGGACGCCCGCTGGACGGCCTCGTCCACCGCGTCCGTCGGCTCCGGCCACCCGAGCGCGGCGGGGGAGGGGCGGTACTCGTCGTTGTCGCGCCACTCCTCGACCTCGCCACCGCTGCCCGAGCGCCACTCGCCGACCAACGCCCAGGCGGGCGGCGGGCCTTCGCCCCGCCAGGCGGGGTCGACCACGCCCAGCCAGTGGTCCGGGGCGAGCCGCGCCGCCTCACGCACATCGTCCGGCACGTCCGGGAACGCCGCGGCGGCGTCGGGGCTCTCGCTCACTGCCTGACTCCTTCTCGACTGTTCTGGACCGGACCGCCGTCGCCGTCCTGCCCGGCGTCGCCGCCAGGGGGGTGCGGGGCGGAGCCGAGCAGATAGCTCAGGATCCGGTCGACGTCCTCCGGATCGAAACCCCTGATCTTGGCACGGAGTTCGTCGGGCTTCGCGACCCGGGGGTCCGCCCCGTACACCCACGGCGGGCGTTTGGGGTCCGGGGTGGAGTTGTGCACCTCGCCGCCGCGCAGCCCCACCAGGAACTTGCCGGAGCGGGTCGGCGGCTCCTTCACCGTGATCCGCTCGTAGCCGGTGGCGAGCCCGCCCGTCGTGGTGTGCAGCGAGTTGAGGGCCGCGTGCCACTTCGCCATCCGGTCGCCGCCCTCGCTGTCCGGCTCCTCCATGTAGCGGACGGTGTGCCCGACCATGGCCATGGCCTCCAGGTTGCCGCTGCGGAAGCCGAGGTGGCGGGTGGAGCGGCTCCCCAGGCGCAGGTGCTCGTAGAGCCGCATCTGGCCGATGCGGCTGCCGCCGCCCCAGGAGGCCGTGCCGTCCTTGTCCTTGTCCCAGAACCCGGTGAGGTCGTGCACGTCCAGGCCCGCCGCCCGGAAGTCCGCGACGATCCCGGGGTACTTGTCCGCGTGCGCGGGGTCGGCGTACGGGTCGCCCGCGACGAGGACGAGCGGGTGGTGCCCTGTGCGCTCCCGCTCCTCGCGCAGTCCGTCCAGGATCTGCCGGACGCCCCGGTAGGCGGTGTCGTGCTCGACGTGGACGTCGCCCTTCTTGCCGCTGAACCGCGACCACAGGATGATCGTGTCGCGGTCCGGCGAGGGGTGGACGCCCTGCCCGCCGAGCCACTCCCCGACCGCCGCGCGCGCGTCCTTCGGGAAGCCCGCCTCGTCCAGCCCCCAGGCCGCGCGGACCTTGCGGCGGACGTCGACGCTGAAGTTCCTGCCGATCCACGTGGTGCCGGAGCCCACCGGGATCACGAGCTTCTTCTTCTCGCCTCCGGTCAGGTTGCGGCCCATGACCTCCGCGGCCTTGGCCTCCGCGACCTTCGCGGGCTTGCCCTCGCCGACCTGGACGAGGTGCACGCGCTCGGCCGGCACCCCGGAGGCCAGGTAGAACGCGTGAATGGCCGCTCCCTTGTCCTGCTTCTCCCGCCCGGAGATGCCGGTGAGCACCGCGACATGCAGGTTCTCGTCGGCGACGAGGGCCGCGGCGATGCCGAACTGGTCACCTGTGGCGTAGCCCGGCTGCCACAGCAGCCGCTTCGGCTCCCTCTCGGTCTCCTCGCCCGGCCCTTCCAGGGCCCGCGCCAGCTCGGGGTCCAGGTCCGGGCGGCGCAGCACGAGCCGGGCCCGGTCCAGATCGCTCAGCCCGGCCTCCCGCAGGGGGATGGCGGGTGCCAACTGCCAGGCGATCTCGGCTCCGGCGTCGTGGGCGAGCCCCTCCACGTCCTCCCGGGTGACCGGAACGTCCAGGAGGGCGGGCGCGTTGAGCCGCTGCCTGAAGTCGTCGGTCAGATCGGCGTCGGTGAGGGACTCGGCACCCGACTCCGTCAACGGGCCGGTGGTCGGCTCCTCGTGCGCCTCGGCCGCCGTGTCGGGCCTCGGCGCCGCCGCCTGCCGGGGGCGTGCCCACAGGTACTCGCCGCCGCGCCGGTACAGCGTCACGACAGGACCGTCCGCCGCGCCGTGCGTCTCGGTGGTGCCGTCCTCCGAGACGACGGTGAGCCGGACCCCGTGGGCGGCCGCGGCGAGTTCGGCGGCGGTGCGCGCGGTGGCGCCGTCCCAGTGCCGGGCCGTACGCAGCTGGGTACGGATCAGCTCCCGGGTCTGACCTGGCGTCAGGACGAGCCCGTCCGGCAGCCTGCCGCCGTCGCGCCGAAGCAGCTCGGCCTGCCGCGGGTCGAGGACGACCCCGGCCCGCACCACCTCGTCGTGGGTGAAGCGCGCGTCGCGGTCCAGGGCGGCGCCCGGAGGCAGGGAGCCGGCGCCGACCGGTGCCGCCGCGTCGCGTTCACCGGCCGGGTCCAGTGCCGAAGAGAGCGCGGACCAGAAGCCGTTGCCGTCGCCGGACGGCTCCACCAGGTCGTGGACGGCGCCGTCGGGCGCGGTCAGCGTGGCCGCCCCGCCGTCGGTGCCGTGGCGCCAGGCCGTCGTCGTGGTGGTGTTCCACGGCGCGCTCGCATGGGCCGGCCGACGCGGCACGCCGGGCTCGTCGTCCTTCCCGCCGGTCCTCGGTGCGTACGACCGCGGTGGCGGGGCCGGGAGCGCGGGCTCCCGCGCCGGTTCGCCCACGGGGACCGCGAGCCTGAAGTGGCGGTCCTTCAGATGCAGGACGACCTGGGGCAACGCCTCGTCGGGTCCTGCCCAGGGCGGGGTGAACTCCTGGAAGCCGCCGTCGCCGCGCACCACCGTGAGGCGCACCCCGAAGGCGCGCGACGCGAGCGCGGGCAGCAGGTCGGCGCCGCCGTGGTCCCAGCCCGCGTCGTCGTCGCCGTCACCGGCACGGCGTATCTGCGCCGCGGCGAGCTCCGACCGACCGGCCTCGGGCAGCGCCGCGTGCAGCGGCATCCGGCCGGAGTCGTCGAACTCGCGGCGCTCGGGGGTGCCCGGCTCGAACGCGATTCCCGCGTCGGCCAGTTCGGCCGCGCTGAACACGTCGAGGGTGTCGGGGGAGGTGAACTCCGCGAGGTCCGCGTTGGCCGGCTCGCCCAGCTCGTGCGCGAGCCGCCGGCGCAGTCCGGCGACGATCTCCCGGCGGTCCTGGGACGCGGCGAGTCCGCCGAGCAGATCCGGGTCGGCGTGATACAGCCCCTCGGCCAGGGCGTGCGCGAAGGCGTCGCCGTCCGAGGGCATCTCGCGCAGGGTGTACTCGTCCCCGCCCGGCGAGACCAGGGTCGCGTCGAGGCCCTTGCCGCCGGGTGTCGCCGTGAAGCGCTCCCACGCGGGCCGGGCCTTGGCGGGCGGCGCGTTGAACCGGACCGGCGGGGGCTCCGTGAGGCCCGCGCGACGCGGGGCCTCGTCGGGGCCGTGCGGCTCGGCGGGCAGCCGGTGCCAGCGGGTGAGCCGGTCCGCGCCCGCCCGCACCGCGTGGAAGGCGGCGGCGGCCGATTCCGCCGTCCGCTCGGCCGTGCGCACGGCGCCGACCTTCAGATGCAGTGCGCGCCGGGCGGCCTTGAGCGCAGCGGCCGCCTCACGGACCCGCTGCCGGGCGAGCGCGGTCTCGGGCGACTCGGGCAGCTCGGGAGACCGGGACGGCCGGTCGGCCCCGGATGCGGGCACCCCGGACGCGGGTACCCCGGGCGGCCGGGTGCCGTCCGAGGCCGCCGCGCCGGACGGGCCGGCGTCCGCGGCGCGCGTGCGGTCCGCCTCCAGAGCCTGTTCCAGCCGCCGCTTGGCGGAGGCCAGTGCGCGCCTGCGCTCATGGCGCACCTCCTTCAGCTCCGGTACGGCCCGGCGGTGCTCCCAGTACTTCCTGTCCGCCGCCACCCACGCGTCGCTCGCCCGCGTGACCGTCGCCCAGGCGTCCGCGACGCGCGGCGGGAAGGTGTCGTCGCCGACCAGTCCCAGCTCCCGTGCCACGTCCTCGCGGACCCAGGCGAGGACCTGCGTCCGTGCCTCCACGGCCTGCGGGCCCGGCTTCAGATAGCCGAACGGGCCCAGGTGCCGTCCGATCCAGGCGCCTGCCGCGCTGTCCTTGAAGTGCCGGTCCACGTCCGCGACACCGAGCCAGCTCGTGGGGATCGCGAACAGGAAGGCGCGGCCCGTCTTCGGTTTGACGTTGAGCTGGGCGCCCTCGGCGCCCGCCAGCTTGCGGCCGTCCGTCTCCGTGGTGTTCACACCCGTGCCGGAGGCCCCGGGGACCGCGGAGCCGGACGTGTCGGTGGCCAGGACGGGCTGGCCGCCCAGGGACGAGTCCTGGACGCCGGTGCGCCAGACCGACGCGTCCAGGCTGTCGGTGTGCCGCTCCGTGCTCTCCATGGTCGCGTCCGCGGCCACCGCCAGCAGCCGCGCCCCCGCGAAGTCGGGCCGGGAGTACAGCCGCAGGTCGCCCTGGGCTCCGCCCGCGAACGTGTCCTCGGTCAGTCCGGCCACGGCATGGCCGTCGGGGCCCGCGCTGTCCCCGAAGAAGGCGGCGAGCGCCGCGTTGTCCGTGCCGTCGCGCAGCGCGAGAGCGGACGCCGTGCCCGGCCGGGTCAGCCCGGTGCGGCGCGCCGCGGCCACGGCCGACTCCAGCTCCTCGCCCGTCAGCTCGCGCGGCCCCTTCGCGGCCGGGGCGAGGGAGGTGCCGTACGCCTTGGCGACGGCCAGGTCACCCGCGTCCCGCAGCGTGTCCAGACCCACGACACGGCGCACATGGAAGCCGTTCGCCGGAACCCGGAAAGGCCGTGAGGTGCCATCCGGACGCGGTGCCGCACGCCACTTCTCGATGGCGTCCGGCGTGACCCGGCCCTGCTGCCAGACGGTCGCCGAACGCTCGGGAGCGGCGAGGTCGGGCGTGCCGAGCGGATCGGCCCCGGCGCCCTTCGCGTCGTCGCGGTCCGGGACGGTCAGGCTCAGCGGCAGCTGCTCCCGCAGCCGGCCCACCTCGCCCTCCTGCCGGGCGAGCGTGCGTCCGCCGACGTCCAGGGTCAGGCGCAGCCGGTAGCCCGTGAGGTACTCGGCGTAGGGCTCGTTCGCGTAGAAGACGTGGGTCTTCATGCGCGCGGTGGAGCGGCCGGTGGACGTGGACTGCGCGCTGGTGCCCGTCTCGGTGTAGGCCGGCCCGGCCGCCGTCGCGGTCTTCGACCCGGTGCGCACCCCCTCCCCGACGCTCGCCCCGAGCGCCCGGGACCGGGAGGTGACGACGCCTTCCTCCACCGTCTCGGTGGCGACCCGGTTGTCCTGGAGGGTGGCGCTGTGGTCGAGGCCGTCGAACCGCGGCTCGTCCGCGATCAGTTCGACGCGCAGCGAGCCGGTGCGGCCGCCGACGCGGATCGAGCCGTGCCCCCAGCCGCCGATCCGCGCCCGCGTCGTCGCACCGCCCCCCGTCATCCGTTCGCGCAGGGCCCGCACGGCGCGCGGCGTGACCATGGAGTGGACGCGGTCGCGGCTCGCGTCGTCGATGCCCAGGTCGCGCAGCTGCCGGTCGAAGTCGGCCAGCACCTTGGTGGTGTCCAGGGAGTTGACCGGATACGAGCCGAACGGGTTGTCGCGCAGCCACTTCGGCTGGCTCCACGCCTTCGCGGTGTAGCGGGGCACCTCGCCCAGGCCGTCGCGCAGGAGGCCCAGCCGGTGCGCCGCCTTCTCCGGCAGATGTCCGAGCCAGTCGGAGGCGAACGTCAGCCGCCGGCCCGCCCAGGTCGAGCGGTACCAGGTGACCAGCGAGTGCAGCGGGGAGAGCAGTCCGCCCGTGCGCACCGAACCGGCGATGTCGTGCTGGGTCCCCCCGGACACCAGCACCTTGTGGCCCTCGGCGTCCCGGTCGATCTCCGAGGTCACGGTGCGGGTGACGGTGTGCGAGACGGCACGGGAGCGGCCCAGGCGCCCCAGCAGGCCGTACGCGCCGCTCACCGACGGCCCGACGGGGTGCGTGTGGCCGAGCGAGCCGCCACCGGCCAGGGTGAAGGTGTGGGTCGTGGTGACCGCCCCGGAGGCCTGGAGGTCGCTGCCGAGCGTCTGCTCCGTCTCGACCTTCACCGGCTTGGAGACCACGACGGGGTCCACGACCCGCGTCCGGTGCACCAGCGCGCCCAGCCGGTTGAGATACGGGCCCTTCCCGAACAGCCCGGCGATCCGGGTCCCGGCCGGGCCCGACGACTGGTCGAAGCCCGCGGCCAGGTACTGCGGCTGGAACGGCCGCACCGACGCGTCGTGCGCCGACGCGCCGATCTCCGCGAAGTGCCATGAGCCGCCCGACGCGTCCCGCATGACCTCCTCGACGGCGGTGGCGAGTTCCTCGTGCCCGCCGACGCCGACGGTCTGGTAGGGCTGGTCGCCGAACGGGTCCTTGCCGTGGTCCGCGGACACCTCGCGGGTGTCGCCGGTCGCGAGGGCCTTGGCCCGCGCCGGATCCAGCGTCTGCGTGCGCGGCGGCACGGCCGCGGCCGGTGCCGTGTGGGGATCGGTGCCCGGGGTGTGCTCGTCGGGCACCGACAGCACCACGCGGCCCACCACCGGCTCGGCCAGCAGGTCGACCTCGGCCTCGCGGCGCACCATCACCCGGGTGCCGAGCAGCCCCAGCGAGCCGATGCCCCGCCACAGGCTGCGCGGGCGCCAGTAGCCGCCGCTGGTCGCGGTCAACTCCAGCCGGTAGCTGTGCAGAGGGGACGGGCCGGCGCTGACCGCCATCGGCTCGTACGACGCGGTGGCGCCGTATCCCGTCCTCCGGCCCTTCTGCCGGCCCCAGCGCGGGCCCGCCTGCACGGTGCCGACGTACGGGGGCGCGCCGATGCCGTCCTTGCGGGTGTCGCGCACCGACAGGGTCGCGTCGAACCCGCCCTCCACGGTGCGCACCACGTTCTGCTGGCCGTCGAGCCGGTCCGTACCCGGCGAACTCCCGCGCAGGATCAGGTCGTTCTGCGTTCCCTCGTACCGGCGGTCGGACAGCGCGCCGTCGATCCAGATCCAGCGGTAGGCGCGGCTGAACCGCCCCGGATCGACCAGGCCGATCCTGATGCCGGACGTCGTGAGGGCCTCCAGGTTTCCCGCGACACCTTGCTGGGACAGGGTGTTGATGACGGTGAGCGTGTTCTGCAGCGCCATCCGGTAGTGCTCGGCGTCGCGCCAGCGCCTGTCCGACGGGTCGCCCAGCTCGTCCAGCGGAGCGAGCATCCCCGGGTAGCGGCGGGCGGCGGCGCGGACCACCTGGTCGGTGAAGGAGTCCAGCAGGGTGCGGGGCGAGGCCTCGGTGCCGGTGCGGTCGGCGGGCGCGCGCACCACGTCGCCGTCGTCGTACGTGAACGCCTCCGGGCGGCTCATACCCAGCAACGCCGGTGCGTTCGTGGTCAGATGGGCGGGGGCGAAGGGCTCGTCGCCGCCTCGGCGGCGCAGCCGGGTGCCGTCGTCCCAGCCCGCCTGACGGCGCGCCTCGGTGCGCGTCATACGGTCCAGGCTCCACGTGGTGAACGGCGTGGCCTCCTTGTCGCCCGTCTTGCGCACGTAGACGGTCTTGCCGACCAGGTAGAGGTCCGTCGGAACCTTCTTGGCCCGCCCCACGATCTTGCGCGCGCCCGAGCCGCCGAACACCCCGCCGTGCGTGGTGCTGCGCCCGTAGCGGCCGACCGCGCCGAACATCGCGCGCAGGTTCGCGGCGGGACCGAAGAAGCCCAGCAGGTCGAAGCTGGGACCGAGTGAGGCGTTGACCTCCTGGGTGTAGGTCTTCGACAGCGTCCGCTCGTTCTTCACGGTCTGCTGGATCGTGTTCCGCATCTCCGCGGCGTCGGTCTCGGTGAGCAGCGTGGCCTTGCCGGGCACCACCCGCTCCACCACGAACGCGCCCTGCGGGGAACGGGAGGTGTCCTCGCCGAACAGCGGGCGGCCCGTCACCTGGCCGTGCGCCAGCCGGTCCGCCATGCGGTGGAAGCTCTCCGAGGTGAAGAAGCCCGTGATCTCGCCGTAGGCGGCACTGCCGGGCCGCGCACCCGCGCGGGCCACCGCCCAGTCGCGGATCTCCTTGAGCGAGCCGTACCCCTCGGTGTGCACCAGCCGGTAGTCGGCCTGCGGGCCGAGCGTCATCGTGCGCGGCGCCGGTCCGGGCGCGGCCGGCGAGGTCTCGCTGTCCGACAGCCGTACCGCCAGCCCGCCGCGCACCGCGAACGTCGTGTGGGACCCGCCCGCCGCGAACGCCCTGGGCAGGCCCGACGGGCCCACGCCCGAGGGCGCCCCGACCAGCGACACCTCGTACTGCACATCGTCCAGGTGCAGATGGGAGCCGTCCCCCATGCGGGTCTCGACCTGGCTGAGCGTCTGGTCCTGCATGCCGAACTCGTACGAGCGGCTCAGTGCGAGCGCCCCGCCGACCCTGCCGTACGCGACCGGCCCGGACGGCGGCCCGACGGCGACGGACGGTGCCACCTGCACCGTGGTGCCCACCGTCTTGGCGGCGCCGGTGGTGACCTGGCTGCGCTGTCCCTCGTCCACCTTGACGGGGGCGCCGTGGACGTCGGTGAACCGCTCCCAGCGGCCGTGCGGACGGGTCGTCACCCGCATGACCCGGATCCGGCCCTGCGCGTCGCGGAAGGGCGGCGACTCGTAGCCGTCGCCGTGGAAGACGCGCGGGGTGGTGCGCAGCGCCCGCTCCAGATGGGCGAGCGGATCCCCCGGGCCGGGGTTCGCCGCGCGGGCGAGGCCCATGCGGTCGCCGATCTCGCGCACGACCGCGTCGACGCCGCGCAGGGTGACCTGGCTGTGGCCGTAGCTGCCGGTCTGGCTCCCGTCGGTGCCGTCGCCGGTGAGGTACGACGGCAGGCGGCTGCCGTCGCTGAAGACCACCGGTCCGCCGGTGCGGGGCGGCGGGAGCAGGGAGCGGTCCAGGCGGGGCGGCCGGTGGGTGTCCAACTGCCGCTCGATCCGGGCGAACGGGTCACGCGCGGCGGTGTCCTCGGCGGACGGCCCCGTTACGGCCTCCTTGCCTCCGGTGGCGGTCCCTGCCGTGTCGCCGCCCTTGGTGCCCGGCGCGAAGCGGACCTTCTTCCCGGACGTCTCCCCGGACGTCGTGGGCGGTTTCGGGGGTGTCGACCCGCTCGCGGCCCCGGTGATCGCGGCGGCCGAGTAGTGGTCGGTGCCGTTGTAGTGGACGTACACCGTCGCGGCGGTGCCCTCGGCCAGATGGTGGTCGGGCCGGCCCTCCTGCACCACGACCACGTCGAGCCCGATGGCGCCGGCCACGGCCGGCAGCGCCCGGTCGAAGAACGGGGTGGCCCACAGGCGTACGTCCCGGATGGCCCGTTCGACCAGGTCGCCGGTCGTGGCGCCGCTGATCTCGTCGAGCCCGGGAGCCGTCCTCGCCCAGCGCGGATAGGCGGTGGTCAGCAGGTCCTGCCAGCGCCGCCGGGCGGCGGGACCGCCGGCGCGCAGTTCGGCCAGGAGCCGGGTCCGCAACGCGTCACGGTGGTACTGGTCGGTCAGCCGGTCCCGCTCGGCGGGCGGGGCGGTGGCCGGGTCGGCCGTGTAGTGCGGCAGCCGGGCGCGGATGCCCGCCGCGTTCAGGTCGGCGATGGCCCGGCGCTGCTCCGGGTCGGTGGTACGGCGGCGGAGTTCGTCCAGGTACATCCGCTCGGTCAGCAGGCCGTCGATCCGGGCCTGCTGCCCGGAGGTGAGAGCGGGCAGCGCGACGCCACCGAGGACATGGCGCAGCGTGTCGGTGTCCAGGTCGCCGACGAGGATCTCCAGGGGGTCCGTGCGCATGGCGGCGGACGTCCGCAGAGACGACCGGGCGAACCGGTCCGCCGCGTGGTCACGAAGTTGACGCACGGTCATATGACGTACGGCGGAGTCCGGTTGCTGGCGCGCGGTGCTCGCCAGGATCGAGGTGAAGAAGCAGTCCCCGTCGCCCACCACGTTCAGCACGTCGAGCCCGGGCCGACCGCCCGCCGCCGGTACCCTCCGGGTCACGCGACGGTCCGCCGTCGCTTCCGGTGAGCCGTCGGTGACCCCGTCCCGTACGGCGTCCGAGGCCGGGGAACCGGCGCCGCCCGGGGAGTGGGGGAGCGGCGGTGGCGCGGGCTCGGCGGGGGAGGGGCGCAGGCCGTGCAGCGAGGTCCCGGGATCGGCCCCGTGGGCCGTGGCGGCGGCGCTCAGCACGGCCGTGACCTGTTCACGGCCGGGGGAGGCGGAGGGCGGCAGCCCGAGCAGGTCGCGGGTGATGGCGTGCAGCACACCGGGGGTCATCCGGCCGTCCGTGTGGCGGGCGGGCGAGCCGTCCGGACCCGGGTTCCAGCGCAGCGTGTCCAGGGCCGCGAGACCGCGCAGCAGGGTGCGGTGCCCCGCCGTTCCCTCGATCTCGGCGCCCCACGTGCCCCGCAGCGTCCGCACCAGCTGAAGGGTCCGGTTGCGGACCCAGGGGTCGGCGGGATCCGGGCCCTCGTGCAGCCCGGCCGCGCGCGCCAGGTCGTCCAGGGCCCCGCCGGACGGTTCGGGGGTGAAGGACGTCCAGGCGCCGCGGGTGCCGTCGGCGTCGAGGTAGAGGATCGGCCGTACCCGGCCCCGGCTGTCCACGGCCGTGCCCGCCTCGGTGGTGGGGGCGTGGACCACCCGGCCGGTCAGGTTGGCCACGTGCTGGGCGACCGGCAGACCGCCGTGCTCCGGCGGACGCCCGGTGGTGCACGAGTACAGCACGATGGGCCGGTCCTTCGGGCCGAGGTCCCCGCGCTCCAGATAGCGGGCCAGCTCCCGGCCCGTGACCTGCACGGTGGTCCCGTCCGCCAGGGCGAGGGTGACCCGGGTCGCGGTGCCGTGCCCGGCGAAGAAGGTGGCGTTCCCGTCCCGCCACGGCAGGGCGTGCGGGGTCCCCACCAGGGCGGCCCGGTCGCTGCGGTGGTCCGAGTAGGTCCCTCCCGCGAGCACGGTCGGCATGCGCTGCTCGCGCCGCGACCAGTCCGCGCGCGTGTAGGAGGCCTGGCCCACGGGCCGGCCGTCGCTGCCCGTGAGGGTCGTCCGGCGCAGCGCCGTGTCCGGCACCGTGCGGTCGTCCAGGGTCCGCAGGGCGGCCGGGGGAGCGGGCGTGGAGGAGCCGGGAGCCGGCGGGGAGGTCCCCGGGGCCGGAGCGGGCGTGACGGGGCGGGTCACCAGACGGTGGGGCGCACCGGGAGCGGGCGACGGGGCGCGGCCCTCGGTGACGACACCGGAGGTGCTCGCCCGCCCCGCGCCGGACCCTGCCGTCCCCGTGGCCGGCCGGGCCGCGAGGGCGGACGACGCCCGGTCCATGCTGCCGATCCAGTCGTCGAACGGCCTGTTGGCGAAGGTCTCCAGCATCTGGGACGTCAGCCGCTGCCGCTCCGCCATGGCGCGCAGCGCGTCCGGCTTCATGCCCTTGGCGGACGTCGCCATCACCGTCGCGTACCGCCCCACCAGCTCCTCCGTCAGGGCGCGGCGCCGCTGCTGGAACGTCGTCGCGTGCCCGCGCAGCGTGTCCAGGTCCCTGACCTGTTCGAGCCGGCGGATCTCCTCGGTGATGTGGTCGTGGACACGGGTGAGCACCTGCTGCACGGCCGCCGCCTCCGCACCGGACGGCCTGGTGCGGGTGACGTCGGCGCGGTGCACGTTCAGGAGCGAGATCGGGTCGTCCCGCTCGGCCCTGGCCTTGGCCAGATGGAGCGCGGCGACCGTGCGGGGATGCGGTGCCGCGCCCTCGTCGCGCAGCAGGTCCGTCCAGTTCTTCGCCGGACTGTGGATGAACTCGTTCACCATCCGCTGCGCGAGATCGCGCACCTTGACGGCGGCCTCGGCCTGCGCCTTCGAGGCGCCGGCGCGCAGGACGCTCGCCTGCCCGATCAGGCTCTCCAACTGATCGCGCAGCGCGGCGCGCTGGGACGTGAACTGGTCCGCGAGGCCGCGCAGGGAGTCGAAGTCGCCGACCCGGGCGAGCGCGTCGATCTCCCGGTCGATGTGCGCGTCGATCGCGCCGAAGAGCTGGTTCAGCGCCTGCGGGTCGCCGCTCTGCGGGCGTACGTCGAGGATCTTGCGGCGCGCCTGCCGCAGCGGCCAGTTGTGCTGCTCGCGCTCACTGCGCGCCATGGCCTGGTAGAAGCGCACGGTGTGCGCCAGCTCCGTGCCGGGATCCAGGACCAGCGGGCGCCTGCGCAGCTCCCCGAAGGAGAGGGAGTCCTTGGACCGGGCACTGGTGTGGTTCTCCTGGCTGAGGATCTCCCAGCCGTTCGGGCCGTGCCACAGCATGTTCGCGACCTCGAAGAGCCGGTCGTCGCCCTCCGCGTGGTCGCCGCCGTAGTACTCGTCGTGGCCGAACCAGTCGGTCGGCCGGATGTCGCGCCGGAAGTCCACGGTGTGGTGGAAGTTCGACTCCGGGGACTGGTAGTGCCACACGGTGAAGCGGTCCGGGTCCGGGTGGCCCGACACCACGAACGCGCAGCCGTTCATGGCGGGCGTCACCACGAGGGTCGGACCGGCGCCGTCCCGCGGGTCCCGTGGCACCGAGGTGTGGCCGACACTGCGCCCCGGGTCGGCGGTGCCGCCCGTGAGGTAGGGGGTGAAGGCGGCCTCCACATAGCCGTGTTCGGCCCGCACCGGGGGCAGCCCGTCCGCGGGCAGGCCGAAGGACTTCACGCCCGCGTAGTGCCGCGCGTACCACTCGACCGCGGGCGCCAGCACGTACACCGGCCGCCCGCCGCTGTCCCGCCTGCCGTCCTCGACCAGCACGAACCGGTGCTCGTCCAGCTCCGGGTCCACCAGGGCCCGCACGAAGGCACGACGGGCGTTCGCGTCCAGCCCCGGCGCGTGCCGCGCCAGTCCCTCGTCGAGGTCCATGGACAGGACGTTCGCACCCAGGAAGTCCCCCGGGTCCGCCGTCAGCGTCTGCTCGGCGGGGAAGTCGGCGTGAGTCGGCGCCGGTTGGGTCGACAGGGAGGGAGCGGAGTGCTCGGAGAGGTCGGGCTGGGGTCCGCTGCCGCTCTCGGTGAGCACGCCCGTCGTGGGCTGCGGGTCGCCCAGCAGGTCGGTGAAGTCCCCGAAGTCCTCGGAGTCCGCCTGCGACTCCGTGTCGGAGACCTCGGGGTCCGCCGTGGAGGTCGCCGGGGCGGGGGCCGGCGCGGACACGGCGCGGACCGCTCGGGGCGGCCCGCTCTCCGGCTCCGCCTCCGGTGACGGGGAGGGAGCCGGGGACGGGGACGAGAGCGCGTCCGCCGACGACGTCGATGCCGAGGGGGCGGCCGGGTCGTGGGCGGAGACCGTCGGCAGGGGGCGGGCGGAGCCCGGGGAAGAACTCGTGTGCGTGCCGGAGAAGACGAGGTGCAGGGCCTGGAGCACCTGGTCGTTGCGCGGGTCCCGGGCCTGGGCGGCCAAGCCCTGGAAGTACGTGTGCAGAGGGGCGCCCTCGGTCAGGGAGTCCCTGATGGCGTCCGCGACGGCCTGGGTCTGCTGCGGACCGGGAGCCACCGAGAACGTGCCGGTGGCCTCGCGCACGGTCTTCTCGTGGTCGGCGTACGCGGTGTCGACGGCCCGGGTCAGCTGCTCCAACTGCTGTGACGTGAGGACCACTTCGGCGGGATCCCGCACCTGCCGCCTGTACTGGCCCAGGTCGTTCGGATCGAAGTCCACCATCCGCCGTACGGTCGCGCCGGTGCCGAGGATGCCGGTGATCCGCTCCGTGGGCAGGACGTCGGTCAGCCGCAGCATCTCGTCCTGGCCGAGCAGACGTCCTCCGTCCCGCGCGGGCAGCGCGCCCAGCACCGACCGCGCGGTGTGCGCCGTCTGGAGGTCCGCCCAACCGGGGGCGTCCTCCAGTCGACCGCCCCATTCGCTCTCGTGGACGATCGCGTCCGTGACGCCCTGGAGCCGGTCGGCGGCGTCGGGGTCGAGCCGGTCGTACGGGGTGTGGTGGGTCAGCACGGAGAAGAAGGGGCGCCCCAGCAGCTGCGCCAGGTTGCTGGTGTTGGCGCCCTCCAGGACCGCGGGCATGTTCCCGAGCCGGTACAGCTGGCGGAACACGTCCTGCGGCAGCTTCCCGCCGCTGACGACCAGGACCTCGTCGGGTCCCAGGGAGTCGATGCGGTCCGCGAGGTCCGGGTCGCCCAGGTCGGCGTGGTGCAGCCAGTCCGCGCTGTGACGGGGAGCGAAGGGCACCGTCGCCTCGCCCAGGGTGAGCACCACCGAGGGCTTGCCGAGTCCGGCCGCGTGCGCCCCGGAGGCCAGGGTGGTGGCCGCGGAGGCGCGGCCGGGGGTCGCCACGTTGTGCAGGCCGTAGACCGGCATCAGCTCGGCCCGGCTGTGCAGGACCGCGTCCGCGACGGCCCGCAGCCCCTGGCCGCGCGCGCCGGGGACCTGCTCGGTGATCAGCGCGTCCAGCTCGGGCCCGGTCAGCTTCGGCACGTGGAAGCGGTACAGGGCGCTGCCCGGGATGGGCTGTGTGCCGGTGCCGTCGTCCTCCAGGTCGTGGACCGTGACCGGGTCGCCGGGGCCCGGCCGGGTGTAGAGCATGCGATGCGACTCGCCCCAGGCGTACGGCTTGAGGACGACCGCGCGGTCCGCGCCGACGAAGTCCAGGAAGTCCTTCGCCGTGCCGGTGTCCGAGTCGAGCCGGTCGCTGGCGGCCACGAGGACGAGGGAGTCCTTGACGCCCTCGGCGTGCGCGCCGGACCCCGGGGTGCCCGAACCGAACGTGCCCGTGTGCCAGTCGATCCGCTGGTTCAGGGTGTCCGACACGAGCAGTTGGAGCCGGTCGCGGACACTGTCGGGGGCGATCACGGTGATCCGCCCCGGGTATCCGAGTTCGTGCAGCGAGTCCATCAGCATGGTGGCCGCCGCCTGATGGCCGAAGTTGGCGGCGTCGTCCACGACGACCGTCACCCCGGGCAGCGCGGCGAGTTGGTCGTGCACCGCGCGGCGCAGATCCAGCTCCTCGGGCGACGGCAGGTCGCCGCCCCGGTGCCCGGCGATCTGGTCGAGCAGCGCCCGGTGCTCTTCGGGAGAGCCGTGCGGGTTGCCGAACAGCTCGTGCCAGGTGCGGTGTTCGGTGGACGCGTCCGTGGAGCCGGACGTGCCGCGAGCCCCGGGTGCGGGCGCCGAACTCGTCGTGACGTGCGGGTTGCCGGGGGCAGTGGGGTCCGTGGCCGAGGGAGTGCCCCCGCCCTCGGTGAGCACCCCGGTGGTCGGGCTCTCGACCTCGTGCGCCCGGTGCCCGTCGGCGCCGGACCCCGTGGTCCGCACGGGCGGCGCGGTCATGTCGCTGTCCGTGGGCCCGTGTTCCTGGTGTCCGGCGGGTTCCTCGGAGTGCTCCGGGTCGGTGGGTTCGTGCGCGTGGCCTGTGTTCCCGGCGGTGCCGGTTCCCGTTCCGACGGTGCTCGTGCGCACGGGTGGCGCGGTCACGTCGCTGCCCTCGGCCCCGTGCCCGGACTCGTGCTCGGGGTCCTGCTCGTGCTCGGTCTCGGTGCGCGGCCTCGTCGTGTGCTCCTCGGCGTCCTCCGCGGAGCCGGAGCGCGTGCCGGACACACCCCCGCGTGCACCGCCCTTGCCCGAGGTCCCGGGCGCGCCGGACGTCGGGGACGGCCCCGACGAGGTGCGGGTGCCGCTTCCGTTCCCCTCCGTGCCATGCCCCGTGCCGCCACGGTCGTCGCTCTTCAGGCCGCTGGTGCCGGGCAGGTTGATGCCGAAGGTGTTCTTGACGAAGGTGCCGGCGCCCGCCGCCGCCTCGCTCAGCGTGTGTTCGACCTTGCCGCTGATGCCCGCGCCGAGGAACGTGTCCCAACTGGTCGACCAGTTGCCCGTGAACAGGCCGCTGCCCAGGAACTCGGCGGCGGCCTCGGACCCGCCCTCGGTCACGAAGTCTCGGCTGTCCCGGCCGAGGTCCCGCGCGATCTCGTCCGGCGACCAGCGGGAGTTCTTCCCCTCACCGAGGTCGCGGACGTGGCTGCCGTCGCCGTCGAAGTGGTGGACGTCGTTGTTCCTGCCGAACTTCGAAGGAGTCTCGTTCTTGCCGACCTTCGACGTGATGTCGTCGGCCAGGTCCTTGGTGACGGGCCCGTGCTTGAAGTCGTTCTTGAAGAACTTGCCGAGCCCGTCGCCGATGTGCGAGAACGCGCCGTGGAACAGCGAGGCGAAGGCACCGAAGGCGCCGTCCTGGGCGATCTGCGCCCAGTCGAAGCCTTTGGGGCGACGGCCCTCGGGACCCGCGACCATCATGGCAAGGCGCACGGCGAAGGTCATGAAGGCCTCTTCGAACGCCTCGCTCAGCGTGGGCATCAGATGGGTCCGCTTGAGCAGGGTGTCCATGACGGTCAGGACCACGACCCGGCTGCGGGCCTTGGCGACCGCCGCCTCCCCGGCCGAGGAACCGCCGCTGAAGACGGACATCACGAGGATGATGGCGAGTTCGACCAGCAGCCGGATCAGCTCGGCGATGATCTGCCACTTGGACTCGGTGATGTTCATCGACGTCTGGACGCGCCCCTGCGCGATCTCGTCCAGCTGGTCGGCGAAGTCCTTGAGGTAGTTCGTGCCGCCGTCGTTCACGAACAGGTTCATGGCCCGCACGTAGTCGTTGCCGACCCGGGGCGGCAGCGCCCGCCCCGTGCCCACGACCGACTGCTCGATGACGTCGGACAGTTCGAGAACCCGCTTGCCGAGCTGCTTGTACGGCACATGGCTCGCGTAGGCCAGATCCTCGTTCGCCTGGAGCAGACGCTCACCGATCAGGACGAACAGGAGGTTGTTGAGCTGGGGCGAGGCCTCGATCGCCATGGTGGTTCAGTGTCTCCCGCTGGTGTCGCCGCGGGAGCCGCCCGACTCGTGGATGGCGTCCAGGTTCCCGCTCTGGGTGGTGAGGATGTTCTTGAGGTTGGCGGTCGTGCCGTCGGCCACGGAGAGGACGGCGTCGGCCAGCGCCTGCCCGGTGTCGCTCGCGCCCTCCCGCTCCTTCTTCTCCTGCGGGGCGACCTCCTTGGCGAAGCTGTCGCTGGTGCCGGTCCAGTCCCGGGTCAGGTTCACCTCGTTGACGAAGTCCCGCATCATGTCCCGTGCGATGGAGCTGATCTGGTCGATCTGCCGGACACCGCCCTGGATGCGGCCGGGGTCGGCATAGTAGGAGTTGTCGTTGTCAGCCATGGTTCGCCTCGTCCTCCGCGTCCTCGACGATCTCGTCCCGCAGCCTGCGATCGCCCACCCGGCCGGGCGCGCCGCCCGGCTCCTCCAGCACCTGCGGCCCGAAGACCCTCGACCAGTCGACGTCGACACCCGTGAGTTCGGGCACCCGCGCACTCGGCTCGGTGAAGGGCCGGAAGGTCTCCATCACCCGCCGCGACATCCGCGTGCGGGCCTGACCCGCGCACTCCAGCACGCTGGCGGCGAGCTCGGCCGCCGCCATGGTGCGGTACTTCCCGTCCAGGAACCTCAGGCCCGTCAGCTCGCCCTGCGGGCCGACGGTGACCTCGACCGCGCGGTTGGCGGACCGCACCGTGACCGCCGCGCTCCTCAGCTCCTCCTCCGCCTGCGCCACACCGGTCTGGACGGCCTCCAGCTCGGCCATCGCCTCGGCGAGGCGCTGCTGTATCGACAGGGGCTGGGCCGGCTCCCGGCGCTCACCACCGACGCCGCCCATCAGCCGATCACCGCGGGGGCGCCGCCCTCGTCGGTGCCCCAGACGTCCTCGTCCTCCGGCACCCAGCTGGACCGCTCCCGGTCGCCGCTCTCGGTGGACTGGTTGCCCTGGCCGGCCGGGGATCCGCCACCGCCCGGGTAGCCGGGCGACCCGGAGCTGGTGGTGGGGGTGGAGCCGCGGGAGAGCACCATCTCCCGTTCCTCCTCCTCCCCGGCGGCCGTGCCGCGGGAGACGGTCGGACGGCGCAGCGAGGCGCCGCCCGTCTCGTCCAGCACCTTGCGGACCCGCTCGTTGCTGTTGGAGTTGCCGCCGCCGCCCATACCGCCGAGGCCGCCCGGGTTCAGCGGGGTGCCGCCGTTGGACGGGGTGGCGGCGGAGCCGGCCGCCGGGGACCCGGTGGGGGCGCCGAGCGCGCCGCCGCCGAACGGGTCGCTGTCGTAGTCCTCGTAGGCCAGGTCGTCGCCGAGATGCCCGTCCAGGCCGGAGTTGAGGGACCCGGAGTGCGAGGCTCCGGAGTTCAGGCCGCTCGTTGCCGGACCGCCCAGGGAGTGCTCCAGCGCATGGTCCAGCGAGTGGTCCAGGGAGTGCTCCGAGCCGTTCAGGCCCACGGTGGAGTGCCCGGCCGGCAGATGGGTGCCGGGCAGGTCGAGGTCCGGCAGGTGCGAGGTGTGGCCGCCGCTGTTCAGTCCCGTGCCCGGGTTGAGATGGGTGGTCGTGGTCGACCCGTCGGGGTGGGTGGTCGTGGTCAGCCCTGTGGCGGGGTTGACGGTGGTACTGGTGCCGTCGGGGAACTTCGTGGTGAGGGTCCCGTCCGGGTTGAGGGTCGTCGTCGACCCGTCGGAGTTCTTGAAGCTGCCGCCCGGGTTGAGATGCGTGGTGGTGGACCTGCCGCCGGGTGTGGTCGTCGTCAGGGAGCCGGTGGCCGGGTTGAAGGTGGTGCTGCTGCCGTCGGGGAGCGTCCTGGTCAGCGTGCCGTCGGAGTTGAGCCGGGTGGTGCCGCCGCCCGGATCGTTCAGACCGTTCGCACCGCCGCCCGTCAGACCGTTGAGCGCCGACGTGAACGCCGGGCCGGGGCCCCCGTTCAGACCTGCCGGGGTGCTGCCCGAGAGGAGCGGGTCACCGCCGCCCAGCGGGTTGCCGAGGCTGTTGTTCAGACCGGCGCCGAGGTTGTTCAGCCCGTGGCTCAGCCCGTTGCCGAGGCCGCTCAGGCTGTTGTTCAGACCGTTGCTGATCCCGTCGCCGAAGTTGTTGAGCCCGTCGTTCAGGTTCTTGCCGAGGCCGTTGAAGTTGTCGCCGAGGTTGTTGAGGTTGTTGCCGAGATTGTTCAGCCCGTCGTTGAGATCGTGCTGGTTGTTGTTCAGGATGTTGTTGAGGTTCTGCTGGTTCTGGTTGAGCTGATCCCGGTTGAGCTGGGTCTGCTCCTGCTGGTACGACTGGGACAGCGACGAGGTGTCCTTGGTCTTCAGCGGGTCCTCGAACTCGGTGCCCGCGTCGATCCAGTCGCCGTTGAGCGTGGACAGCGAGGTCGTGGCGGTCGGCACCAACTGGTTGTCCACGTACGAGTTCCAGCGGGCGACCGCCGCCTCGCCGAGCTTCTTCCAGGATTGGGTGTCGTTGAGGTCGCCGTAGGTCGGATGGTTCTGCTTGAACCCGCCGCGGGTCGAGTAGCTGGTGCTGGACCCGCCGTCACCGGTGCTGCTCTCCGTCTCGTCGATGAACGGCACGTTGTTGGCGAGCACCCAGGTGGACAGGTCGTCCAGCATCTCCAGGACCGCGCGGTGCGGGTCGTGCTCCCGGGTGTTGGCCCAGTTCGTCCACGCCGTCTGGAGGTTGGTGAGCTCCGTCACCAGCTGCTGCTGCGCCTTGGCCAGGGAGTCGCCGAGCTTGGACTTCGGGGTGACGCCGCCCACGGTGGTGTTGGCGGCGTGGTAGTCGGTGCCGCCCAGCTGGGTCACGTAGCTGTCGTAGTTCTTGCGCAGCTGGTGCACCAGATGCCAGAAGACGCCCGCCGCCTGGCCCTTCCACGACGACTGCTCGCTGCCCAGCGACGTCTCCCACTGCTCCAGGATCGTGGCGTGGTCGATGAAGAACTTGGCCGCGCGGTCGAAGGCGTCGGCGGTCCGCTCGAAGGAGTTGAGGTCCACGGCCTCCGCGTCGGCCACCGTGGCACCGGAGTAGGAGAAGCCCCGGGTGCTGTGGTCGGTGAGCAGCTTGTCGAGGGCCGCCTTCGCCCCGCTGATGTACTGCGACATGGGGCCCGCGTCCCACTGGTCGCCGTAGTGGCCGGTGAACGCGCCGCCCGAGCTCATCTCGCCCTGGTCGAGCAGCCGTGCCCTGCTCTTGTCGTCGACGGGCACACCGATCAGCACGATCCGCGCCCGCCGCATCGACACGCCGTCGTCGTGCTGCCCGTCACCGCCGGCGGTGTAGAAGACCAGGTCGTAGTCCTCGCCGTCGTGCTTCATCCAGCCGCTGATCGCCGAGTAGTCCTCTGCGGTGACCGCCCGGACGTCCATGTCCTGGATGTCCATGCGGAACAGCGGGATGCCCTCCTTGCTCTTCAGCTTGTCGAAGAGCGTCTTGCGGCTGGGCATGGGGTAGCCGGTGTACAGGTTGACGGCCTTGCCCCAGTAGTCGTCGGCGTCGTTGGTCGCTGGCATGGCGGTGTGTGCTCCGCGGAGGTGGGGGACGGATGAAAGGCGGGACAGGGGCCCGCGGGACAGCCCTTAGTGCTGTTCGCTGTGGCCGGAACCACCCGTGTCGCTCAGGTCGCCGTCGACGTCGGAGAAGACGTCGAGCAGCTTCTCGCCGTCGATCGAGCCCAGGTTGTCGCCCTGGGTCGCCAGCAGCGTCCTGATCGTCTCCCGCACGTCCGTGTCGATGTCCTTGAACAGCGTCTTCTGCGAACCGAAGATGTCGTCCACCGACTGGGCCATCGCCTTGACCTTCGTGATCAGGCTCGCCCCGTGGACGTCGTCGCTGCCCGCCATCAGCCCGATGGCGAGGAACGGGTTCTCCTGCAGGGTGTCGGCGGTGTTGCGGCCGTCCAGAAGACTCTTGAGCGCGCGCGCTCCCGCGGGGTCGTCCTTACGGATCTTGTCGATCGCGGTGATGAAATCCGCGAGATCCCCGTTGACGAAGGCCTGCATCCCGGCCTTGTCCAGATGGGTCAGGTCCGCCATCGCGTCCTCCTGCTCTGCGTCCTGCTGCGGTGCCCCGACCGCCGTCCAGGCACGGGGGCCGGACGGCGGAGGGCGGGATGTCGGTGCGGTCGGCGGCTCAGCGGCCGATCTGGACCTCGGACCACATCTGGGACAGGGAGTTCTCGCTGTACTTGTAGTTGCCGGAGATGTCCGTCAGCAGCGAGGCGTGCGAGGTGAGGAGCTGCTCCATGTTGTGCACCGCCTGGTCCCAGGCCGCCTGCTTCTGCGTGTAGACCTCGGCGTCGGAGCCGTACCAGGTCTTCTTGAGCTCGCTGAGCTCGGCCTCCAGCGACGACAGGGTGTTCGCGATGGCGCGCGTCTGCTGGACCATGTCGTCGGCCGCGTTCTCCATGTGGCCGTAGTCGACGTAGATGTATCCGTCGGTGAGGTTGTCGGACATGAGGCGTCTCGTCTCGGTCGTCGGTGCGGGGGTCAGGGCTCGGGCTGAGGGCGGGTCAGGAGCCGGTCAGCTGGTGGAAGACCGAGTCCGAGGCGTTGTACGCCTGGTTGATCGCGTCGTTGGAGGAGCCCTGCGCCTTGCCGTGCTCGGTCAGGCTCGTGTTGAGCTTGTCGATCATGTCCTCCAGGTTGCGCAGGATGACGTTGCACTGGTCGTCCCACTGCTGGAGGAGCTGCCCGTACTGGCCGCCGTCGCTGCCCTGGTAGCCGCTGGACAGGGTGGCGCGGGTGCCGTCCACGTCCTGGCGCGACTTCATGATGCCGCTGAAGGCCGATTCCAGCGCCTGGATGCCGTTGCGTGTCGCCTGCTCGCTTGACTTCTGGCCATCGCCTGCCATGGTCTGCCTTTCGATCGAACGAATGAACTGCTGTGCTGAAGATTAGAGTTGTTCTCGGGAACGGAGCAACGCGGCGGGAAATCCGTGCTCTCCGGGAGCAGTTGTTCAGCCGCGTTAACCAAAAGGCAACGTGAGGTGCCTTGAATTCGGTTGCCTCAAGAGGACTTGTCGGGCGCGCAGCCCGGTGGGGTGGTCGCCGCACCCGTGCCGCCGGTCGCCGCCGCCGGGTCGAGGTCCGGGCCGGAGGGCAGCGTCGACAGCAGGGGCGAGGGCAGCGCCTCGACGTCGCTCTGCCGGTACCCCAGGTCCTGCAGCGCCGTCGCGGTCGGCACGCGGTACTTGACGCCGTTGTCCGCGACGAAGTACGTCGTGTCCCCGACGGCCGAGCCGTCCGCACTGAGCGCCCGTACCAGCGCGCCGTGCCCCGGACGTACGACGGTGGCGTCCACCCGCAGGCAGGCCGGGACCAGCCGCTCGCTGTCCGCCTGCGCGGCCGGGCCGACCGCGGCCAGGGGCACCATGACCGTGGTGACCCGGGTCCCGCCGTGACCCGGCTGCACCTGGGCGCACGCCGCGGAGTCCGGCGGCACGTCCAGGGAGCGGGGTGGAGAGTCGGGCGTTCCGCCCGAGGCGGGGGAGCGGCTCTCGCTGCCGGGCGCCGCGTGCTCCTTGAGGGCGGCGGCGCCGATGACGAAGGCGGTGGGCGCCGCGCCCGCGTAGGCCTCCTTGCGGGTGGCGGGGTCGCCGAGCACGAGGGCGGCACCGGTGTCGGTGAGAGGCACCAGCCCCTCCCGGCGCAGCAGGTAGTACTGGGCGGCGGAGCCGGGCACCCGCACCTGGAACACCTGGCCCACGGTGGAGGCGTGCCCGTCCAGCGACGGCCCCGCCGTGCCGCGGCCGACGACCTCGGGCGCGGCCAGGTCGGGCCCGGCGACCAGCGCGTCGAGGAAGGCCGCGGAGACGGGCCGCGGGGTGACCGAGCCGTAGCCCAGCGAGACGGCGGCCCCGGACGCCTTGTCCAGCCGCAGCCGGCTGCCGCGCCACACCAGGTAGGTCGCCCTGTCCGGGCCCAGGACCACGACGCCGCGGTCCGCGGCCACCCCGGTGCCGGCCGCCGGGGCGCCCACGACCACGGCGGTGACGGCGGCCCGGGCTCCGGTGCCGCCCGCGTCCCCGGCGGCTCCCGCGCTCCCGGCGGCTCCCGCGCTCCCCGGGGCCGGTGCGGCGGAGCAGACCTGCCACGCCCCGTGGTCCAGGTCGCCCGCGCCCGGCACCGAGTCCGGGGCGCCGGGGATGCCGACCGGGGTGCCGACGGGGGTGCCGCGCAGCGAGGCGGAGCCCACGTCGGTGGTCTTGGTGCCGGGGCCGCCGATCAGCAGGGCCGAGGCGTAGTTGCGCACCGGGCGAAGACGGCCGTCCACGTACAGGTACCGGGCCCCGGTGTCCTTGTTGACGATGAGGCTGCTCGCGTCGCGCCAGGAGTCGTTGCCACCGGGGTTGATCAGCCCGTACACCGTGGCGCCCGCCGCGATCAGCACCGTGATGACGGTGCCGACGACGACGCCGCGCGTGGTGCGCCCGAGCGGGCTCTCCGGGGCGTCGGGGTCGGCCATCAGCATGCCGGAGGTCAGCCGGCTCATGACGAAGGTGTGGGCCTGCACCTGGTCGCGCTTGGACTGCATGGTCGTCTTCCTGTCGATCCCGTCGTGGGCCTGTCGCTGCTGCCGCTACGCCGTCTCAGCCGCTGACGGCCCGCAGGGCGCCGAAGAGGCCGAGCACCCACAGGGTCAGCGGCAGCAGGGCGATCGCCAGCAGGGAGTGCAGCAGTTCGAAGGCCCGGCCCCAGTACGGGGCCATGCGCCGGCCCGGGATCGTCCAGGAGGCCACGGCAAGGACGGCGGCCAGGGCCAGCAGCCCCCCGACCAGGGTCGGCCGCTCGCCCGCGTCCAGGGAGGCGGCGTACTGGACGGCCAGCAGGAACACGCCCCACGCGCCCGGAACCACCAGGCTCAGCCGCTGCCCGGTGTTCACCATGCCCCGGCCGTGCAGCAGCAGGAGCAGGGACAGGGCCAGCGCGGTCAGCGCCTCGGGAAGGCTGGGACGGTGGCTCAGAGCGACCAGGCAGGCCGCGCAGACCACGCCCGTCGCCCCGTACAGCGCCGTCATCCAGCCGCTCGCCAACTCGGTGCGCGTGGCGACGTCCTCGCCCTGGTACGGCTCGATGCCCTCCTGGAGCTGCTGGGGGCTGGTGGGCAGGGCGGGCATCCGCATGCCCGCGAGCCGGAAGGACAGGGCCGGGACGAAGCCGCCGAACAGCACCACGATCGTGGCGACCGCCGCCGCGGCGGCGTCCACGGACACGTCCAGCACGCTCATCAGCGCGCCCGCCACCGCGCCGGTGAGCGCCACCACGGCTCCGGCCAGGAAGTAGGGGGTGTACACGGCCACCGCCGCCAGGGCCAGCACCGCGCCGCCCGCGCCCGCCGCGCCCGCCGCCAACAGCCTGGCGCCGAGCACATGGTGGGCGTTCGACCCGGCGATCTCCCCGCCCGGCAGCAGCCAGCCGGCCAGCGCCAGGCTCGGGGCGGCCAGCAGCCCCAGTGTCGCCGCGCCCGCCGCGTCCCCCACGGCGCGCGCCGCGGAGGCGGCGCCCGCCAGCAGCAGCAGGCCTGCGACGCCCGCCGCGATCGCGCGGGCGGCGACCGGGCCGCCCGGCCACGCCAGCACGCCCAGGCCCGTCAGCACGGCGGCCACGACCAGCGCGCGCAGCAGTCGCCGGCTCGCCTCGGTGCTCCAGCCGTGCAGGGTCTCCCGGGTGACACCGGCGATCCCGTCGACCAGGTCGTCCAGCCGCACCTCGGGCAACGCCTCGGTGTGCGGGCGGAGATAGAGCACCTCGCCGTCCCGGACGTCCAGGGTCTCCAGGGTGCCCTCCTCGTCGAGAGGGCGGCCGCCCGCGCGCTGCAGCACCCAGCCGCCGTGCTCCAGGCCGCTCTCCTCCAGGTCCTCGCCCGCGTGCCGCAGCAGGATCGGGAGGAGGTCGGCGACCGGCACGTCCGCGGGCACCGCGAGGTCGAGCACATGGGCGGGGGCACGGACGGTGAGGCGGCACAGGCCCGCCACCGAGGTGTCAGTCATGAATGAGGGTCACGCTTCCCGGGAGGCATCCGAGGCGACTTGGACACATGTGTGAGGCACGTTTGGACGTGCGTGTGATGCACATGCAGACTACTGCTGTCCAGGCGGTTTCCGTGAACTGCCCCGAGGTTGCCCCCTGGTTGTCCGCGGTTGTCCACGTACGGGGGCGCGTCGTCCGCGACGCGAGGGCGTCAGGTCCGCGCGTCGCGTCGCCGCAGAAGGAGCCGGTTCGTTGAGTGTTGTCCTGTTCCGCCGTCCCGGTCGCCGACGCGGCCCGCAGATGCCGCAGGGGGAGCTGAACCTCCAGGAGCCGCCCACGCTCCCGGAGACCGTGCCCGACAACGCGGCGGTATGGACGTATCTGCCCATGGCGATGATGTCCGTCTCCATGATGCTGATCTTCGTGCGGCCCGGGGCCTCGGCCAGCGTGTTCACCTACATGGCGCTCGGCATGATGGTCCTGGCCGCCGGCGCCATGATGGTCGGCCAGGTGATGCGCAAGGGCAGCGACCGCAAGCAGCGGCTGCGGGGCGAACGCCGCGACTATCTGCGGTATTTGTCCCAGACCCGGCGCAAAGTTCACCGAGCCGTGATCGAACAGCAACTGGCCCTGGCGTGGCGTCACCCGGCGCCGGCCACCCTGCGTTCCATGGTGCGCACCACCCGGCTGTGGGAACGGCGTCCCAAGGACGACGACTTCGCCGAGGTCCGCATCGCCGTCGGCGACCAGCAGCTGGCGATGCGCCTGACCCCGCTGTCCACCAAGCCCGTCGAGGACCTCGACCCGCTGTCCGCGCACGCCCTGCGCCGGTTCGTACGCGCCTACAGCACCGTCCCGGAGCAGCCGATCGCCCTGTACCTGCGCTCCTGGGTGCGAGTGCTGATGCGCGGCGACGAGAACGCGATACGGTCCGCCGTGCGCGCCGCCCTGTGCCAACTGGCCCTCTTCCACCCGCCGGAGGAGCTGTGGATCGCGCTGTGCGTCGCGGACGAGCGCCGCGCGGAGTGGGAGTGGGCCAAGTGGCTGCCGCACAACCTGCATCCGCAGGAGCAGGACGGCGCCGGGCCCGCCCGCATGGTCGCCACCGCCTTCAACGACCTGGAGGACCTGCTCGGCGCCGAGTTCACCGAACGCCCGGTCTTCGACGCCGACGCGCTGCCCGGCCGTGACGAGCCGTTCACCGTGATCGTCGTCGACGGGGTCACCGTCCCCGCCGGACACCGCCTGGACGGGCCCGGGTTCCGCAACGCCGTCGTCCTCGACCTGTCCGGCGCGCTGCGCTGGCGCCCCGGCCGCACCACGCTCCGCCTGGACCTGCGGCCCGACTCCCTGCGCCTGGTGCGCACCGACAGCAGCCGCAAGGAGCAGACGACCCCGCTCGGCCGCCCCGACGCCATCGGGCCCAAGGGTGCCGAGGCGCTCGCCCGGATGCTCGCGCCGTACCGGATGAGCCTGACCGCCGAGGCCGTCGAACCGCTCTCCACCGACGTGGAACTCACCGCCCTGCTGGGCATCCCCGACCTGCACCGCCACGACCCGGCCACGCTGTGGAAGCGCGGCACCGGCGCCGCCCGGCTCCGCGTCCCCGTCGCCGTCGGCGCCGACGGCGCTCCGGTCGAACTGGACATCAAGGAGGCCGCGCAGGGCGGCATGGGCCCCCACGGCATGCTGATCGGCGCGACCGGCTCCGGCAAGAGCGAACTGCTGCGCACCCTCGTGCTCGGCCTCGCGCTCACCAACTCCTCCGAGACGCTCAACTTCGTCCTCGTGGACTTCAAGGGCGGCGCCACCTTCCTCGGCCTGGACGAACTGCCCCACACCTCCGCCGTCATCACCAACCTGGCCGACGAGGTCGCGCTCGTGGAGCGCATGCAGGACGCCCTGCACGGTGAACTGATACGACGTCAGGAACTGCTGCGCGCCGCGGGCAACTACAGCTCGGCCCTGGAGTACGAGAAGGCGCGCGCGTCCGGGGCCGCCCTGGACCCGCTGCCCAGCCTGTTCGTGGTCGTGGACGAGTTCAGCGAACTGCTCGCCGCACACCGTGAGTTCATGGACCTGTTCGTGATGATCGGCCGCCTCGGCCGCTCGCTGGGCGTGCATCTGCTGCTGGCCTCGCAGCGTCTGGACGAGGGGCGCATGCACCAGCTGGAGAGCCATCTGTCCTACCGCGTCGGCCTGCGCACCTTCTCCGCGATGGAGAGCCGCGGCGTGCTCGGCGTGCCCGACGCCTACCAGCTGCCCTCGCAGCCCGGCGCCGGCTTCCTCAAGAGCGGCGTGGAGGCGCTCACCCGCTTCCGGGCCGCCTACGTCTCCGGTTCCTACCGGCGGCGCCGCGGAGCCGAGGCCCGGGAGCGCGTGGCCAGCCAGGTGGTGCCGTGGACGGCCGGCTGGGTGGTGCCCCGCGCCCCCGTACAGCTCCCCGACCCGGAGCCGGCCACGGCGGAGGACGACGAGAGCGGCCCGACGCTGATGTCGGTCGCCCTGGACCGGCTGCGCGGCTCCGGCCCGCCCGCCCACCAGGTGTGGCTGCCGCCGCTGGGCCTCGCCCCCACCCTGGACGCGCTGCTGCCCGGCCTCGCCCCCGACCCGGAGCGCGGACTGACCTCACCGCGGTGGCCCGGAACCGGGCACCTGCGCGTTCCCGTCGGCCTGGTGGACAAGCCCTTCGACCAGCGGCGCGACCCGCTGGTGGTGGACCTGTCCGGCAGCGGCGGCCACGTCGGCGTCGCGGGCGGCTCGCAGAGCGGCAAGTCGACCGCGCTGCGCACCCTCATCACCGCGCTGGCCCTCACCCACACCCCGCGCGAAGTGCAGTTCTACTGCCTGGACTTCGGCGGCGGCACGCTGTCCTCCCTGGCCCGGCTGCCCCACGTGGGCGGGGTCGCGGCCCGGCTCGACAGCGAGCGCATCACCCGTACGGTGGCCGAGGTCACCGCGGTCCTCAACCACCGCGAGCAGCTCTTCCTGGACCACTCCATCGACTCGATGGCCACCTACCGCAGGCGCCGCACGGCGGGCGAGTTCGCCGACGAGCCGCACGGCGACGTGTTCCTGGTGGTGGACGGCTGGTCCACGGTCCGCCAGGACTTCGACCACCTCCTCCCCGTCCTCAACCAGATCGCCGCCCGCGGCCTGAACTACGGCATCCACCTGGTCGTCGCGGCGGCCCGCTGGATGGAACTGTCCGCCCAGGTCCGCGACCAGATCGCCACCCGCCTCGAACTGCGGCTCGGCGACACCATGGACTCGGTGGTCGACGTCCGCAAGGCCGCCACCGTGCCGCGGTCACCCGGCCGCGGCCTGACCACCGACTCCAAGCTGCACTTCCTGTCCGCGCTGCCGCGCATCGACGGCAAGGAGAACGCCGAGGACCTCACGGACGGCGTGGCCCAGCTGGTGGAGAGCGTCGCCGAGGCCTGGCGGGGCCCCGTGGCCCCGTCGGTACGGATGCTCCCGCACCGCCTCCCCGTGGCCGAACTCCCGGCCCCCGAGACCCGGGACGGCCTGCGCATCGCCCTCGGCCTGGACGAGGAGACGCTGTCCCCGGTCTGGCACGACTTCAGCCGCACTCCGCACCTCGTCGGCGTCGGCGACACGGAGAGCGGCAAGACCAACCTGCTGCGCCTGGTCGCCCAGGGCATCACCGCCCGCTACACCCCGGCCCAGGCGCGCATCCTGATCGTGGACTACCGGCGCGAACTGGCCGAGGCGGTCCCGGAGGAGTACCGCCTCGGGCACGCGGTGTCCGTGGACGGGCTGCGCGAACTGGTGGGCGGCTCGGCCCGCGCCATCAAGACCCGGCTGCCCGGCGCCGACATCACCCCGGCCCGGATGCGTCAGGCGGACTGGTGGACGGGGCCGCGGCTGTTCGTCCTCGTCGACGACTACGACATGGTCGGCGGCAGCAACGCCTTCGACCACCCCTTCGCCCCGCTCTTCGACCATCTCGCCCTCGGCCACGAGGTCGGACTGCACCTGGTCGTCGTCCGCTCGGCGACCGGCGCGAGCCGAGGCCTGAACGACCAACTGCTCCGCCGCCTGGACGAGGTCAACACCCCCGGCCTGCTGATGTCCTGCCCCCCGTCGGAGGGCTACGTCTTCGGCACCATCAAGCCCCGAAACCTCCCCCCGGGCCGAGCCCAACACGTATCCCGCCGCAAGCCCACCCTGATCCAGACGGCCCTGGCCGAGGAGTAGAGAAAGGCCCCCGCAGAAGCGCGAGCCCCCCCGCGCAGCACCTCACCTCTGTGGGGGGCGCGGGGAACCGCGCAAAGCACCACCACGCACCCGCACGCGCCATCGCACCCCAGGAGGCACCGATCAGGGGCGCGGGGAACCGCGCAAAAAACCCGCCACGCACCCGCACCCGCACACGCGCCTCAGGCGTCACCCCTCAGGGGCGCGGGGAACCGCGCGATTCCCCGGGCGTGCCCGCAGTCGACGACGCGCGGAAGCCGGCCCTCTAGGGGCGCCGGGAACTGCGCAGAGGGCCCGCGCGCCATCCCCGGGCCCGTCCCCGAGGAGCGACCACCGCGGCCCAGGCCACGAGCAGCACCACGCCCCCGCCCCCCAGGGCGACCAGCACCGCCCGGTGAGTGGCCTTCGATCCCGCCTCGTCGGAGGGGAGCCGAACGGCCCCGCCCCCGCCGCCACCCGACCGCACGGCCGGCAAGGCCCCCCGCACGGACGTCAGCGCCGCATACGGATCCACCCGCGCCACGTCCGCCGGATACGCCGTGGCCGTCAACCGGCGGCCCACCTCCGCCGCCGTCAGCGAGGGATGCGTGGCGCGCACCAGAGCCGCCGTCCCCGCGACATAGCCCGCGGCGAGCGAGGCCCCCGAACCGATGTAGTGCCCTGCGCCCTTGGGCCCGGGCCCGACGACCCCGTCCCCGGGCGCCGCCAGATCCGCCGCGCGCGGCACGTACGCCCCCCGCGGCCGCCTGCCCGCCACGTCCACGTCGAGCACGGACAGCACGCCCGGAGCGGCCGCCGGCCAGTAGTCCCGGGGCGGCGGCGCCGACGCGGAGGCATCGGTGGCGGGCGCGTCCGGGACCGCGGCGGCCACCAGCAGCACATCCCGCCCGGCGGCGTACCGCACCGCGGCGTCCAGCGCGGCGGAACTCCCGGTCAGGGCGGGGGAGACCGCCACGACCCGAGCCCCGGCATCCACCGCGGCACGTATCCCCTCGGCCACGCTCGCCGCCGTCGCGGCACCACGCTCGTCCGTGCCCCGTACGCCCACCACCCGCGCGCCACGGGCCACTCCCGCGAACCGCACGCCCTCCACCGGGGCCGCGGCGATGAGCCCGGCGACGAAACTGCCGTGCCCCACACAGTCGGTGCCCGCCCCGCCGACGGCGGTGACCCGGCCGCGGAGCGCGGGCGCCTGCGCCGACACCCCGGTGTCCACCACCGCGACCGTCACCCCGGCCCCGCTGCCCAGCCCCCACAGCCTGGACAGTCCCAGGCTCTGCTGCTCCCACGGCACCGCCGAGGCGACCGAACCCGAGGCCCCCGCGCACGCCGCCCCGTCGGCGAGCTGCGACCGCAGCACCGGCAACTTCACGGTGCCGCCCGCCGCGAAGGCCGCGGGGGCGGTGGCTCCCACCGCCGTCGCCGAGGTCAGGAGCAGCGGCATCAGGGCACCCAGGGCGCGGGGGAGGCGTCGCATGCCACGCATCCTAAGCGTGGCATGCTCACCACCCGCACCGGCGGACCCTCCTGAGCGGTCGACCGCTCCTCACACGGCCGGCTCCCGCCACGGCAGGTCCTCGGGCAGCAGCAGCCGCAGGTCGTCGATGCCCGGGGCGGCCATGGTGCTGAGGCGTCCGGCCTGACGGGTCATCATGCCCTCCAGCACCTGACGCGCCAGCCGCGCGTTGCCGAACGAACGGTCCCGCGGCAGCGAGTCGAAGTGCTCGCGCAGCACCTGCCCCGTGCCCGTCCCGCACTCGTACCCGGACGTCGTGGCGTGCTGGCGCACGATCGTGACCAGTTCGTCGGAGGAGTAGTCGGCGAACTCCACCCGCCGGGAGAAACGCGAGGACAGACCGGGGTTGGAGGACATGAACCGCTCCATCTCCTCGGTGTATCCGGCGACGATGACCACGACCTCGTTGCGGTGGTCCTCCATGAGCTTCAGCAGCGTGTCCACCGCCTCCTGCCCGAAGTCGGACGACGACCCGGACGGGGTGAGGGTGTAGGCCTCGTCGATGAACAGCACACCGCCCAGGGCCCGTTCGAACACCTCGCGGGTGAGCTGCGCGGTGTGGCCGACGTACCGGCCCACCAGGTCCGCGCGCGACACCTCCACGAGCTGACCGCGCGGCAACACGCCCAGCGAGACCAGCAGTTCGCCGTACAGCCGGGCCACGGTGGTCTTGCCGGTACCGGGCGGCCCGGTGAAGACCAGGTGGTGGCTGATGCGCGGTACGGGCAGCCCGGCGGCCTCCCGCTGCCGCGCCGTGGACAGCAGGTTGACCAGGTCGGTGACGTCCCGCTTGACGGCGGCCAGGCCGACGAGGTCGCCCAGCCGGGCGAGCGGGTCGCTCTCCTGCCCCGGGCCGGACCCGCCGGACACCGCGGCGGCGACCTCCTCACCCAGGTCCTCCGCGACGAGCAGGGTCAGATCGCGCTCCCCGACCTCCGCGAGCGAGGCGAGCCGGAACGCCTGCCGGTCCACCATCTCCTCGAACACCTGCCGTGCCGCACGTCCGTTGCCGAACGTCGCGTCCCTGGGCATCCGTTCGAAGTGCACGGCGAGCGCGGCGCGCGCGGTGTCGTCCAGTTCGTACTGGTGGCGCACGCACATGCTCTCCACGATGGCCACCAGCTCGGGCACCGTGTAGTTCTCGAACTCGACGGTGCGCGAGAAGCGGGAGGCGAGACCGGGGTTGGAGGCGAGGAAGCCCTCCATCTCGGCCGAGTAGCCCGCGGCCACCACCACGATGTCCTCGCGGTGGTCCTCCATGAGCTTCAGCAGCGTGTCCACGGCCTCCCGCCCGAAGTCGGCGCCGGAGCCGCGCCCGTCGGACAGCAGGGTGTACGCCTCGTCGACGAACAGCACACCGCCGAGGGCCTTGGTGAACGTCTCGGTGGTCTTGATGGCGGTGCCGCCCACGATCTGGGCGACCAGGTCGGCCCGCGAGACCTCCACCAGATGCCCCGAGCGCAGCGCGCCCAGCTCCGCGAGGATGGTGCCGTAGAGCCGGGCCACGGTGGTCTTGCCGGTGCCGGGCGGCCCCGCGAAGACCAGGTGGCGGCTCATCGGCGGCGCGGACATGCCGAGTCGGGCGCGCCGCTGGGCGAGCTGCGTCAGGTTCACCAGCGTACGGACCTGGTGCTTGACGTTGTCCAGGCCGATGAGCCCGTCCAGCGCGACCAGCGGCCCGTCCTCACGGGTCAGCGCGTCGCCGTCGCCCCCGGCCGCCGGGTCCGCGCCCTCGGCCTCGCCGAGCCCCCAGGCGTCCCGCTTGCCGTTGCCGCTGCTGGTCAGGCCCTCCACGGCGAGCCGGTCCCCGGGCCTGGCCTGCACGAGACCGCCTCCGGCGTTGTCGCGCGCCGTGCAGTTGACGACGGAGACCGGCGCCGTGCTCTCGATCCGGAAGCCGTCCTTGGCGCCCCCGGCGACCTCGCAGGCGTTGAAGGAACCCCGACCGCCGTCGGCGACCAGTACACCGTGCCCGGTGCCGCCGCTCACCCGCACCCGGGTGGCGGTCAGTTCACCGTCGGCCTCCACCGTGATCCCGGACTCGGCGGGGGCGCGGACCTCCACGTCCCGTACGGTCATGACGCCGCCGGTGCCCACTGACAGACCGCTCGCCGACGCGGCGTCGACACTGCCGCCCGCGACGTAGGCGTTGCCGTCGCTCTCGACCCGGACACCGGCGCCGCCCGGCCGCTCGACGGAGCAGTCCTCCAGCCGGCCCCGCCCGTCCTTGACGATCTCCACGCCGTGCCCGCCGGGCGCGCTGATCCGGGCCCGCCGCACCAGCGGGTTGGCCCCGGTGCGGATGGAGATCCCGGCGCCGCCCGCGTCCAGTACCTCCAGGCGGTCCAGCTCGGCTGCCGAGTCCTCCTCCAGCAGCACCGCGGTCTCGGCGCAGTCCCGCACCGTCAGTCCGACCAGCACGGGGGAGGCGGACCCCGCGACCCGCAGGGCCGGCGCCTGGGCGGCGTCCAGCCAGCAGTCCTCGAACATGCCGCGGGAGCGTTCGGTCACCAGCAGACCGTGGCCCTTGGTGCGCGCCACCCGGCAGCGCCGCAGCAGCGGGTCGGTGCCGCCGCCCAGGACCACACCGGGACCGGAGGTGACCGTCACCCGGACGTCCTCCAGGGTCGTCCGCGCCTGGCTGGTCAGATGCACCCCGGTGCTGGTGTCGTGGACGACGGTGCGCAGCACCCGGGTCGTGCTGCGGTCCTCCAGGGCGATGGCGGGCTTGTCGGTGGAGGAGATGTCGCACTCCTCGACCGAGCCCTGGGCCTCGCCGTTGGCGAGCACGCCGTTGCCCCGCGCGTCCCGGATGGTGCAGCCGCGCACCGTGATCCGGCCGCTCTCACCGATGACGACGCCCGAGGTGCCGAGGTGCTCGACGGTGCACGACTCCATGGAGCTGTCCACGGCGGAGGTCGCCACCACCCCGGCGCCGCCCGGGTTGCTGATCCGGCAGTCCCGCATGGCCAGCGAGCCGCTGCCCCGGGCGAGCAGCGCCGCCCAGGCGGTGCCCGATATCTCGCAGCCGTCCATCGCGACCTGACCGCGCGGCACGTCCACGACGGGGAGCTCCTCGTCGCGGCCGCGCAGTCCGAGGTCCGTGAGCATCACCGCGTCCGCCTTGAGCACGACGGCGCTGCCCCGGCGGGGGGCTATCTCCACGGTGCCGCGGCCCTGTTCGGCGACGACGGTGACCGGGGTCGTGACCGTCAGGTTCTCCGCGTAGGTCCCGGGGAGCACGCTGATGACGGCACCGCTGCGCGCCCTCGCCAGGGCCTCACCGATCGTCCGATAGCCGTCCGACCGATCCTGGCCGACCGTCAGTACCTGGCGTGACAAGGGGGGAACCTCCTGTTGACGGCACCGGGACCCCAGGGAACGAACGGGGGCCCGGCGGTGCCTGGCGTGGGCGGGCACCATCATGCCGGGCGATCACGACGCCGATCCACACAAGGTCCGGTCCGAGTGCCCGCCGGTTTCCGGCGACCCCCATCGTCGCATGCGTGTTCGGGAACCCGCCCCGCCCGGCGTACCGCCCCCACCGGCCACCGGCCCTGCACACCCCGTCGGCGTCCGTCGCTCGACCGGCTCAATCCGTCGAGGGTGCGAAAGGCCGCCGGCACGCTGGCGGGAGGCCGTCGGTCACGCAGGGTGTCGGCGTCGCCGGGCGGGTGTGCCGAGCCGCTCATATGCTGAGTCGCGAGCTCGGGGTCTGTGTTTCGGACAAGGCCGTGTCCCACGGCCCGGTTGGAGTCAGCCCATGACGCATGCGCGTACCCGGTTGCGCAGGGGAGCCGCGACCGCCGCCGCGGCGGGAACGCTCGTACTGCCCCTCGCGGTGGGAGCCGCGTTCGGGGTGCCGGAGGCGGACCCCACCACGTTCTCCGTCGACCTGCCCGACTCGCTCGCCATCGGCACCTCGTCGTCCGTCGGCGGTATGCGCGCGCTCACCCCCGACGTCGCACGGCAGCTCGACAACGCTGTCCTGAAGGTCATGCGCGAGGCGCACATCCCGGGCGCGACGGTGGGCCTGTGGACGGTCGGCGGGCAGAGCTACGTGCGGTCCTTCGGCGTCGCCGACAAGGCCACCGGCCTGAGCATGTCACCGGACCTGTTCATGAGGATCGGCAGCGAGACGAAGACGTTCACCGTGACGGCACTGCTCCAACTCGTCGACCGCGGCAAGGTCCGCCTCGACGACCCGATCGCGAAGTACGTCGCAGGAGTGCCCGGCGGAGACAGGATCACCCTGCGCGAACTGGCCGGTATGCGCAGCGGCCTGTTCAACTACTCGGCCGACGCGTCCTTCTACAAGGCGCTGACGTCCGATCCGCAACGGGCCTTCACCCCGCAGCAACTGCTCGCCTACGCCTACAAGCATCCGCCGCTGTTCCCGCCGGGCCGGCGGTTCGACTACTCCAACACCAATCTCGTCCTGCTCGGCCTGGTCGTCCAGAAGGCCGGCGGCGTGCCGCTCGGCGACTTCATACGGGCGAACGTCCTCGCACCGGCCGGCCTCGACCACACGCTGTTCCCGAACGGCACCCAGTTCCCCACGCCGCACGCCCAGGGGTACACGGACCAGACCGCGACCGGGAGGGTCGAGGACGCGGCCGACTGGAACCCGTCCTGGGCCTGGGCGGCCGGGGCGATGATCTCCAGCCTCCAGGACCTGCGCGTCTGGGCGCACACCCTCGCCACGGGCAAGCTCCCGAGCGGCGGGACCCTGGTCAGTCCCACCCTGCAGAAGCAGCGGCTCACGGCGCCCCCGACCGGCGTCCCGGGCACCGGGTACGGCCTCGGGGTCTTCAACGTCCAGGGCTGGATCGGGCACAACGGCTCGCTGCCGGGCTACGAGTCCCTGACCGTCCATCTGCCGTCCGCCGGCGCGACCCTGGTCGTCCTGCTGAACACCGACGCCTCCCACGACGGCCAGGAACCGAGCACGCTCGTCGGGGAGGCCATCACCAGGATCGCCACGCCCGGTCACGTCTTCGACCTGCCCCCGCAGAAGCCGGACAGGTCCGACGGGTCCGACCGGTCCGACGGGGCCGACAGATCCGACGGGGCCGACAAGGCCGATCGTCCGGACGGCTCGGATCGTTCGGAGAGCTGAGCGAGGTGACCTGATGCCAGGTCGAACAGGAGGGTGAGAGGGGATTCGGCCAACTGCGCCCAGGACACCGCCTCTTGGCGCCTGGCGCGTGGTTCACATCACAGCCGGTGGGTGCGGATTGTGGAGCGGGCCTTCACATATCCATGGCAAGCTCACAACTTGTTACCCGTCGGTAGTGCGTCATGCGTCGACGGGCTCCTCAGCAACCCCCCACCCCCTCAGGACAGGTCTTGCGCAACCGCAAGTGGCACCTGCGTGCCGTCATGCCCGCCGTCACCGCTTCCGCTCTCCTGCTCGCCTCCGGCTGCTCGTCCGGCCCCGGGACGTCGAACACCTCCGGCCCCGCGCCCGCGGGGACCTCCGAGGCCTCCGTCGCGCCGGACGAGTCCAGCGACTCCCTCGCCGTCGCCGCCGCGCCCGACGGCACCCCGACCGCCGTCGCACGCTCCGGCGAGAGCGGAGGCCACGCCCACCGCAGCGCACTCAAGGTCAACTCGTACGACCGTCACACCCGGCGTGCCGTCATATCCGGTACACCGGCGGGCCGGGGCACGGCGACGCCCGTGCCCCCGTCCGCTCCGCCGAGTGCCACCCCCTCGAACGAGCCCACGGCCGCCCCGTCCTCGCCGACCCCGTCCACCCCGTCGACCAGCCCCGGCACACCCGACCCGCACCGCCCGGTCGCCGTCGGCGACGTCATCGCCAGCGCCCCCGCGCCCGGCGCCCCGCAGGGCCTGCTCGCCAAGGTCACGCAGGTGATCGGGGCCAAGGGGAACGGCACCGAGGTGCAGACGGCGCCGACCACCCTGGACACCCTCCTCGGCGCGGACAAGGCGAAGGGCGCGGTACCGGTCGACCCGGCCTCCTTCGACGTCCAGCGGCTGCTGCCCGATGTGCAGGTCTCCTGGGCCAAGACGGGCGACCTGCGCTCCGGGCCCGAGGGCGCCAAGCTCCCGCTGGGCAGCCTGCGCGTCGACGTGAAGGCCGCGGTGCCCACACCGAAGGGCTCGCCCGTGTCGGCGGACGCGACGGTCGACGGATTCGTCCAGGTCGCCCCCGAGGTCGACTTCTCCTACGGCGGTGGCGGCGCGGGTGCGGCCGCGGGTCGGTCAGGACCGGCCTCGGCCTACCTCGGGGTGTCCGGTGACTGGACCTCCCGCTGGTCCCTGAAGGGGCGCGCCGCGGCGTCGACCACGCCCGTGCGGCTGCCGTTCGCCAAGCTGCACGCCGACCCCGTCCTCAAGGTCGGGCCGATCCCGGTCGTGGTCAACCTCGACCTGACCTGCTACTTCGAGGTCAGCGCCGACGGCAAGGTGACCGTCTCGGTGGAACAGGACCTCAAGGGAGCCTTCAAGGCCGGAGGCACCTTCGGACTCGGCAAGGGCTGGAGCCCCGTGAACGAGTCCACGATGACGGGCACCCCGGTGCGCGCCTCCGTCACGGCCGAGGGCCATGTGAAGGCGGCCCTCGGCGCGGAGGCGTCCGTGGGCCTGTACGGCGCGGTGGGCGTCACCGCCGACCTCGCGCCCTATCTGCGCGGCGACGCGGCGGGCTCCGCCACCGCGGCCGTCGACGCGCACGGCCGTCCCTCGTCCGGCTTCTCCGGGTCCTGGGCCGTCTACGGCGGTGTCGATCTGAGCGGGGTGCTCGAACTGCACCTGTCGATCTTCGGCACCCCCGTCCTGCGGCACACCGTTCCCCTGGGCACGCTGCACCGGGAGTGGAAGCTCGCCGCGAGCCCGGCGTAGCCGCTGCGCCCCGTCGAGGGGCTGGTGCCGCCGGCGGCCGGGAAGCGGTGACGTCCCCGCAGGTCGGAGGGGTTTCCGCGTCCCGCGGGACGTCCCTCCGCATCCCCGGGACGGCGGAACGGCATTCCCGGCCGTCGGCACGGAAACGCTCGGCGACGAGATCACACTTCGTGGTCTGCACCGTCAGCACGGAGGTTTCCATGATTCGTCGGACACTGCAGGGCGGCCTGGCGGCCGTCGTCGCGATGTTCGCACTCGCGCCTTCGGCGGCCGTGGCCGCCGAAGGCACGCACATCACCCCGGCGCCGGTCGTCGTGACGGTCCCGCACCACCCGCACCCGCTGCTCCCGGTCCCGGCCCGGCATCTGCCCGCCCGGCCCGGCGCGCACCGTGTCCACCGGTGCCGGTCCCACATCCGCCACGTCTGCCACGCCCGCCACGCTCGTCATGTCAGGCACCTCCGGCGGCCCGTCCGCCTCGCCGGCCACCTGCGCCACACGGGCTACGCACTCCGCACCGGCCATCCGCGCCCCGCCGCGTACTACCGCCACGCCGCGTCCTACCGGCACACCACGTATGTCCGGCACACCACGTACTACCGGCACGCTCGTCGCCTCCACCTCGTCACGGGGGCGGTGCGCCACCGCCATGGCGCCCATGTGGTGGGCCGCGTCGTCACCCGCCACGGCCGGCTGAACGTCCGCTCGGGTCCCGGAACGCAGTACCGGGTGATCGGTCACCGCCGCCACCACGGGCGGCTGATGGTGACCTGCCGGCGCAACGGTTCGTCCGTCCAGGGCGATCCGCGCTGGTACCGGCTCGCCCACGGCAAGGGGTACGTGTCGGCCCACTACGTCCGCGTCCGCACGCACGTGCGCGGGTGCTGACCCACGCGCCCCCTCCTCTTCCGAGGGAACGGCCCGCCCGGACACCTGTGCCCGGGCGGGCCGTCCGCGCGCCTCCCGCCCCGTCAACTCGCCGCTCCGCCGCCGTCAACCCGCCGATCCCTCGCCGTTCCCGATGTGTGGCGCCAGGGCATTCGAGGGAACTCATTCCGACAACAAGGGCGAACCGCCCAAACCGGGGGCGGTGTCGACGGATCGAGGGATGTATCAGGGATGTCGAGGGATCAGGTCGTCAGGCGGCCCCGGGGGCTGAGACGGTGAGGGCGGGCGCGGCGCGCGCTCAGGCACCCGGCGAACCGGAGGCCGCCGAGCCCGGACAGCCCGACGGGCCGTTCGCCACCAGGCTGCGCGCCCTGAAGGACCGTACCGGACTCAGTCTCGCCGCCCTGGCCGCGCGCACCCCCTACAGCAAGTCGGCCTGGCACCGCTATCTCAACGGCGCCCAACGCCCCCCGCGCTCGGCGGTGGAGGCGCTCGCCCGGCTCGCCGGGGACGATCCCGGCCCGGTCCTGGCGCTGTGGGAGACGTCCGAGCACGCGGCCCCCGCGGACCCCGAACCGCACGAGGACGGGGACGTCCACCGCGCCCACCCCGTCGACGGAGCCGAGCCGACCGCCCGGACCGCCCGACTCCCGCGACCTCCCCTGCCGGCCGTCGCGCTGGGCGTCGTCGCGGCGGCCGTGGCCGTCACCCTCGTCGCCACCCACCCCTCCGGCACCTCGGACGGGCGGCGGGCCCCGGTGTCGCCCAGCTGCCGGGGCGCCTCCTGCGAGGGCCGGCTGCCCTCGGTCTCCGCCTGCGACCGGGACGCCCAGACCAAGAACACGGTGCGGGCGTCGTCGTACGCCGTGCGCCTGGAGTACTCACCGTCCTGCCGCGCGGCCTGGGCCGAGGTCCAGGCGCGCGCGTCGGACGCGCGCGTGATCTCGGTGCGCTCGGGCCGTGACGTGCTGTCGGCGCAGTACCCGGGGGACGGATCCGCCGGTACGGCCAGTCCCATGCTCGCCGTGACCTCGCCCGAAGGGGTGGAGGCGTGTGCCGTGGTGGACGGCAAACTGGCCTGCACCGGCCTGGACGCGGACGCCGCCGACGAGCGCTGAACGGATCATCGGATCACGGCTCGGCACCTGAGGGGCCCGATGTCAACAGTCTCCCTTGGCCAATGTCCTACATGTTGTAGGGTTTGGCTCGTTCGCAGGCCGGCCGGGCGTCGGCCGACGCGTCATCGCCGATCGGGGGATCTGTGCAGGAGCCGGACGAGCCGTCACCGCAGAGCGGCCCGATCTTCGAGAACGTCGTGGACCGGGCCCTGGACCTTCCGCGTTTCGCGGCCGCGATCCGCGTCGTCGAGGCCTGCCCCTCCCGCGAACGGCTGCGCGCCCAGGCCCTCGAGGCGCGCGCCCGTCTCCTGGGAGTCGCCGCCGACGAGTACGACCACTACCTCACGCTGCGCGCCACCGCCGTCTCCCGGGGCGGGCGCCTGTCCCGGGGCGACCGCCGGTCCGAGGCGCTCCTGCGGGTGCTCGCGGTGCTGGTGCCGAGCCTGGGCATCGTGGCCACCGGCGTCTTCCTGCTGTGCGGATTCGGCCTGCGGGCGTTCGCCGTACGCCCCCACTTCGACGACGGACTCGTGATGACGGGGGTGATCGCCGCCGCGGTGATCTCGGGAGCGGCCCTCGGGGACCTCGCCTGGCTGCTGGTCGCCCGCGCGCGAGGCCGCTGCGGACGAGGCGACGACGATCTCGCCGACCGCCACGTCCAGGTGCGCCGCGCCCGTGAGGAGTGGGAGCGCGCCGTACTGGAACGGGGCCTCGTCCCCTTCCTGAGCGAGCGCGTCGACCCCGGGCAGCACGAACGGCCCGACGGGCACACGGCCCACGGGCAGGCCGTCCCGGAGCCCGCCCTCGGCGCGGAGGAATCGGCCTAGCGGGACCCGCTCGCCGTACTCCCGTGTCCTTGCCGGACTCCTACCGTCCACAGACTTCCCACAGCCCCCGCCGAGGGTATGGTCAGGATCGGTGGCGCGCCGGACAGAACCAAGGGCAGGCTGTTCCGCGTCTATGTGCATGACAGATTCTGCCCGTGCCGGTCGCTCCGGCCCCCACTTCCTCAAGGTGAATCATCGCGGTGCCCGCACAGGAACGACCACTGATCCCCAAGCAGCGCGGCCGGGACGCGCAGGACACGGGGGAGGGGCGCCCCTCCCTCCTGGCACGTCTGCGCCCGTGGGCCGCGACCGTCACGGTCTGGTACCTGAGGCTGCAAGCCGTGCTCAACATCGTGGCGGTCCTCTCGCTGCCCTTCCGCGAAGAGGTCCACGAGCACAACGGCGGTGAGTTCTTCACCCCGTACCTCGCCACCGCCGGCCTGGTATCCGCCGCTCTCGCCCTGTTCCTCGCCGTGGTCATGCGGCGTCGCAAGCGAGCGGCCTGGATCCTGAACCTCCTCCTGGCCGGACCGCTGTTCGTGCTCTACGCGCTGGCCCTGACCCAGCACGGCTACCGTCAGCACGCCCTGAACTGGATCTCGGTCCTGCTGACCGGCGTGTTCGTGGCCGCGCTGCTGCTCGGACGCCGGGAGTTCCGGGCCGTCGGCGACCGCTCCAACCCCAAGCTGGCCCTGATCGTGGCCGCCGGCGGCATCGTCGTCAGCGGTGGCATCGGCACCCTGCTGGTGAACGCCACCAACAAGCTCCCCGGCGCCACCCTGACCGACGAGGTCGCGTACTCCCTGCTGCGCGGCGTCAGCGTGGGCCCCCTCGCGGACCGCATCGCCGCGGTGAACGCGCCCCGCTGGGTGGACATCACCATCAACGTCCTGATGGCGATCTCCTTCCTCATCGTGCTGTACGCCTGTTTCCGGGCCCCCCGGGGCGCCGAACTCCTCGGTGACGAGGACGAGCAGCGGCTGCGCGCCCTGCTCGCCAAGCACGGCGACCGCGACTCCCTCGGCTACTTCGCGCTGCGCCGCGACAAGGCCGTCATCTGGTCCCCGAGCGGCAAGGCCGCCATCACCTACCGGGTCATCGGCGGCGTCACCCTGGCCGCGGGAGACCCGATCGGCGACCCGGAGGCCTGGCCCGGGGCCATCGAGGAGTGGCTGGAGCAGGCCCGCCGGCACGCCTGGACGCCCGCCGTCATGGGCGCGAGCGAGGAGGCCGGGACGATCTACGCCCGGCACGGCCTGGACGCCCTCGAACTGGGCGACGAGGCGATCGTCGACGTGAGCGAGTTCAGCCTCGAGGGGCGGGCGATGCGGGTCGTCCGGCAGGCCCACAACCGGGTCCGCCGCGCCGGCTACACCGTGACGGTCCGCCGGCACGGCGAGATCCCCGAGACCGACATGGCCACCCTGATCGAGAAGGCCGACCACTGGCGCGACGGAGGCAGCGAGCGCGGCTTCTCCATGGCGCTCGGCCGTCTCGGCGACCCCGCCGACGGCAGCTGCGTGATGCTGGAGTGCAACGACGCCGACGGCGAGCCGCGAGCCCTGCTCAGCTTCGTGCCCTGGGGCGAGAAGGGCCTCTCCCTGGATCTGATGCGGCGCGACCGCGGCTGCGAGAACGGCCTGATGGAGTTCATGGTCATCGAACTCCTGCTGCGCGCCCGCGACCTGGGCATCGAACGGGTCTCGCTCAACTTCGCGATGTTCCGCGCCGTCTTCGAACGCGGCTCCCGCCTCGGCGCCGGACCCGTGCTGCGGCTGTGGCGCTCCGTGCTGACCTTCTTCTCCCGCTGGTGGCAGATCGAGTCCCTCTACCGCGCCAACGCGAAGTACCGTCCCGTCTGGGAGCCGCGCTTCCTGCTGTTCGAGAAGACCAGCGACATTCCGCGTATCGGCATCGCCAGCGCGGGCGCCGAGGGCTTCCTGACCGTGCCGAGCCTGCCCTCCCTCTTCCACCGCCGGCACACCCGGCCGCAACAGGAGCCGAGCCTGGCCGACCGCTGACGGGCGGGTAGAGAACGGTCGGGTACAGAAAGGGTCATCGAGCGGCAAAGTCCCCGGTCCGCGATGAGACGCCCGGGCCCTGCGGACGTACCGAGAGGGGAGCGGGAAGCGGGCAGCCTCCCGCTCCCCGCTCTCCTGCCCCGCCCCCGAGAGGTACCCCGCCCGTGACGAGCGTCAAAGCACCCCCGGCCCCGGCCGACCGACGCGAGGACGAGGAGGGCGATCCGCAGGGCTGGCAGTTCAACTCCTCCCTCGGCCTCGTCCTCCTGCTGCTCCTGCTCGTCGTGGGGCAGGGGCCGATCCGCCGGGCGCTGGCCGCACCGGTGATGCAGAGCTGGATGACCGTGTTCCTGGCCGTGGTCGTCCAGGCCCTGCCCTTCCTCGTGCTCGGCGTGCTGCTGTCGGCGGCCCTCGCGGTGTTCGTCCCGCCGTCGTTCTTCGCCCGCGCGCTGCCGAAGCGGCCCGCCCTCGCGGTGCCGGTCGCGGGCCTCGCCGGGGTGGTCCTGCCCGGCTGCGAATGCGCCTCGGTGCCGGTCGCGGGGGCGCTGGTGCGCCGGGGGGTGACCCCCGCCGCCGCCCTGGCGTTCCTGCTGTCCGCGCCCGCGATCAACCCGATCGTGCTGACCGCCACGGCGGTGGCCTTCCCCCGCGATCCGCTGATGGTCGTGGGCCGGTTCGCGGCCAGCCTGCTGGTGGCGTGCGCGATGGGCTGGCTGTGGCAGCGCCTGGGCCGTACCGACTGGCTGCGACCGCCCACCCGGACCTCCTACGAGGGCCAGAGCAGGGGTGCCGCGTTCTGGGGCTCCGTACGGCATGACGTGATGCACGCCGGGGGCTTCCTCGTCGTCGGCGCGATGGCCGCGGCCACCCTCAAGGCCGTGGCACCGGCGAGCTGGCTGCGTACCGCCGCGGCCGATCCGGTGGTCGCCGTCCTCGCGCTGTCGCTGCTGGCGGTCCTGCTGTCGATCTGCTCGGAGGCCGACGCGTTCGTGGCCGCGTCGCTGTCGCAGTTCTCCCTCACCGCCCGGCTGGCTTTCCTCGTGGTAGGACCGATGGTCGACCTCAAGCTGTTCGCGATGCAGGCCGGCACCTTCGGCCGCGCCTTCGCGCTGCGGTTCGCGCCCACCACCTTCGCGATGGCGATCGCGGGGGCCCTGCTGGTGGGGACGGTGCTGCTGTGAACCGCCAGGCGCAGGCCGCCGTCCTGTTCCTGCTCGGCGGGGCGATGCTGCACGCCGGAACCACCGGCCTCTACCTCCGGTACGTCAAAGCCGGGCTCCAGCCGATGCTGCTCGCGTCCGGGGCCGTGCTGATCGTGGCGTCGGCGGCCACCGTCTGGTACGGACGGCGCGCGACACGACGGACCGAGCAGCACGACGCCCCCGACGCGGACCACGACGACGGGCACGGGCACGGACACCGCGAGCCGCGTATCTCCTGGCTCCTGGTCCTTCCCCTGTTCGCCCTCATCCTGGTGGCCCCACCCGCCCTCGGCTCGTACACCGCCGTGCGCAGCGGTACGGCGATCCAGCCGCCCCTGGCCTACCCGCCCCTGCCGTCCGCCGACCCGGCCCCGCTCAGCCTGGTGGACTACGCGGGTCGCGCGGCCTACGGCCACGGGCGCACCCTCGGTGCGCGAAGGTTCCGGATCACGGGCTTCGTGACCATCGACGGCGCCGGCAGGCCCTACCTCGTCCGCATGGCCCTCAACTGCTGCGCGGCCGACGCCCAGCCGGTCAAGGTGGGCCTGACCGGGAAGCTGCCGCCCGTGCTGCAGCCCGACGCGTGGCTCCAGGTGACCGGCACCTACAGCGAGGAGCGGACGAAGGATCCCGTCAACGGGGGGATCATCCCGTTCATGGACGTCGCCGAGGCCCGGCCGGTGGCGGTTCCGAAGGACCCGTACGACGAGAGCTGGAACCAGTAGCGGCCCGGGCCTACCCGCGAGCCGTCCGCACCCCGTCCAGGGCGATGTCCAGCACCCGGTCGCGCTGGGCGTCGTCGAGGAAGTTCGTGGCCGTGATCCCGGCCACCATGCGCAGCAGGTCGTCGAACCCCATGTCCGTACGCACCCGGCCGGCCTGCTGCGCCCGCTCGAACAGCGGGCCGCCCGCCTGGTACATCGACTCCCGGCAGGCCAGGAAGATCTCCGACTCGTCGTCCATCGCCTCGCGCAGCGCCCGCTTGGTCACCGTGTAGTCCACGAATCGGCGCAGCCACGAGGAGAGCGCCTCCCAGGGCTCCAGCCCGCCGGCCTGTTCGGCCACCCGGCACAGGTCCTCCACCTCGCCCGCGTACACGCTCTCGAAGAGATGGCGGCGGGTGGGGAAGTTCCGGTACAGCGTGCCGATGCCGACGCCCGCGCGGCGCGCGATGTCCTCCAGCGCCGCCTCCGCACCGTGCTCGGCGAAGACCTCGCGGGCCGCGGCGATCAGCGCGTCGTAGTTGCGGGCGGCGTCCTTACGGTGCGGCCGCTGTGACGCGACGATCTCGCTGACGGGGAACGACTGGACCGTCACTGCTGCCTCCCGGCCGGAAACGCTTGAAGCGGAGGTTTGCCTCCGGTACAGTGGAGGCGTACCTCCACTTTAGCAGTCGGGGTGTGCCCGCCACGGACGCGTGCGGCCGCCCACCGCTTGCTCCTCCTTCGCTTCTTCCCGACCACCGGCTTCGGGCCCGCGCCGATCGCGCCCGCCCGTCCGTGGCCGTACCCCCAGTTTCGGAGTGTCCATCCATGCCCCGGAAGTCAACCCGCCTCACCTTCGCGGTCCTCGCGACCGGTGCGGGCGTGTTCTCCATGCTGCAGTCGCTGATCGCGCCGGCCCTGCCGACCGTCCAGCACGCCCTGCACACCTCCCAGTCCACCGCCACCTGGGTGATGACCGCCTACCTGCTGTCCGCCTCGGTCTTCACCCCGATCCTCGGACGGGTCGGCGACCTCGTCGGACGCAAGCGCACCCTCGTGGCCGTCCTGTTCACCGTGCTGGCCGGCTGTCTGCTGGCCGCGCTCGCGCCGAACATCGGCGTCCTGATCGTGGCTCGCGCCGTCCAGGGCGCGGGGGGCGCGCTCTTCCCGCTGTCCTTCGGCATCATCCGCGACGAGTTCGCCCCGTCCGAGGTCAGCGGCAGCATCAGCAACCTCTCCGCGGTGATCGCCGCGGGCGGCGGGGTCGGCATGGTGGCGGCGGGCCCGATCGTGTCCGCGCTCGACTACCGCTGGCTGTTCTGGATCCCGGTCGCCGTGGTCGCCGTCACCGCGATGATCGCGATGCGCTACGTGCCCGAGACGCCGCACCGGGCCGGCGGCCGTGTGCACTGGCTCGGCGCCGTCCTGCTGTCGGCGTGGCTGGTCGCGCTGCTGCTGCCGCTGAGCGAGGCGGCCCGCTGGGGCTGGGGATCGGCCCGTGTCATCGGCCTGTTCACGGCCGCCGCGGCGCTCTTCGCGCTGTGGCTGACGGCCGAGTCGCGCAGCGGCTCCCCGCTGATCGACCTGCGCGTCATGCGGCTGCCCGCCGTGTGGACGACCAACACCGTCGCCCTTCTGTTCGGTGCGGGCATGTACTCGATCTGGTCCTTCCTGCCCGGCTTCGTGCAGACTCCCCGCGCCGCCGGGTACGGCTTCGGCGCCACCGTCACCGCCTCCGGGCTGCTCATGCTCCCGATGCTGGTCGCCATGTTCGTCTCGGGTGTCCTCAGCGGCCGTCTCGAACCGGTGCTCGGCGCCAAGCGGCTCCTCATGGCCGGTGCCGCGTTCGGGGCCGTGGCCTGCGGATTCCTCACCCTCTGGCACGACAGCCAGTGGCAGGTGGCCGTCGTCGCCGGTCTGTTCGGCTTCGGCATCGGACTGGCCTTCGCCTCGATGGCCAACCTGATCGTCGGCAGTGTCCCGGCCGAGCAGACGGGCGCCGCGACCGGGATGAACGCCAACATCCGCACGATCGGCGGTTCGATCGGCGCCGCGGTCGTCAGCGTCCTGGTCACCGGCCACCTCCAGCCGTCGGGCCTGCCCCAGGCCTCCGGCTACACCCACGGCTTCGCCCTGCTGACCGTGCTCCTCGTGGCCGCGGCCCTGGCGGCCCTCCTGGTCCCCACCCGCCGCACCCCCCACCCGACGCCCCTCACCCCCATCCTGCCCACCCCCACCCCAGAACCCGCCACAACCCCCCACTGACCCCCAACCCCCCAACCCCCCAACCCCGCGCCCCATCCGTCCAGGGGCGCGGGGAACTGCGCAAACCCACCAACTCACCCGCACCGGACAACGCGCGCCCGCCGCTCCACCCCCCTCAGGGGCGCGGGGAACTGCGCAAAACCCCCAGCCGAACCCCCGTAACCGATACCCTCGCCCCATGCGGATCTCCGTCTCCTCCGACATGGCAGAACCCGTCGCCCTGGACCTCGTCGGAGAACTACGCGCACGCGGCCACGAGGTGCTCCTCCACGGCGCGCTGCTGGAGGGCGACGACCCCCGGTGGGCGACCTGCTCCCAGGCGGCGGCCCGCGAGGTGGTCGACCGCGTCGCGGACCAGGCGGTCGTCTGCTGCTGGACCGGAACGGGCGCGGCGATCGCCGCGAACAAGGTGCCGGGCGTGCGGGCGGCCCTGTGCACCGACGCGTACACGGCGTCCGGGGCACGCCGCTGGAACGACGCCAACGTGCTGGCGCTGAGCCTGCGCCTCACCTCACGTGCCCTGCTCAAGGAGATCCTCGACGCCTGGTTCACCACCGAGGCCAGTGAGGACCCGGAGGACCGGGAGAACGTGGCACGGGTCGGCGGGCACGCCGGGGGCGGAGCGGGGTCGTAGCGGGCCGTCCCTCAACGTCCCCCGACCAGTTCCCCCACCGCACCCCGAGCCACCTCGTCCTGTGAACCGGCCGGCCCCGCCGGACTCCCCGGCATCGCCCCGCCCCGCGCACTCCGCAGCCACAGCACATCCCGTCCGAACGACCACACCAGCGAACCCAGCGCGGACGCGACCACCGCCAACTCCGCCCCGTACGGCAGCAGGCCCGAGGCCGCCACCAGGAGGGCGACGCCCTGCACGGCCGCCACCGTCTTGCGCGCCATGCTCGGCGGCAGCTCCCCGTTCAGCCACGGCCACACCCGTGCCGCCGCCACGAACACGTACCGCATGCCGCCGATCAGCAGCACCCACGGCCCCAGCGCCATCGCCACGTAGACACTCAGCACCAGGATCAGGAACGCGTCGACCTCCATGTCGAAGCGCGCCCCGAGCGCGGTCGACGTCCCGGTGCGCCGGGCCACCTTGCCGTCCACGCCGTCCAGGATCAGCGCCACCGCCGTGAGCCCCACGAACACCGTCGCCGGCGGCGAGCTCTCGAAGGAGTCCGCGACCAGGGCCGTGACGCCCCCCACCAGGATCGCCCGCCCCAGGGTCACCCGGTTGGCCGGGCCGAAGGAGCTGAGCCGGGAGCGGAGCACCGCACGGGTGAGGACCGCCCAGGTGGCGAGCGCGAACGCGAGCCCCGTCAGCCAGCCCGCCGGGCCCATGCCGATCGCCGTGCCCAGCAAGGCCAGCAGCAGCACCTGGACGCCCGCTCCCACGGTCGTCTCCTGCTGCAACAGCCTCACGTCGTATGTGTGGTTCAGGGCCACCGCTCACCCTCCGGCCAAGTGACAGACTCGATCTTCACGCGTACCTTGTGCGCGACTTCCCGCACGTCGCCGTACGCGACTGGTCATAGCTGCGTACGTGACAAGACGCCCGATCGTTCAGGAGCACGCCCATGGACCTCACCGCCCGCGCCTTCTGGCTGCGTTCGCCGGGACACGGAGAGCTGCGGGAGGTGGAGCTGGCCGCACCCGGTGAGGGCGAGGTGCTGGTGCGCGCGCTGTACTCGGGTGTCAGCCGCGGCACCGAGACGCTGGTGTTCCGCGGTGGGGTGCCGCGGAGCCAGCACGCGGTGATGCGGGCGCCGTTCCAGGAGGGCGACTTCCCCGCGCCCGTGAAGTACGGCTATCTCAGCGTCGGACGGGTGGAGCACGGCCCCGCCGACCTGCTGGGACGCACGGTCTTCTGCCTCTACCCGCACCAGAGCAGGTACGTCGTCCCCGCGTCCGCCGTCACCGTCGTGCCCGACTCGGTGCCCGCCGAGCGCGCCATCCTCGCCGGTACCGTCGAGACCGCTGTCAACGCCCTGTGGGACGCGGGGCCCCAGATCGGGGACCGGATCGCGGTCGTGGGCGGCGGGATGATCGGATGTTCGGTCGCCGCGCTGCTCGCCCGCCATCCGGGCGTCCGCGTCCAGCTCGTGGACGCCGACCCCGAGCGCGCCGAGACCGCCCGGGCGCTCGGCGTCGACTTCGCCCTGCCGGGCGACGCCCTCGGTGAGTGCGACCTGGTCGTCCACGCCAGCGCCACCGAACCGGGCCTGCGGCGGTCCCTGGAACTGCTCGCCCCCGAGGGCACCGTCGTCGAACTCAGCTGGTACGGCGACCGCCAGGTCACTCTGCCGCTCGGCGAGGCGTTCCACTCGCGCCGACTCACCCTGCGCAGCAGCCAGGTCGGCACCGTCTCGCCGCGCGCGCGTACCGGACGCACCTACGCCGACCGGCTGGCCCTCGCTCTCGAACTGCTGGCCGATCCCGGCTTCGACGCCCTCATCACCGGCGAGTCCGCTTTCGAGGACCTCCCCGACGTGCTATCACGGCTCGCCGGCGGTGAGCTCAAGGGAATGTGCCACCGCGTCGTCCACCCATCCGACTGAGCCCGGTTGTTCCGGTTGTGCCCGCTTGTGTCCGACCCCTCGGAACAACACGAACGGACAGCTGAACAACGTGCCGGGGACAGCCGTACTACACGGCATGCCCCGACAGGGGGCAGACGCACCGCACCTGGAGGGTCGTCCGTTGTTCAGCATCACCGTCCGCGATCACCTGATGATCGCCCACAGCTTCCGCGGCGAGGTCTTCGGACCCGCACAGCGCCTGCACGGCGCGACGTTCCTCGTGGACGCCACGTTCCGCCGCGCCGAGCTGGACGACGACAACATCGTGGTCGACATCGGACTGGCCACGCAGGAGCTCGGCGCCGTGGTGAGCGAGCTCAACTACCGCAACCTCGACAACGAGCCGGACTTCGCGAACACCAACACCTCGACGGAGTTCCTGGCCAAGGTGATCGCGGACCGGCTCGCCGAGCGGATCCACAAGGGGGCCCTGGGCGAGGGCGCGCGGCAGATCGCGGCGATCGGCGTCACCCTGCACGAGTCGCACATCGCGTGGGCGAGTTACGAGCGTGGCCTGTGACGGACACGACCATCGACCGTCCGGCGCCGGGCGCGCCCGTCGACCACCCGACACCGACACAGGCGCCTGTGCCGGCCCCGTCCCTCACCTACGTGCCCGTGCAGAGCACGGCCCTGAGCAACGCGGACATCATTCCCATGTCCTTGCGCACGGTTCACTTCGTCATGCCGGGCGGCGTCGACGACCCCGCCGCCCCCAGCGGCGGCAACGCCTACGACCGCCGGGTCTGCCTCGACCTGCCCGGCTTCGGCTGGGCGGTCCGCCGGCACGCCGTGGCGGGCCGCTGGCCCCGCCCGGGCGTCGCGGCCCGGACGGAACTCTCCCGCACGCTGCGGGAGATCCCGGACGGCACGACCGTCCTCATCGACGGCCTGGTCGCCTGCGGCGTCCCCGAGATCGTGGTGCCGGAGACCGGGCGCCTGCAGATCGCCGTCCTGGTCCACCTGCCGCTCGGCGACGAGACCGGACTGGACACGTGGACGGCGGCCGAACTCGACGCCAAGGAGCGCGACACCCTGAGGGCCGCCTCCGCCGTCGTCGCCACCAGCGACTGGGCCGTGCGCCGGCTCGTGTCCCACCACGGCCTGGCCCCCGAACGCGTCCATGTCGCCGCCCCCGGCGCCGACATCGCGCCGCTCGCCCCGGGCACCGACGGCGTCTCCCACCTCCTGTGCGTCGCCGCGGTCACCCCGCGCAAGGGCCAGCACCGGCTCGTGGAGGCCCTCGCCACCGTCACCGACCTGCCGTGGACCTGCACCCTGGTCGGCGGTCTGGAGCAGGACCCGGAGTACGTCGCCGCCCTGCGCGCCCTCATCGAGGAGCGCGGCCTCGGCGACCGGCTGCGGCTGGCCGGCCCCCGCTCCGGCGCCGAACTCGACGCCGCCTACGCGGCCGCCGACCTGATGGTCCTCACCTCGTACGCCGAGACCTACGGCATGGCCGTCACGGAGGCGCTCGCCCGCGGTGTTCCGGTGCTCGCCACCGACGTCGGCGGTCTGCCCGAGGCCGTCGGGCGGGCGCCCGACGGCGGGGTGCCCGGCATCCTCGTACCGCCGGAGGACCCGGCGGCGCTCGCCGCCGAACTGCGCGGCTGGTTCGGGGAAGCGGACGTGCGGCGCCGCCTGAAGGCCGCGGCCCGGGGCCGGCGCGCCGCCCTGGACGGCTGGGCGACCACCGCGCGCAGCCTCGCGGGCGTGCTGGGACGGCTGCACGACGAACCCCGGAGGTCCGCATGATCATGAGCACGACTCCCGCCGGATCCGACGGGTACACGGTGCCCGTGGACACCCCCGACGACGCCGACCTGTACGGCGCCCCCGCCCCCGGCACCGGTGAGACCGAGGTCCCCCGGTACGCCCCGCAGTGGCTGCGGCTGCGCGAGCCCGCGGACGCCGCGGCGCGGGCGCGCTCCCTGCTGGAGCCTCTGCGCGCGCACCTCGCCGAGCGGGCCGCTTCCTCCGCCGGCGCCGAGGGCCTGGTCGTCCACGACCTGGGCTGCGGCACCGGTTCGATGGGCCGCTGGCTCGCCCCGCTCCTGGCCGGCGACCAGCACTGGGTGCTGCACGACCGCGACCCGTATCTGCTCCACTTCGCCACCGCCGGCGCGCCGAAGGCCGCGGCCGACGGCGCCCGGGTCACCGTCGCGACCCAGCGCGGGGACATCGGGCGACTGACCCCCGACGCCCTGTCAGGGGCCGGTCTGCTGACCGCCTCCGCGCTGCTCGACGTCCTCACCGCCGACGAGATCGACGCGCTCGCCGAGGCCTGCGCGGGGGCGGGGTGTCCAGCCCTGCTGACGCTCTCCGTGGTCGGGCGCGTGGAGCTCCAGCCCGCGCACCCGCTGGACGACGAGGTCCTGGACGCGTTCAACGCGCACCAGCGCCGCGGCGACCTCCTCGGCCCGGACGCGTTGGACGTGGCCCGCGAGGCGTTCGAGCGGCGGGGAGCGCGCGTGCTGGCGCACCCCAGCCCCTGGCGGCTCGGCGCCAAGCAGGCGGAACTGACGGGGGAGTGGCTGCGCGGCTGGGTCGCCGCCGCCGTCGAGCAGAGCCCCGAACTCGCCGACCGGGCGCAGACGTACCTGCGCGACCGGCTGGCCGCCTGCGCCGCCGGGGAGCTGTCGGTGACCGTGCACCACGTCGACGTACTGGTCCTGCCCCCGATGGCGGGAGGCGCGGGATGACGGCCCGGACCATCGACCCGGTGACGGCCCTGGCCGTCACCCCGGTGGCACGCCCCGGTACCCGGGCGACGACGGCCACCGAGCCGTCACCCGCCCGCCGTCCCGTCACGCGTGCGCTGCGCGCGCACCTGGGCACGGTCGCGGGCGCCGCCATCCTGGGTGTGCTGCTGTGGCGCCTGGGCACCGGGGTCTTCCTGGACGGGCTGCGGCGCGTCGACGCGCCCACCCTCCTCGCGGGGCTCGGCATCGGCGCGCTGACCACGGTGCTGAGCGCCTGGCGTTGGTGCCGGGTCGCCGGTGCGCTCGGCCTCCGGCTGCCGCTCGGCGCCGCGGTCGCGGACTACTACCGTGCGCTGTTCCTGAACGCCGCCCTCCCGGGCGGTGTGCTCGGCGACGTGCACCGCGCGGTGCGCCACGGGCAGAGCGCCGGAGACATCGGGCGCGGGGTGCGCGCGGTGGTCCTGGAGCGCACGGCCGGACAGGTCGCCCTCGTCGCGTTCGGCGTGCCCGTCCTGCTCATGGTGCCCTCACCGGCGCTGGCCCAGGCCCGCGAGCTGGCCGGACTGCTCGGACTCGCCCTGCTCGGGGCTCTCGCGGTCGTCGTGGCGGTGCGCATGGGCCGGGCCCCCCGCCCCACCCGACGCACCCGCGCCCTGCGCGCCGCGCTCGCCGAGGCGCGCACCGCGCTGCTCGCGCGCGGCAGCTGGCCCGCCGTCCTGTTCTCGTCCGTCGCCGTGCTCGCCGGCCACCTGTTGATGTTCCTGGTCGCCGCGCGTGTCGCCGGATCCCACGCGGCGCCGCTCACCCTCCTTCCGCTGGCTCTGCTCGCGCTCATCGCCATGGGGCTGCCGCTGAACATCGGCGGCTGGGGCCCCCGCGAGGGCGTCACCGCCTGGGCGTTCGGCGCCGCGGGCCTCGGCGCGGAGCGGGGGCTGGCCGTCGCGGTCGTGTACGGGGTGCTGAGCTTCGTCGCGAGCCTGCCGGGCGTGCTCGTCCTCCTCGCCCGCTGGGCCACCGACCTGCGGGCGAGGGGTACCGGGAAGGTGACGGTGACGGCCGCCGACGGCGAGGCGGACGGTGCCGCCGGGGCCGCGACGGCGGTCGGCGTCGACGCCGAGGGCGACGGGGCCGCCTCGTCGCGCACCGCGGCGCGGACCTCCGCCGCGCACCAGCCTGCAAGGGCGGGCGGCCCGGAGCGCACCCCCCATGCGCTCCGGGCCCCGGGCCCGCACACCCCGTACCCGCGCTCACCCCCCACGGCGCGGGCCGGGTGTGTGACACGGCGTCAAAGGCTGTGCGTGCTGCCCGAATCGCCGTCCTCGTCGGAGGTGACCAAGGAGAAATACGCCCCGAAGGACTCGGTGAGCGCCGAGAGCAGTCGCTCCCCCTTCTCCGCGGAGGCGAGCGAGGGCCGTCCGATGACACCGGACTCCGTGTAACCGGACATACCGAGGGTGAGCAGATGCCTGCGGTCGTCGGCGACGAAATCAGTGGTCTCGTATCCGGGTTTGACCAATTCGGGATGGCAGTGCAGAAGAATGGAGGTCTCGATTTCCCCGGCATGCATGTCGGTCAGCAGCGAGGTGAGCACTCCGGCCCGCTCCCGGGCCGTCTCCCAGTCCTCCGGGGCCGGGTAGAGGGCCATCCGCACACCGCTGCCCATGGATTCCTGGACGACATTGCCGAGGACGTAATTCCCGCCGTGGCCGTTGACCACCACCAGGGCGTCGACGCCCGAGCGGCGCAGCGACTCGGCGATGTCCCGGACCACCGCGTGGAGGGTGACGGAGGAGATGCTCACGGTTCCGGGCCATCCCGTGTGCTCGTGCGAGCAGGAGATCGTCACGGGAGGAAGAAGGTGAACCGGGTAGGCCTCGGCGATCTCCCGGGCGATGGCGCAGGCCACCAGCGTGTCGGTCGCCAGGGGCAGGAAGGGGCCGTGCTGTTCGTGACTGCCCACCGGCAGGACGGCGACCTGCCGGCGCGATCGGGCCGCCCGCTCCCGTACGTCCTGAGAGGTGTCCGCCGGCAGCACACCCGTCCGCGTAGTATCCGCAAGTCCCGAAACCCCCGAAGGACCAGGAGTCCCCGAAGCCCCCGAAGTCCCAGCGCTCATCGCGTCACTCATCCTTTTCACGGCCCTTCGTCCCGTACCGCCTGCGCTCACAAGATAGGAACAGATCATGACAGACATCGACGGTGTGCTCGGCGGCGATCCCCATCTCACGGAAGTTCCCCGAGTGGTGAATGCCCCCGCCTCCGGCGTGACCCGCGTCGTGAAAGCACCCCTGCCCACCCAGTACGGCGAATTCCGGGCCTACGGATATCTCGACCACGCCACCGGTGACGAACAAGTCGCGCTCGTCCATGGCGACATCAGGGAATCGGGCATGCTCACCCGGCTGCATTCCGAGTGCCTGACCGGTGACGCCTTCGGCTCGACCCACTGCGAATGCGGGCCCCAGCTCTCCACCGCGCTGCGGGAGGTGGTCGCCGAGGGACGCGGCATCGTCGTCTATCTGCGCGGGCACGAGGGACGCGGCATCGGGCTGCTCGGGAAGCTGCGCGCGATGAAGCTCCAGTCCGAGGGGGGACTGGACACGGTGGAGGCGAACCTCGCCCTGGGGCTGCCGGTGGACGCCCGCGACTACCGTGTGGCGGCGGACATCCTGCACGACCTCGGCGTACGGTCCGTGCGCCTGCTCTCCAACAACCCGCGCAAGCACGAGGCGCTGGTGCGGCACGGCATCACGGTGGACGAGCAGGTGTCCCTGCTGATCCCGCCGTGCGAGGACAACATCACGTATCTGCGCACCAAGCGTGAGCGGCTCGACCACTACCTGCCGCACCTGGACGCGGTGGTGCAGTCCTCGTGAACCCCGTGACCGGGCGCGGAGGGGTGGCCGGTGTCCGAGCCGGCACCGGCCGCCGCGCCCGCCGCGCTAGGCGCGGGGCGTGCGGCCCGACGGTCCGCTGAGGCCCTCGGTCATGGCCTCACGCACCAGGCGTCGCACCTCCGGGTAGACGGTGTGCGCTCCGGTGGGCCTGAGCTGGGTGAGGAACTGCACCGTCAGATCGCTGCCGGGGTCCACCCAGAACGTCGTACTGGCCACCCCGCTCCAGCCGTACGAGCCCCGGGCCGAGGGCGACGGGTGGACCTCGGGGTCCGTGACCACGGACACGCCGAACCCGAAGCCGAGGCCCGCCTTGCCCGGCACCTGGTGGGCCGGGGCGCCGCAGGCGCGCAGATCGGCGCCGCCCGGAAGCTGGTTGGAGGTCATCGCGGTGACCGCGGCCTCGCTCAGCAGCCGGGTGCCGTCCAGTTCGCCCCGGCGGCGCAGGAACTCCATGAACCGGTGGTAGTCGTGGGCGCCGGCCACCATGCCGCCGCTGCCGGACAGGAAGCGCGGCCTGCCGCGCAGGGGCGGACCGGGCACCGGGGTGATGCCGCCGTCCCCGCTCTCGCCGTACAGCTCGGCCAGGCGCGGCGCCTGGTCCTCACGGACCCACAGGCCCGCGTCCCGCATCCCGAGCGGGGCGAAGACGCGTTCGGCCAGGACGGCGTCCAGGCCCCGGCCCGTGGCCACCTCCAGCAGGCGGCCCAGGACGTTCGTGGCCACCGAGTAGTTCCAGCGCGTACCCGGTTCGAACTGGAGCGGCAGCCGGGCGTAGGCCGCGCAGGTCTCGGCGAGGGTGCTGCCGGGCAGCACCGACGACGCGATGCCCGCCTGCCGGTACCGGGCGTCGACGGGGTGCGCGTGGTAGAAGCCGTAGGTCAGGCCCGCCGTGTGCGTGAGCAGATGGCGGACGAGGAGCTGCCGCCCGGCGGGCCGGGTCCGCAGCCCGGGCCCCGTCCCCTCGACGTAGACCTGGGGGTCGGCGAAATCGGGCAGGAAGTCCGCGACGGGCGTGTCGAGGCCGAAGCGGCCCTCCTCCATCAGGATCAGCGCGGCGACCGAGGTGACCGGCTTGGTCATCGAGTACATCCGCCACAGCGTGTCGGCCTCGACCGGCAGCCGCCGCGCCACGTCCCGGTGGCCGTAGGCGGTGAGATGGGCGACCCTGCCGTGCCGGGAGACGGCGACCAGGAAGCCGGGCAGCCGGCCCGCGTCCACCTGGCGGGCGAAGTGGCCGTCGAGCCGGGCGAGTGCCCCGGGATCCAGGCCCACCTCGTCCGGCTCCGCCTGCTGCCGCAGCGGCTCGGGTGCCGTCATCGCTTCCCTCATCCGGCCTGGGGCCCGAGGTGCGCGTCCAGCGCGGCGCGCAGCACGGGCGTGATGTCCTCGGCGCCGGTGGCGAGCCCGAGGCTGCCCCAGTTCCACAACTGGGCGACGCCGTACAGGTTCGCGAACAGGGATCCCGCGAGGACGCGCGCGTCGGCGTCGGGCCTGACGCGGCCCACCAGCTCCGTCACCCGCGCGAACAGGGGAAGGCTCGCCTCGCGCAGGCCGAGGTGGCCGCTCTCCAGAAGGTCGTGCCGGAACATCAGCTCGTGCATGCCGCTGTGGGTGAGCGCGAACTCCACGTAGACCTCGGCCAGGGCGGTCAGCTGCTCCCGGTCGCCGGCCGTGCCGTCGCCGGCCGCCTTCGACGCGCGCGCCGACAGCTCGCGGAACCCCTCGCGCGCGATCGCGGAGAGCAGCTCCAGATGGGTGGGGAAGTAGCGGCGCGGCGCACCGTGCGAGACCCCGGCGCGCCGGGCGATCTCCCGCAGGGTCAGCGCCTGGGCCCCCTCGGCGGCAAGCAGCTCCACGCCCGTGTCGACCAGTCGCCGCCGCAGGCCCGGTTCCGTCTCGGGTGCACTCATGGACGCTGTCTACCAGGCGTCGCTGACAGTGTCTACCGCCCACCCGGGCCCGGCCGCCCGGAATGCGTGGAATGAACGTAGGTGTTCACGGGTTGTGGGGGGTATGACTGAGGACGCCACGCAGAACGCACTGCTCGCCTTGCTGTCCGCCGGCCACGGCGGGGTACTGGTCACCCTCAAGCGGGACGGCCGGCCCCAGCTGTCCAACGTCGGCCACGCCTACGACCCGGACGAGCGGGTCATCCGCGTCTCGCTCACGGACGACCGCGCCAAGACCCGCAACCTGCGGCGGGACCCCCGGGCCTCCTACCACGTGACCACCGACGACCGGTGGGCGTACACGGTCGCCGAGGGGCTCGCCGAGCTGACATCCGTCACCGAGGACCCGTACGACGAGACCGCCGAGGAACTCGTCCGCCTCTACCGCGACATCGCGGGGGAGCATCCCGACTGGGACGACTATCGTCGGGCCATGGTCCGAGAACGCCGCCTGCTGCTGCGGCTGCGGGTGGAACGGGCCTACGGCGTGCCCAGGCCCACCAGGAAGGGCTAGGTCGGAGTCGGACACCGAAGGAATCACTCGCCGCCGTTCGTGGTTGATCCGCTCGCAAGAAGGAAGATGATCACTGTGAACGAACCAACCGCCACTGAAGGCACCGCGCCCGAAGACGCCGCCACCGAAGCAACCGCCGCCGAGGCGACACCGGCGGCGGGCGCCCCGGACGAGCCCCCGGCGTCCCCCTCCCGCACGGGTGCCGCCACCTCCCCGCCCACCGACTGGGACAACGTCCTGCGTGATCCCCGCGACCGCCGGCTGCCCCGTATCGCGGGCCCGTCCGGACTGGTCATCTTCGGGGTGACCGGCGACCTGTCCCGCAAGAAGCTGATGCCCGCCGTCTACGACCTCGCCAACCGCGGTCTGCTGCCACCGGGCTTCTCGCTCGTCGGCTTCGCCCGGCGCGACTGGGCCGACCAGGACTTCGCGGAGGTGGTGCACGAGGCGGTCAAGGAGCACGCCCGTACGCCGTTCCGCGAGGAGGTCTGGCAGCAGCTCGCCGAGGGCATGCGGTTCATCCCGGGCACGTTCGACGACGACGACGCGTTCCGGCAACTGCGCGAGGCCGTCGACGAGTTGAGCGAGTCGCGGGGCACCAGCGGCAACTACGCGTTCTATCTCTCCGTGCCGCCGAAGTTCTTCCCCCAGGTCGTCCAGCAGCTCAAGAGGCACGGGCTGGCCAACGGGCCCGAGGGCGCCTGGCGTCGCGCGGTCATCGAAAAGCCGTTCGGCCGCGACCTGGCGAGCGCACGCGAGCTGAACTCGATCGTGCACGACGTGTTCGCGCCCGACCAGGTGTTCCGCATCGACCACTACCTGGGCAAGGAGACCGTCCAGAACATCCTGGCGCTGCGGTTCGCCAACCAGCTCTACGAGCCCATCTGGAACCGGTCCTACGTCGACCACATCCAGATCACCATGGCCGAGGACATCGGTATCGGCGGCCGGGCGGGCTACTACGACGGCATCGGCGCCGCCCGCGACGTCATCCAGAACCACCTGCTCCAACTCCTCGCGCTCACGGCGATGGAGGAGCCCATCGCCTTCGACGCCGAGGAACTGGTCACCGAGAAGCTGAAGATCCTCAAGTCGATCAAGTCGCCGGCCGATCCGGGCGCGTACACCGTGGCCGGGCAGTACGCGGGCGGCTGGCAGGGCGGCGAGAAGGTGCGGGGCTATCTGGAGGAGGACGGCATCGATCCGGGCTCCACCACGGACACCTACGCGGCCGTCAAGCTGGAGATCGACAACCGCCGCTGGGCGGGCGTCCCCTTCTACCTGCGCACCGGCAAGCGGCTGGGACGCCGGGTGACCGAGATCGCGGTGGTCTTCAAGCGCGCCCCGCACTCCCCGTTCGGCTCCACCGCGACCGAGGAGCTCGGGGAGAACGCGATCGTCATCCGGGTGCAGCCCGACGAGGGGATGACCGTGCGCTTCGGGTCCAAGGTGCCGGGCACCTCGATGGAGATCCGGGACGTCAGTATGGACTTCGCCTACGGCGAGTCGTTCACCGAGTCCAGCCCCGAGGCCTACGAACGGCTGATCCTCGACGTACTGCTGGGCGACGCCAACCTGTTCCCCCGTACCGAGGAGGTGGAGGAGTCCTGGCGGATCCTCGACCCGATCGAGCAGTACTGGGCCACCCACGGCAAGCCCGCGCAGTACCCGGCGGGCACCTGGGGCCCCGACGAAGCCGACGAGATGCTCGCACGAGACGGACGGAGCTGGCGCAGGCCATGAAGATCGATCTGACCGACACCACCGCAAGCAAGATCAACAAGGCGTTGGTGCAGGGCCGCCGCGCCATCGGCACTCCCGCTGTGGGCATGGTCCTGACCATGGTCATCGTCACCGACGAGGAGAACGCCTACGACTCGCTCAAGGCGGCCGAGGACGCCTCGCGCGAGCACCCCTCGCGCACGCTCGTCGTCATCAAGCGGCAGGCCCGCACCCCCCGCGACCGCACCGGCTCCCGCCTGGACGCCGAGGTCCGGGTCGGAGCCGACGCGGGCACCGGCGAGACGGTCGTCCTGCGGACCTACGGCGAGGTGTCCGACCACGCCGACTCGGTGGTCCTGCCGCTGCTGCTGCCGGACGCGCCCGTCGTCGTGTGGTGGCCCGTCGACGCGCCGGCCAACCCCTCCAAGGACCCGCTGGGCGCCCTCGCGCAGCGCCGGATCACCGACCTGTACGCCGTCGAGGACCCCCTGGTCGCGCTGGACAACCGCGTCGCCACCTACGCGCCGGGCGACACCGACCTGGCCTGGACCCGGCTGACCCCCTGGCGTTCGCTGCTCGCCGCCGCCCTCGACCAGGCTCGTTCGAAGGTGGTCTCGGCGGCCGTCGAGAGCGAGGCCGACAACCCGGCGGCCGAACTGCTGGCCCGCTGGCTCCAGGCCCGTCTGGGGGTGCCCGTCGACCGGGTCGTCACCGACGGACCGGTGGTCACGGCCGTCCGCCTCGGCACGGACAAGGGCGAGATCCTCATCGACCGCCCCGAAGGGCCGCTCGCCACCCTCACCCTGCCGGGCCAGCCCCCGCGCAGCATGGCCCTGAAGGTGCGTGCCACCTCCGAGCTGATCGCCGAGGAACTGCGCCGCCTGGACGCCGACGAGATGTACGCCATCGCCCTGCGCGGTGAGGGAGCCGAGGAGCCCGCCGGCCGTGCCTGACCTTCCTCCCACCCGCACCCCCGCCCCTGTGGCCGCCCGCCACGCGCTCAGGAAGAAGTGAACTGACATGCAGATCGGACTCATCGGACTCGGCAAGATGGGCGGCAACATGCGCGAGCGCATCCGCCGCGCGGGCCACACCGTCGTCGGATACGACCGCAACCCCGAACTCTCCGACGCCAAGGACCTCGCCGACCTGGTCGCGCAGCTCGACGCGCCCCGCGTCGTATGGGTGATGGTCCCGGCCGGCACCGCCACCCAGTCCGTCGTCGATGAGCTGAAGGACCTGCTGTCACCCGGCGACACCGTGGTGGACGGCGGCAACTCGCGCTGGACCGACGACGAGAAGCACGCCGCCGAACTCGGCATCAAGGGCATCGGCTTCGTCGACGCGGGCGTCTCCGGCGGCGTGTGGGGCCTGCAGAACGGCTACGCCCTCATGGTCGGCGGCGACAAGGAGCACGTCGAGCGGCTCCAGCCGATCTTCGAGGCCCTCAAGCCGGAGGGACCCTACGGCTACGTCCACGCCGGACGGGTCGGCTCCGGGCACTTCTCCAAGATGGTCCACAACGGCATCGAGTACGCCATGATGCAGGCCTACGCCGAGGGCTGGGAGCTGCTGGAGAAGGTCAAGTCGGTCGAGAACGTCCGCGAGGTCTTCCGCTCCTGGCAGGAGGGCACGGTCATCCGCTCCTGGCTGCTCGACCTCGCGGTCAACGCCCTCGACGAGGACGAGCACCTGGACAAGCTGCGCGGCTTCGCGGAGGACTCCGGCGAGGGCCGCTGGACGGTGGAGGCGGCCATCGACAACGCCGTGCCGCTGCCCGCCATCACCGCGTCGCTCTTCGCCCGCTTCAGCTCACGGCAGGACGACTCGCCGCAGATGAAGATGATCGCCGCGCTGCGCAACCAGTTCGGCGGCCACGCCGTCGAGACCACGGAGTAGACACCGTGGGCGATCTTCTCCTGGTCCGTCACGGCGAGACCGAATGGAGCGTGTCGGGGCAGCACACCAGCTTCACCGACATACCGCTCACCCAGCGGGGCGAGGAACAGGCCAAGTCGCTCGCCCCCCTGCTCGCCGGGCGCACCTTCGCTCTCAGCCTCGTGAGCCCCCTGCACCGGGCCGTGCGCACCGCGGAACTCGCCGGGGTCCTCGCCGATGCCGAACCCCGACTCCACGAGTGGGACTACGGCGGCTACGAGGGCATCACCACCGCCGAGATCCACCGCACCCGGCCCGAGTGGAGCCTGTGGACCGACGGGGTGCCGCCGGGCCCGCCCGGACACCCCGGCGAGTCACCGCAGGACGCGGGGGCGCGCGCCGACCAGGTCCTGGACCGCGTCGCCCCCGCGCTCGCCGAGGGCGACGTGCTCCTCGTGGCCCACGGCCACTTCCTGCGCGTCCTCACCGCCCGCCATCTGGGCCTCACCGCCACCGACGGGCGGCTGTTCCAGCTCGGCACCGCCACGGTGAGCCGTCTGTCGACGGAACACGGCCGGCCGGTGATCGCCGAGTGGAACGCGACGGGGCCCACCGGCGCCGCCCCCTGACCCCACGCCCCGCCACCGGCGCAGACCGCGCCGGTGGCGGCCGGTTCCGGACCGTTGGGCCACCTGCCATCCTCCCCTGAGCACCCCCGTTCGCGCCCGAGGCACCGCCGGATGGGCACGGCTCCGCCTCGCGTTGCGCTCGGACACTGCCGGACGGGCTTGGCTCCGCCCACGTTCCGCACGGGGCGGCGTCGGCTCACGTGGCCGTCAGCGATCCTGGGCCAGGGCGTGCAACTCGCCCACCAGACTCCTCGCCCCGCGAACCGGCGCTCGGGAAAGTGGCCGGAAGTGCACGGCGCCCCGACGATCGACCGGATGGCCGAAGGCCGAACAGTCAGGTCGGCGGCTAGCATCGTTGCTTCGCGCCGTGATGCCGACGGCGGTGACTTCGTCGCGCGCGGTGCCGCGTCCGCCCGGGAGGTGCGCAGTGATCCGGACGCCGTGGGCCTTCGCGCGGGGCACCGTCCAGCGCGAGGGGGCGCGCGGCGAGCAGTGGCTCGCCGACCTGCCCGCCGTCGTCGCGCGGATGATGGAGCGCTGGCACTGCGTCCCGGACGGCGAGGTCATGCACGGAGGTGTCGCGCTCGTCGTCCCCGTGCTGCGTCCGGCGACCGGGCCCGCCGTCCTGAAGGTGTCCTTCCCGCACCCCGGCAACCGGCACGAGCCGGACGCGCTCGCCGCGTGGGACGGGCACGGAGCCGTCCGCCTGCTCGAACGGGACGACGCCGAGTTCGCGATGCTCCTGGAGCGGACCGATCCGACCACCCTGGCCCAGGTCACCTCGACGGACGAGGTGGCCGCGGTCGCCGGGCGCGTGAGCCGCCGCCTGGCCGTCCCCGCGCCTCCCGGTCTGCCCCGCCTGCGCGCGCAGGCGGACGCCTGGCAGGAGCAACTGAGGCGGGACAGCGCCGAGTTCCCCCACGTGCTGCCGCACACGGTGGTGGCCCGCGCGATGGCGTCCGTGCGCGAGCTGGCGCACGGCCAGCCCGACGTCCTCATCCACGGCGACATGAACGCCCGCAACATCCTGAAGGCCACCCGGGAGCCATGGCTGGCGGCCGACCCGAAGGGCTGGGCCGGAGACCCCGCCTACGACTGCGGCACCCTGGTCAAGTCCCGCTCCGTGGCGCTCCTCGGGCAGGGCGACCTGCGCACCTCCCTCCACCGCCTCATCGACGTCTTCACCGAAGCCGCCGGACTCGACCGCCGGCGCGCCCGGCACTGGGCGCAACTCCAGGCCGTCCAGGCCGCCTTCTCGGGGCGCCGCCGAGGATTCCGCCGCGCCCGCGAGGGGGAGGAGCTGCGGCGCCTGGTCTCGCTGGCCGACGAACTGGCCACTCTCCTCACCACCCCCGCCTGACCGGCGGCCCTCACCACCGCCTGACCGGCGGCGGGACCGCGCGCCACCGGGCTCCGTGCACCGGGCGGCCGTCCCCGGCTGCCGTGCCCCGCCCTCGCCCGCGCCCCGTGCGGCCGTCGTGGTGAGAGCCCGGCGCGCAGGGTGCGCTCCCGTCGCATGCCGGGGCCGGGGCGCACGGTGTGCGCCCCGCCGTCCGGGTGGCGCGGACGGCATCCCGCCTGGCCGGAACCCCACCGTCCTAACCTGACGGTATGTCGCGTCGCCCGCCCCGCCGCCCCGTGCGCGCACTCACCCTGGCCCTCTCGGTGGTCTGGGCGAGGCTGCGCCACGCACCCCTGCGCACGGTCCTGTCCGCCCTGCGCCCGCCGTCCGCCCGGGCGCAGGAGTTACCGGACGCCGGGGACCTCCCCTCGGGCCGGCCGTCCGCCGTCCGGGTGCCACCGCCCGGACGCCCCCTCCGGCCGGTGCCCGGCCGGGTGCTGCACCTGGTGCCGGAGGGACTCCCGCACCGCCACACCGAGCCCGCCCTGCGCACCCAGGCACTCGCCCGCGCCCAGTCGGCCGCCGGACTCGACCCGCACGTGGTGACCCGGATCGGCTTCCCGGTGGCCCAGGGAGTGCTCGACGCGCGGCCCCTGGACCTGTTGGAGGGCGTACCCCACCACCGGCTGCTGCCGCGCCGGTTGCCGCACGGCTCCGGTCGGGTCCTCGCGCGCAACGCGGAACTCGCCGGGCGTCTCGTGGAACGCCTGCGCCCCTCCGTGCTGCACGCGGCCGGCGGCCAGGGCGAGGGCCGCGTGGCGCTCGCCCTGCGCGAGGCGTACGGGCTGCCCGTGGTGCACGAGGTGCGCGACTTCCCGGAGGAGAGCTGGCTGGCGCGGGCGCCCGGACGCTCCCGGAGCGACGAGACGTACGGGGCGCTGCGGGAGTGGGAGACCCACTGCATGCGTCAGGCCGACGCGGTCCTGACGCTGGGCGAGGCGATGAAGGCCGAGATCGTCTCCCGCGGAGTGCCGCCGCAGCGGGTGCGCGTCGCCCCGCACGCCGTCGACCCGCTCTTCCTCATCCCGCCACCCGACGGCGGAGCCCTGCGCCTCGGGCTCGGCATCGACCCCGAGGACTACGTCGTCGGAGCGATCGGCGCCCTCACCCGCGCCGCGGGCACCCGCACCCTGCTGGAGGCCGTGGCCGAACTGCGCCGACGCGGTGTGCCCGTACGGCTGTTGCTGGTGGGCGACGGTCCCGAGCGCAGGGCGCTGGCGGCCGCGGGCCGGCAACTCGGCCTGGCGGACGGGGTCGTCCTGTTCACCGGCGCGGTGCCGCCCGGCCGGGTACGGGCGTACCACGGGGTGCTGGACGTGCTCGCGCTGCCGCGCACCGGCGACCGAGTCTGCCATCTGGTGCCCCCGCGGGAACCGGTGGAGGCGATGGCGAGCGGTCTGCCCGTGCTGGCGAGCGATCTCACGGCCGTGCGGGAACTGGTCGAGCACCGGGTGAGCGGCCTGCTGGTCCCGCCGCAGGCGCCCACGGCCTGGGCGGATGCCCTCGAAGGGCTCTTCCACAGCCCGGAGCGGCGCCGGGCCTGGGGTGCGGCGGGCCGGGCGTCCGTGGCCCGCGACCGTACGTGGACCCGGGTCGCCGCGACGACCCGGGCCGCGTACCACGCGCTCGGCTGCCTGTGAGACGCGCCCGCTCGGCCGCCCCGAGGCACCCGGTCAGTGGCCGAAGTCGAACCAGTTGACGTTCACGAAGTCGGCGGGCTGTCCGCTGCTGAACGTCAGATAGACGTCGTGCGTCCCGGTCACCGCGCCGACGTTGGCCGGAATCGTCCGCCAGCTCTGCCAGCCGCCGGTGCCGCCCACCGCGAAGCTGCCGATCGGCGCGTCGGCACGGCTGTCCAGGCGCACCTCCACCAGCCCGCTGACCCCGGGTGCCGCACCGCTCGCCACCCGGGCGTGGAACTGGGTGGCGGGCGTGGAGCCGAAGTCCACGCCCTTGTACAGGGCCCAGTCGCCGTTCGCGAGCCATCCGAGGTCCTGGCCGCCGCCGCTGTCGGTCGTCGTCTCGGTGCCGGTCCCCGACTGGCTGTCGTAGGCCTCGGCCTGGATGGCGCCGTAGGCGTCGCGGCCGCCCGGGGGCGGGGGAGTGGTGCCGCCCGAACCGTCCGAGGACTCAAGGACCTGCACGTAGTCGACCACCATCGGGTGGCCGGGCTCCGTGGCACCGGTGGGGCCGCCGCCGAACGCCCCGGGGAAGCCGCCGCCCATCGCCACGTTCAGGATGACGAAGAAGCCGTGCCGGGTGGCGTTCGCCCAGGTCGTCGCATCCACCTGGTTCGCCGTGACCGTCTGGTAGGTGGTGCCGTCGACGGAGAAGCGGATCGCCTCCGGGCTCGTCGAGCGGTCCCACTCCATGGTGTAGGTGTGGAAGCCGGCCTGGCAGGTGGTGCCGGGGCACGCGGTGGAGTTGCCGAGGCCCGTGGTCTCGTTGCACGGGCCGCCCGGGTTGGTGCCGCAGTGCATGGTCGCCCAGGTCTTGTCGAAGCCCTGGACGTTCTCCATGATGTCCAACTCGCCGACACCGGGCCAGTTCTGGTAGTTGCCTCGGAAGGGGGCGCCCAGCATCCAGAAGGCCGGCCAGTATCCGGCGGCCGCCTCACCGGTGACGTCGGGCATCCGCAGGCGCGCCTGAACCCGCAGCCTGCCGCCCGCCGGGGCCTGGAAGTCGGTGCGGGTGGTCTCGATACGGCCCGAGGTCCAGTGGCCCGAGGCGTCGCGGCGCGGGGTGATGAGCAGATCGCCGCCGCCGTCGAGGGCGACGTTCGCGGTGCTGGAGGTCATCGTCTCGACCTCACCGGTACCCCAGCCGGCGGCACCCCCCGGGTAGGAGGTTCCGGTGTCGTACTGCCAGGAGGAGGTGCTGACTCCTGAACCGGCCGCGCCGTCGAAGTCGTCCAGGAAGACCTGGGTCCAGCCGGAGGGTGCCGGGGGAGCGGACGCGTTCGCGGACGGGACGGCGGCCAGGGCGGCCGCCACGGCGAGAACCGCGGTGCCGAGCACGGCTGCGAGCCCGCGACGTGGGGACGAGCGCCGTGCGGGTGTGCGGGAGGTGTGCGACATGGGCTTCCTCTTCGCGTACGGGGTGGGGGTGCGGTGCGAGGGTGAGCCGGGAGCGGAAGGCCGCTCCGTGCGGTGTGAGAGCGCTCCCACGCCGCGCGGCCAATGTGCTCTCCGCCGCGTGGGACGTCAAGAGGCGAAGCCGTGAAACTCCTTGCGTCACACGGGCGTTAAGGGCGTGAAGGCTGCGTTCCCCGCACGGCGGCGGCGCGTCGCGCGTGTCGCGGGCGCCCGGTCCGTGCCGCGTGCGCTCCCCAGGGCCTCGGGCGCCGAACCTCCGAATCCGAGGGGCGTTTCGGGCGGTTCCTGGGAAGACATACGCCAGATGGGGCCGGAACCTGCATTGCCCCGGCGCCCTGTGGTCGGGTCAGAGTAAAGACCGACAGAGTGGGGACGGGCGTCCCCCAGGCCCCCTCGAACGCCGGAGGTAGTCGTGAGTCAAGCCCGCGTGCCGCACACTGTGGCCGTCGTCGGAGCCGGTGCGGCCGGAGCGATGACCGCGATCCAGCTCTGCGAGACGGCCGCCCGCCGTCGTGTCCCCCTCGATCTGGTGCTCGTGGACCCGGCCCCGGAAGCCGGACGCGGCACCGCCTACGCCACCCCCGACCCCCGGCACCGGCTCAACGTGCCCGCGGGCGGCATGAGCTGCTACCCCGACGACCCGGGCCATCTCACCCGCTGGCTGTGCCGGCACGGCGAAAGCGGCGTCACCGCGGCGGACTTCGTCCCGCGTCACCGCTTCGGCGCGTACGTCGCCGACACCCTGGGTCAGGCCATCGTCCGCGCCCACGGCGTGGTGCGGGTGCGCCGGGTGCGGGCCCGGGCCGTGGGCTGCGCGGACGGGAGCGGCGGCCGACTGGAGATCCGACTCGACGACGGCGAACTCCTGGACACCGACAGCGTTGTCATCGCCACCGGGCCGGCGGCGGGCAACGCGGCGTGGGCTCCCACCGCCCTGCGGGAGTCGGCGCGGTTCATCGCCTCGCCCTGGACACCGGGCGCGCTGGACGGGCCGCTCGCCGACCCTTCCGACGTCCTGCTCGTCGGCACCGGTCTGACCGCCGTCGACCTGGTGCTGAGCCTGGACCGTCCCGGGCGCACCCTCCACGCCCTGTCGCGCGGCGGCCTGCTGCCGCAGCCCCACGCGCTGACCCCGGCCGGTGCGATGGCCCCGCCCGAGGGGCTGCACGGGGCGTCCCTCGAACGGCTGCGCCGCGCCGTGTACCGCCATGTCGGGCGGGCGGTGCGCCTGCACGGCGACTGGCGCCCCGCCCTCGACAGCCTGCGGCCCCTGACGGCCGAGCTCTGGCAAGGGCTGACAGCCGACGAGCGAGCCGAGTTCCTGGCACGGGACGGGGCGCTGTGGAACACGCACCGCCACCGGATGTCGCCCTCCACCGGTGAGGCGCTCGCCCGCGCGCGGACCGCACGGCGGCTGCGGACGCACTCCGGCCGTGTCGTCGCGGCACACCCCGAACCGGACGGCACGGTGACCGTGGCCCTCGCCGACGGCCGGTCCCTGCGCGTGGGATGGGTCATCGACTGCACGGGCCCGGGACCCCGGCCGGACGACCCCCTGTGGTGTTCGCTGCTCGACTCCGGAGCCGCCGTCCCCGGCCCCCTGGGCATGGGCGTCGCCACCCGCGACGGACGGCTCGTGGACGCGCAGGGCCTGTGCGGACGGCCGCTGTTCACGCTCGGCGCCCCCCGCCGGGGCGAGTTGTGGGAGACCACCGCCGTACCGGAGATCCGGGTGCAGGCCGCCGCGCTGGCCCGGGACCTGCTCGCCCCGCTCACTCCCGTCGCGCGCCGCTCCCGCCGCCGCCCCCTGGACGGCCACGGACTCCCGCTGTCCACGTACGCGGAGGCCGCCGCCGCCCACCGCTCGGGGATCGACCGCGTCCTCAAGGTCAGAGCCGGCGCCGAGGACGCCTTCCGCCGGGCCGTCACCCTCGACCCGGGCTTCGCCCTCGGCCACGCCTCCCTCGCGCTGCTCGGCCATGAGTGCGGCGCCGACATCGACGTACCCCGGGCCCTGGCCGACGCGCAGCGCAGCGCGCGGGAGCGGGCCGACGAGCGGGAACGCTCCTTCGTGGACGTGGTCACCCGCCGCGTCCACGGCACCGACACCGACGGTTCGGCACTGCTGCGGCACCTCGACAGCCACCCCGGCGACGCGCTCGCGCTCGCCGCCGCCGTCCCGACCATCGCCTTCTCCGGTGTCGCCGACCTGGACGACGACTACGCCCTGCCGCTGGTGGAGCGCGCCTCGCCCGCCTACGACGGCCACTGGTTCCACACCTCCCTGCTCGCCTTCCTGCGCCAGGGCCAGGGCCGCTACCACGAGGCGGGAGAGCTCGCCCACCGCGCCCTGGCCGCCGAACCCGCCTCCGGGCACGCCGTGCACGCGCTCGCCCATGTCCACTACGAGTCCGGCGCCCACGAGGCGGGCCGCGACTGGCTCGACCGATGGGTGTCCGGGCAGGGGCGCGGAGCCGTCCACCGGGCGCACTTCTCCTGGCACATCGCGTTGCACGAACTGGCCCTCGACGACCCGGCCGCCGTCCGCAGGCGCTGGCTCGCGCAGCTCGCGCCGGGCCGTGTCCAGGGGGTGCGGGCGCTGGTCGACTCGGGGTCGCTGCTGTGGCGGGCCAGGCTGAGCGACAGCTGGCACGGCGACATGCCCGCGGAGGACGTCCTCGACTGCGTCGCCCGGGAGGTCGTCGAACGCCCGGCGACCGCGTTCACGGCGCTGCACGCGGCCGTGGCCCTGGCCGCGGTGGGCGACGTGGCCGCGCTGCGCAGGCTGCGGGATCACGCGGCGGGCGCGGACGAGGTGCAGCGCGAGGTCATCGTGCCGCTGTGCGAGGCGTTCGGCGCGCTGGTCGAGGAGCGCTTCCAGGAGGCCGCGCGCGGCCTCGACGCCGTGCTGCCCGTCCTGCGCAAGGTCGGTGGCAGCGCGGCCCAGCGCGAGGTGGTCGAGGAGACCCTGCTGTACGCGCTGGTGGCGGGGGGCCGTTGCGACGCGGCGCGGCGCCTGCTGGACATCCGCCTGGACCGCAAACCGGCCCCCAGGGACCGGCGGCTGATGGCGGCGCTGCCCACCCCGTGACCGGGTGCGTCGGCCGCCGCCGGCCGCGGCGACGCCCCCACCGGTCACGGCCGTGCCTCCTGGCCGGGAAGGGCCCCGGCCAGGAGCGCGGGTTACTGCAGGCGGTAGGAGTACACCGTCGTCGCGACGACGCACACGCCGGGCTGGACCACCTGGGCGCGCAGGATCCCGCGCGCCGCGTCGTAGTCCACACCCTCCGCCTCGAACGTGCCCTTGCACACGCTGCGCTGGGGCAGCGCGAACAGGTCGGTCACCTGGCCGGTGACCGGTCCGCCGTCCAGCTTGTGCGGCAGGTCCACCTGGAGCAGCGGCCGGTCGTCGGGGAACAGCTGGCGCGAGCCGTCGTCCGAGACGCACACCAGCCGGGTGTCGTTCACGAAGTCGCAGGCCTGGATGTCGCGCACCGGCTTGTCCAGGGTGATCTGCCCGGCCTGCGGCAGGGACCCGCCCGTGCGCGGGGTGGAGGCGTTGAGCAGGGGAGCGGGGAAGACCTGGAGCCGGTTCTGGTCGCCCCACTCGCCCGACACCAGCCACTGGGCGTCCGGCGAGACGGTGGCGAACGAGTTGTTGAGCTTCTCGCCGGAGTCGAGCGGGTGGACGTAGTCGTACCGCCTGCCCTCAGGCGTGGTCACCTCGAACATCTTCGACGTCGCGGAGTCCGGCCCCTGGTAGGCGTCGAAGGTGTAGCCCTGGGCGATGTCCGGGTCGCCCACGTGGTTCCAGCCCTTGACGCGCAGGTCCAGCGGGATGGAGCCGAGCCCCCGGTACAGCAGCGAGCCGTCGGCCCGGCTCGCCAGGCCCTCGCCTCCGCCCAGGCTGCCGGTGTACGTGGTGCCGGTCTCCTGCCAGGTCGGCGCGGCGGCCACCGACGAGACGGCCGCGCTCAGGGTGAACGCGGCCGACAGGGCGGCCACGGCGAACAGTTGACGCTTCTTCATCATGAACCTGCCATGTTGGGGGATGGGAAGGGCATCGAACCACGGATCGCCCGCACGGTCACCGCAGTCGCACCCGAGGCGCGCACACCTGTGCGCCGGGCGGCGCCGACGGCTCCGCCCGCGCCGTGCGGACCCGCAGCGTCAGCCAGGTCTCACCACCGTGCTCGGGCAGGGCGAACGGCAGCGGCACGGCCGCCGACTCACCCGGCGCGAGCCGGGGAAGCTCCGCCGGGGCGGCCCGCTCCCCGCCGTCCGCGCACCGCAGCTCCCACCGGGCGGTGAGCCCGTCGAAGCCGTACAGACGCCGGTGGTTGGCGATGACGACGCCCTCGTGCCGGAAGCACCTCATGCGCACCGGCGGGCCGTCCGCGCCGTCGCCGTACGACCCCGGCACCGCGCCCGCGTGTTCGACCGGCTTCACGTCCGTCACGGCTGGAGGATGCCGCGGCCCCGAAACCCCCGGATGAAGCCCTCGTGAAGGAGCGGGGCGCGGCCGATGGCGGTCCGGTGCCCGCCCTTCGCCCGCCCGCGCCCACGGGGGCCTCGCGCCCCGTGAGCCCTGCCGCCGCCGCCCCGCCCGGCGGGTAACGTCACCACCGAGCACGGCACGAAAGGGCGGGGACGTGAACCTGACGATTCTGGGCGGCGGCGGATTCCGCGTGCCGCTCGTGTACGGGGCACTGCTCGGGGACCGGGGCGAGGGCCGGGTCCGCCGGGTGGTCCTGCACGACGTCGACGCCCGGAGGCTGTCCGCCGTCACGCGGGTGCTGGCCGAGCAGGCGGCGGGCGTGCCGGACGCCCCGGTGGTGAGCGCCACCACCGACCTGGACGAGGCCCTGCGCGGCGCCGACTTCGTGTTCTCCGCGATCCGCGTCGGCGGGCTGCGCGGCCGGGCGGAGGACGAGCGGGTGGCGCTGGCCCAGGGCGTCCTCGGCCAGGAGACGGTCGGCGCGGGCGGGGTCGCGTACGGCCTGCGGACCGTTCCGGCGGCCACCGACATCGCCCGACGCGTGGCGCGCCTGGCCCCCGACGCCTGGGTCATCAACTTCACCAACCCGGCGGGCCTGGTCACCGAGGCCATGTCCCGCCACCTCGGCGACCGCGTCATCGGCATCTGCGACTCGCCGGTCGGACTCGGCCGCCGTATCGCCCGGGTGCTGGGGGTGCGCCCGGACCAGGCGTGGATCGACTACGCCGGCCTCAACCACCTCGGCTGGGTCCGCGGCCTGCGGGTCGAGGGCCGCGACGAGTTGCCCCGCCTGCTGGCCGACCCCGCCCTGCTCGGCTCCTTCGAGGAGGGCCGGCTCTTCGGCGCCGACTTCCTGGGCTCGCTCGGCGCGATCCCCAACGAGTACCTGCACTACTACTACTTCAACCGCGAGGCCGTGCACGCCGCTCAGCGGGCGGACCGGACCCGCGGCGCCTTCCTGCTCGACCAGCAGCGCCACTTCTACGAGGAGGTGAGCCGCCCGGGCACGACTGCCCTCGCGACCTGGGACCGTACCCGCGCCGAGCGGGAGGCCACCTACATGGCGGAGAACCGGGAGACGGCCGGTGCCGGTGAGCGGGAGGAGGAGGACCTGTCCGGCGGCTACGAGAAGGTGGCGCTCGCCCTGATGCGGGCCATCGCCCGCGACGAGCGCGCGACCCTGATCCTCAACGTGCGCAACCGCGGCACCCTCTCCGCGCTGGACCGCGAGGCCGTCGTGGAGGTGCCCTGCCTGGTCGACGCGAACGGCGCGCACCCCCTCGCCGTCGATCCGCTGCCCGGCCATGCCGTCGCCCTGGTGAGCGCGGTCAAGGCCGTCGACCGGGATGTGCTGTCCGCCGCCGAGTCGGGATCCCGTGCCCTGGCCGTGCGGGCGTTCGCGCTGCACCCGCTGGTCGACTCGGTCGCCGTGGCGCGCCGGCTCGTCGAGGACTACACCGCCGCGCACCCGCAACTCGCCTATCTGAGGCGCTGAGGGGTGCGTGCGGGGGGCCGCTCGGCCCCCCCGCACCGTGCCGTCAGCCGGTGAACCCGGCGGTGAGGGACGTGAACTGCCAGGTGCCCTGGTCGATGCCGGAGCAGTTGCTCACCACGCCGCCGCCCGCGCACGGACGGTCGCGGTTGACCGCCCAGAAGGCGAGCCGGGCGATGTGGTGGGAGTTGGCCCAGTCACGGATCGACTGCCAGGTCGCGGGCGTGGTGTTCTCCTGCTGGTCGGACAGGCCGTTCATGCCGGAGATGCCGATGTGGGCGTAGGCCGTCGCGTCGTCCCAGCCGAACGTCGACCTCAGCTTGGCCTTCAGCCCCTCGGCGGCGTTCACGGTGCTGCCGTACATGTCCGAGCCGCCGCCGAAGTCGAACGGCATGATCGTGAACACGTCGACGTCCGCGTTCAGCGACCGCGCCTGCTCGATGAGGCGGTTGCCGTAGTAGGTCGGTCCGGTGGTCGAGGTGCCGAAGGTGACGATGGTCCGCAGACCCGGGTTGTTCGCCTTCACGGTCTTCAGCGCGGTGAGGATCCGCGCCTGGACCGCCTCGTTCTCGAACTCGTCCGTGTTCTCGATGTCCATGTCGACCGCCTTGAGGCGATAGGCGTCGATCACCTTCTGCAGGGCTCCGGCGAGCGCGCTCGCGGAGGAGCAGACGGCGCCGAGCTTGCTGCCCTGCCAGCCGCCGAACGACGGGACGACGTCACCGCCCGCCGCGCGGATCTGGTCGATGACGCTCTGGTCGGTGCCGCCGGTGAGCGGCCTGCTGCCGTCCCAGGCGGGGGTGCAACCGCCGGAGTCCAGTATGAACGCCATCGTGTACGTCCTGATCCCGGTCGCGCTCATCACCGAGGCGGCGTTCGGCGGGTCGCCCCAGCCGAGGTAGAGGTAGGGCGCCGCCTGCTTGAACCCGGAGCCGCCGCCACCGGCCGCCGCGGTGGTCACCGTCACCGCGCCCGAGGCCGCCGAGGCGTTCTGGGCCGCGTCGCGTGCCCTGACCGTGAAGGTGTAGGCGGTGGCGGGGGAGAGCCCGCCGACCGTCGCCGAGGTCCCCGGGACGCTGAGCACCCGGTTCGCGCCGCTGTAGACGTCGTACGCCGTCACCCCGACGTTGTCGGAGGAGGCCGACCACGCCAGGGACACGCTGGAGGCCGTCTTCCCGGTGGAGGTGAGGTTCCCGGGCGCGGTCGGCGCCTGGGTGTCCGGGCCCCCGCCGCCCCCGCCGGGGCCGTCCAGGGCGATGTCGTCGGCGTAGTACGTGCCCTGCGCGTACCACCCGTGCAGATAGATCGTGGCGCTCGTCTGGGAGGCGCCGGTGGTGAAGCCGACGGAGAGTCTGCTGTACGACGACGGGGAGGTGGTCCAGGTCGAGGCGCCGCCGCTCACGCCGAGGTAGACGTAGCTGCCGCGGACCCAGCCGCTGAGGGTGTACGCCGTGTTCGGCTGGACCTGGACGGTCTGGGAGCACTGGGCGTCGTCGCTCGACGACGCGGCACCGGCCAGCGCCCTGGACCCGCCGTGGACGGGGCTGGAGACGATCGAGCCGAGATCGCCGGTGCAGGACCAGGAGGAGAGGCCGCCCGACTCGAAGCCGGGATCGGTCAGGATGTTGGCCGCCTGAGCGGTGGTGGGCAGGGCCACCGCCCCGGCCATGGCCAGGGCGGCGGAGCCCAGGAGGGCGAGGAGGACACGTCGGGGACGTCCGAGAAGAGTGCGCACGCGATCTCCCTGAAGGAAAGGGGGGTTCGGGGAGTGCCTGGGGAGTGCGAAGGGTGCGCAACCAAGTTGGTATGGACCAATCTGGATGTCAAGGCCGCGAAGCGGATCGGCGCCTACCGGGGGGAGACCGCGCGGCGGGGGCACCGGCGGCCGCTCACAGGGGCAGCGCCTGCTCCGCCCCGATCCCGGCCGGGCCCACCGGCGCCGCGGCCACGAGGGGCACCGGCGCGGGCTGCTCCTGCGCGCGCTGCTGGGGCAGTGCGGCGGACCGCAGGGGCCGCGGACCCGACACCACCGTGTAGTCGGTGCCCAGGAACGGCGGCGTCACCTCGCCCGGATCCTCGCCGAGCGCCAGGCGCACCGCGGCCCAGGGGGCGTTGATGCCGCACAGGGCCAGCTGGTGCAGCCCGCCCGCCGGGCGGGTGTTCACATCCAGGAGCACGGGCTGATCGCCGAACATCCGGAACTGGATGTTGGAGAGATGGTGCAGCCCGAAGCCCTCCGCCAGCCGGATCGCCGGCTCCAGCCACTGCTCGTGCATCGTGAACCCGCGCCGGCGCCCGTTCTTGGTCCGCCCCACCGCCATGCGGACGTGGTTGTCGCGACCGGTCAGGCAGTCGACCGACACCTCGGGTTCCGCCAGCCGCGGCATCACCAGCCAGTCGACGGGTCCGTCCGCCGCGCGCACCGCCTGGACGACCAGGTCCAGGGGCACCGTCGAGCCGGGGAAGCCGCTCAGCTGCGCGAGGGAGAACGGAGCACGGGTGACGACCCTGAAGCCCACGCCGCCCGCCCCGGCCGCCGGCTTGAAGCAGGCGCTGTGCCCCGCCGCCTCCAGTTCCTCCACCGCGGCCAGGAGTTCGGCCTCACCGGTGACCCGCCACCACGGCGGGACGGGCACCCCGACCGCCTGCGCGGCCTGGTAGGACGTCGCCTTGTCCCGGAACACCGCCACCGCCTCGGCGGTCGGCGCGAGAAGCGCCGTACCGGCCGCCTCGAACTCGGCGCGGTGCGCGACGAGCACCTCCTGGTGCAGCCGGGGCACGAACACGTCGATACCGCGGCGTGCGCACTGGTCGAGCGCGTACTCCACGTACGCGGCCGGCGACAGGCCCTCCGGCTCCAGATCGGCGGTGTCCGCCGCGGCCAGCACCGGCGAGTCCGCGTCGCCGTGCGTGGCGTGGATCTCCACGGCCCGGTCGCTGGGATTCCTCCGCACCTGATCCATGAAGAACACGTTCTCCGCGTACGTGCGGTTGAGCCAGACGCGTACGCGAGAGACCATGCAGGCCGCCTTTCGGGGGTCGCGGGCAGGGCTGAGCGGGCCGTGCCCGGCCAGGGGAGAGGGAGACACACCGAACCGCCGTACGCGAAGCGGCGTCCGTGGCGGAGATGTTGCGGCGATCATAGGGCCTCGTGGGCGGTGTCACGGCTACGCGCGTGTTACGGATTCGCGTGGCCCCGGTGCCCTGGACGAGAACGGCCGCCGCCCGGGCCCGGCGACGGGGCCCACCGACCCGGCGGGTCGCCCTTGTCCGCCGACGACCCCGTGTGCTCTTGTGTTCCCATCGGCACGCGAGAGGGGCGACAGTGGAGTCGACGGACGGCCGTGGACAGCTGCTCGCCATCAGCGATCTGCACATCGGATATCCCGAGAACCGCGCACTCGTGGAACGGATGCACCCCACCTCGCCCGAGGACTGGCTCCTCGTCGCCGGGGACGTGGCCGAGACCGTCGCCGACATCCGCTGGGCCCTGGAACTGCTCGCGAGCCGCTTCGGCAAGGTGATCTGGGTCCCCGGCAACCACGAACTGTGGACCCACCCCAAGGACACCGTCACCCTGCGCGGCGTCGAGCGGTACCAGCACCTCGTCGCGCTGTGCAGCAAGTTGGGCGTGACCACACCCGAGGACCCCTACCCCGTCTGGGAGGGGCCGGGTGGCCCGGCGGTGATCGCCCCGCTCTTCCTGCTGTACGACTACACGTTCCTGCCGAAGGACTGCGCCACCAAGGAGGAGGGCCTCGACTACGCGCACGGCACCGGGATCGTGTGCACCGACGAGCGCCTGCTGCACCCCGACCCCTACCCGAGCCGGGAGGAGTGGTGCCGGGCCCGGGTCGCGGAGACCGAACGCCGGCTCGAGGCCCTCCCCGGCGATCTGCCCACGGTGCTGGTCAACCACTACCCGCTGGACCGGCACCCCATGGACGTCCTGTGGCACCCCGAGTTCGCCATGTGGTGCGGTACCCGGCTGACCGCCGACTGGCACCGGCGGTTCCGTGCGGCCTGCATGGTCTATGGTCATCTGCACATTCCGCGGACCACCCGTCACGAGGGCGTCCGATTCGAAGAGGTGTCGGTCGGATACCCCCGTGAATGGGGCCCGCGCCCGGGCCCGCCCGGGCAGCTGCGCCGCATCCTGCCGTTGGAGGTACCCGCAGGTGTTCGAGGAGCTGCTCCCGGCGTCGGTCGCCGTGGTGGAGGCGTACGAGGGTGACGCGATAGCCGACGGCACCGTCCTCTACCCGCAGGAGGAGGCCGTCGTGGCCCGGGCGGTCGACAAGCGGCGGCGCGAGTTCGTCACCGTGCGCGCCTGCGCGCGCCGGGCCATGGCCCGACTCGGCGTGCCGGAGCAGCCCGTCGTACCCGGCGAGAGGGGCGCGCCCGGCTGGCCGAAGGGCGTGATCGGCAGCATGACCCACTGCGACGGCTACGGTGCCGCGGCGCTCGCCCGGGCCGGGGAGCTGGCCTCGCTGGGCATCGACGCCGAACCCCACGAGCCGCTGCCGGAGGGCGTGGCGGACGTGATCACCCTGCCCGCCGAGCGGGAGCGGCTGCGCGGCCTCGCCCGCAGCCACCCCTCGGTGCACTGGGACCGGCTGCTCTTCAGCGCCAAGGAGTCCGTCTACAAGGCGTGGTACCCCCTGACGGAGCGGTGGCTCGACTTCCTCGAGGCGGACGTGGACATCGACCCGGGCGACGGGTCGGGCGGGGTCGGCGGGTTCCGGGCGCGGCTGCTGGTGGCGGGACCGGTGGTCGCGGGACGCCGCATCGAGGCGTTCGACGGTCGCTGGACCACGGGACGCGGGCTGGTCGCGACGTCCGTCGTCGTACCCGGCGCCTGAGGGAGCCGCCCCGCGCGCCGCCGGTGAGCGCCGCGCGCGGGTGTCGGATCAGTGAGGGCACCAGTCGCACAGCAGCCGGAAGAACTCCTCCTCCGTGCCGGTGAGCCCCGCCTCGGCCAGGGCCCGGTCCGCCTCCGCGAGGGCCGCGGTCGGCACCTGGGGAGGCGGGGCCGGTCGATCGGCCCGGTCCGGCGGAACCGGGCCCGGTGGACTGTCGAAGGCCGCCCGCACGGTGCTCAGCAGACGCAGATAGGCCTGCACGGCGGCGCGCTGGCGGTCGGTCAGTACGGCGGTCGTCATCGGTCGGCTCTCCCCGGGTCGGCCGGGCGACGGTGTCGCGCGGCGGGTGGTCCTCATCAAGCTTGCCGCCCCCCACTGACAATCCCCTTCGCACGGCGGCAGGTTCGCCCGCTCAGCGCGGCGCTCCCCGGCGCACGGGAGCGCACTCGGCGCACTCACGCGCCCTCACCGGGCCTCGGGCGCCCACCGATGGAGGGCCCCGGGCGACGAGTTACTGTGTCGTCCTGCACCGTGCGGCCCCTGCCGAGGGTCGCGCCGACATCGACCATGGGGGAGCAACGAGGTGAGGACCGGGCGCGACAAACGGATGAGGCAGCTCAGTGACACGCTCCTGACGCGCTTGGCCGAGGCCGCGCCGCGCGACGACGAGGAGATCTTCGTCGAGCTGAGCGGCATCCTCACCGAACTGCGCGGGCGCGAGGTGGCGTTGATGCGGGCCGGCTTCCCGCTCGGGACCGTGAGCGGCCTGTGGCTCGACCTGGAGGACCGGGACGTCATCGCCGTACGCGACGACACGACCAACAGCGAGCACGAGCACGTGATCCTCGGCCACGAGATCTGGCACATGTTCGAAGGGCACTGCGGCACCCCCGGCGCCGGGGGCCGGGCCTCGGCCAGGTCGGACGCCGCCCGCGCCGAGGTCGTCGAGGAGGTCGTCGCCCAGGTCCTCGGCTCCCGCGCCCAGGGGCTCGACGCCCGTGACGCCCAGCGGCTCGGCTACGCGGCCCGCACCCGCTTCGACCACCGGCACGAGGCGGAGGCCGAGATGTTCGGCCTGCGGCTGGGGACCGATCTGCGGACCTTCCGCCGGAACCTGTGGCGCGCCGGCACCGGGCAGGTGGCCGCCCGGATCGAGGACTCCCTGAGCAGAGGCCTCTGAGGCCGGCTGTGAACGGTTGGTACTACTACCTGACGGCGCTGGTCCTCTGGGGCGGGGTGGCCCTGAGGGTTCCCCGGCTGCTGCATCCCCGGCGGGATCCGGCCCTGGTCTCGCTGTGCGCGGTCGTCCTCTCGGCCGGCGTCTCCTTCACCCTCTCCGCTCCCGACAGCGTCGCCGCCGTGAATCGTCTGGCCGGCGTCCCCAACCTCGCCGCGCCGCTCGTGTACACCGTGGTCACCGTCGCGAGCGCCGCCTGCCTGGTCGTGATCGTCTACTGGCGCGGCGGGGACCCCGACCACGTGCGCCGCGTCGTCCACGGCTGGCTGACCGCCTACGCCCTCGTGATCGTGACCCTGTGGCTGCTCTTCGCGCTGGGCCACGCGCCCGTCGAACGCCGGACCGACCTGGACACCTACTACGCCCGCACCCCGTTCATCCGCGAGATGATCGCCCTGTACCTGGTGGCCCACCTCGGGGCGACCTTCACCACGGCGACGCTGTGCCGGCGGTGGTCGAGGCAGGTCACCGGCTGGACCCACCGGGGCCTGGTCGTGCTCGCCTGGGGCTGGCTGGTCAACAGCCTGTTCAGCGTGGTCAAGATGGCCGCCGTCGCCGGCCGCCTGACCGGGCACGACTGGGACGTGCTCAGCACGGATCTCGCCCCGGGCGCCGCCTCGGTGGGCGCCGTACTGGTCACCGTCGGCTACACCCTGCCGCTGCTGGGACCGCGGATCGACAGCCTGGTCCTGTACGCCAGGCTCGGCCCGCTGTTCCGGCTGCTGGTCGGTCCCGCCGACCGGCAGTACCGGGTGGCGCTGACCTGGAGGTCCAAGGCCGACATCGACCTGCGTCTGACGCAACGGGAGACCGGGATCCGCGACGGCATCACCCGTCTCGGACCCCGCCTGGACGACCGGGTGCGCGCGCGGGCCCACGACCGGGCGCTCTCGACCGGGGCGAGCACCCCGGAGGCCGAGGCCATCGGCGCCGCCGCCATGGTGGTGATCGCGGCACGGGCCGGGACCCCGGCGACCGCCGCCCCCCGCGATCACGCCGTCACCGTGCTCGACGGGAACCTGAGCGACCTCGTGCGCGTCTCCCGGGCAGTCAACACCAGCGTCGTCGCCGACCTGCTGCGCGCCGACCGGAAGCCGGAGACCCAGCGGACATGACCGTGAGCTTCTACCTCTCCGGGAGCCTGCTGGTCCTGGTGTGCCTGCTCAAACTGCCCGCCCTGGTGCGCGCCCGCGGCCGGGACCGGCTGCTGTCCTCGATCTGCGCGCTGCTCCTGGTCGGGGCGGCCGTCCTGTTCACCGCGGCGCCGCGGACGATCGCCGTCGTCAACAAGGTCACCGGCGTGGCCAACTTCTCCGCGCCGCTGGTGTACTGCACGCTCACCGGCTTCTCCGCGGCCTCCGTGGTGCTCGTCCTGAACTGGCGCGGCGGGCCGGACCTGGCGCAGACCCGGCGTTCCTCCCGGCGGATCATCGCCCTGTACCTGCTCGTATGGGCTCTGATCGTCACGCTGTTCACCTGCGGTGACGCCTCGGTGGAGCGGCGCACCGACTTCGACGTGTACTACGCGACGACGCCCTGGATCGGCGAGATGATCCTGCTCTACCTTCTCGCCCACGGTCTGGCCTCCTGCCTGTGCAGCGGCCTGTGCTGGCGCTGGTCGCGCGATGTGCACGGGAGCATGCGGTTCGGGCTGCGTGCCCTGGCGCTGGGCTACCTGACCCAGTTCGTCGGCTACGACGTGTTCAGACTCGTCGCCATCGGCGGCCGCCTGACGGGCCACCGCTGGGACGTCCTGGTCACCGCTCTCGCGCCGCTGGTGGGCCAGCCCTGCGCGCTGCTGATCACCGCGGGCTTCCTCGCCCCGCTCGTCGGGCGGAGCAGCGAGGACGCCATCCGGTACTGGCGACTGGGCCCCCTCGCCCGGACCGTCAGCCGCGTCGAGAGCGGCCCCGACTTCCGGTCGACGCCGCTGCCCTGGTGGAACCCCAGGTTCAGACTTCGCCTGACGCAGCGCCAGACGTTCATCTCGGACCGTATCGTCGCCTGCCGCGAGCACTTCGACCGCCGGGTGTGGAACGAGGCGTACGAGGCCGCCGCCGCCCGGGGCGCGGACGACGGGACCGCCGAGGTCATCGCGGAGGCGGCGATGATCGCCGCGGCGGCCGACGGATACGGCACCACGGGCGACACGTCCCCCTACGAGCGGGCCGACTCACCCGGCAAGGGCCCGTCGCCCGCGATCGGCGATCTGGCGCGGCTGTCCCGGATGCTCGGGACGCACGTCGTCAAGGACGTGCGCCGTCGCCACCGGCTCCGTCTCCACGGGGCCGAGTGAGGATCGCCGGTCCGGGCGACGGATCAGCCCTCCCGGACCGTCAGTCCTCCCGGACCAGCGGCGGCCCGGCGACGGCCGCCTTCCACTCGGCCGCGGTCAGCGGCGGGCCGGCGAGGGGCGGCAGTTTGCGGCCGAAGAGCATCGCGGCGAGCATGCCCGGCCGGAGGAGTCCGGCCGGTGACGCCTCCATGCACATCACGTCCAACAGGGCCCGCTGGGCGCGCGGGTTGCGCGAGCCCGCGTCGACGGCCCTGTCCACGAAGGCGGCCAGGGCCCTTTCCAGCCGGGTGGGAGGCTGCTCCACGGCGCCGGGGTAGAAGAGGTCCTGTCCCACCGCCAGACTCCAGGCGCAGTCCACGGGCCGTGCGGCGGCCTTCTGGACGCGCCGGGCCGCACCGGGCGCCTGAAGGCCGCGGTCGGCCAGGACCTCGCGCAGGGCGACGACGCTCTGCGCGCACGCGCTGATCCCGTGCCCGTAGACGGGGTTGTAGCCGGCGACGGCGTCCCCGAGGACCACGAAGCCCTCCGGCCAGGTGGCGGACTTCTCGTAGTAGCGCCGCCTGTTGGCGGTGCTGCGGGTGATGACGACGTCCGTCAGGGGCTCGGCGTCCACGAGCAGTTCCGCGATGAGGGGATGCGGCAGGGTGCGGGCGAAGGGCAGGAACGCGTCGTTGTCGGTGGTGGGTTCGCCGCCTCGGGTCCCCGAGACCGTCACCAGCCACCGGTCCCCCTCGACGGGGGCGATGCCGCCGGCCCGGCCGGGAGCCCGGCGCGGATTCGCCTGGACGTTGATGATGGGGAACCCGCCGACGGCGCCGCGCGGGGCGCGGTAGACGCGGCTGGCGTAGACGAGGCCCGCGTCCACCGTGCGCTCGACAACCTGCGGATGCCCCAGTTCCCGCAGCCAGACCGGGGCGCGGCTGGTCCGTCCGCTCGCGTCGACCACGAGATCGGCCCTCAGGGTGGTGGTCCGCTCCCCCGACCGCATGCGGACGCCGGTCACCCGCTCCTTGGTGCCCTCCAGGCCGAGCGACTCGGTCCGCGCCCTCACCGTGATGCGCGGATCCTCCAGCACCCGTGCGCGCACCACGGCGTCCAGCAGGTCGCGACTGCACATGAGGCTGACGTGGGAGCTGCGCGCGAAGCGGCGGAACCACTGGCCCGAAGGGGCCTTGGAGACCAGATCGGTCATGATCCCGGCCCGCCAGGCGCCCTGGGCGACCAGCCGGTCGACGACGCCGGGAAGCAGGTCGTCCAGCGCCTTCACCCCGCCGGACCACAGGATGTGGATGTGGCGGGCCTGCGGCAGGCCCTTGCGCGGCGCGGGCCCCTCGGGCAGCACATCACGTTCCAGGACGGTCACGTCGGCGTGCTCGGCGAGCACGGAGGCGGCGAGCATCCCCGTCATGCCCCCGCCGATGACGACCGCGGCGCGGCGAGGGCTGGCTCCGTCTGACATAGGCGGTGACTCTTTCTTTCGCGGGCTGGTGCGGGCTGGTGTGGGGAGGCGTGGGGAGGTTCCGTCGCGGGAGGGGCCCTGGGGGCGCCGGGCGCGACGCCGCCGGCCCGGGAGCGGATCCCGTGGCCGCCGGGGACATTGGGCACGTCAGGGGTGTCAGGACATCACGGCAGGGGCGGCGCCGGGGCGCGCCTCGTTCTATCGAGACTGCTCACCGGCCTGGTCCCAGACCGCCGCGACGACCGGGGAGCGGTGCAGTGCCATGGACATCCGTACGAGGTCGCGGGGGCTGCCGTGCGCCGTGGCGAGGGTGTCGCCGGCCTCCGCCGAGGTGACGACACGGCCTTCCGGATCGGCGGCCCTGGCCCGCAGGGCCACCGCCACCATCGCCGCGTCGGCCTCCGCCCGTGCGTGCACGGGGTCCGAGCCCGCCGCCACGGCCGCGTCGTAGGTGCGTTCCCGCACCACGGAGTCGAAGTACGGGAACAGCGTGAGTATTCCGTCGTGTATGTCGGACTCCCGCTGGGTGACCTGGAGTTGGGGAGACGACCACCAGGAGATGCGCACGTCCGAGCCGGCGTGGGCGGACACCGGCCTCAACTCCCGCCACAGCGGCCCGAGCCTGCGATAGGTGGCCCAGGTGGTCCAGCTGTCCGAGACCCGGCGACCGGCCAGGGGGAGGCAGAAGCCGACGGCGCTGATCTGCGCGCCCACGGACGCCAGCGCGGGCGCCGTGTCGGTGCTCAGCCCGTCGAGGCCCAGACCGGCCCAGTGACCGATCACGGCCGTGAACTTCGCGGCGAGATAGGCCATGTTGAACAGGTATCCGGTCACGATGATCAGCAGCCCGGCGCGCAGCCACGCCCGCACCTGCAGGGCCCAGCGCCAGCACATGAGTGTCATGGCGAGCCCCGCCACGGTCATCGCCGCGAGGTAGAGCACGATCATCTCGCGGATGAACGGCGTCTCGGAGTAGTAGGTGTCGAAGTCCCGCAGCCGCTCCACGGGGGTGTCGCCGAGCCTGAACAGGACGGCCAGGCAGACGATGACCGCGGCGTAGCCCGTGATGATGCGGCGGTTGACGCGACGGGTGGCGGCGGGCGGACCGCCGCGCCAGTTGACGACGACCACCAGGCTGGCGGCGCTGAACGCGCTGAGCAGGCAGTAGACCAGGAGGGCCGAGGCGTTGGTGACGCCCGTGAGGACGTTGACGTTGCCGATCGTCGGGGGAGCGGCGAACAGGAAGACGAGCGTGGTCAGGGCGAGCAGGGCGCACACCGACCGCAGCAGCGGGTCGCGCCAGGAGCGGATCAGCGCCGGGGTCTTGAAGGCGCACGCGAACGCCATCGCCGCGGCGGGTATGTAGTAGCTGGAGCCGTCCATCGTGTCAGGGTCCGTATGGCCTCTCGGGGTCCGTATGGCTTCGCGGCTCAGCGGCCCTGCGGCCCGCGGTACCCGAGCGACGCCTCGATGCGGCCCGCCAGGTCGTCGCGCTGGATGGACCCGATCAGCGACGAACCCGCCAGCCAGGTGCGGCACTTGCTGGCCAGGAGCAGCCCGAAGCTCTCCGCCTCCTTCTCGTCCCTGAGGTCGAAGTGCGTGCGGGCCGCGACCCTGTGGACGGCCGCCTCCAGATCGGCGCTGTCGCCGATCAGCCGCGCCGCGACCTTGGCGCCCCCCACGTGGTGGCCGTGGTGCCCGGCGTTCATGTGCCACAGTTCATGGCCGAGGATCACCAACTGGTGGTCGGGGGCGGTGCGTTCCTCTATGACGACCAGATCCTGGTCGGCCATGTCGAGCCACAGGCCGCTCGCCGTCCCGGGCGGGAAGGCGGCCGTACGGAAGCGGACGGGACGACCGCGGCGTCTGCTCATGCCGTCGCACAGTTCGGCGTACAGCTCGGTCGGCTCCGCCGGGGCGGCCAGCGAGAGCTCCCCGACCAACTCGCCGCACAGGCGGCGCATGTCCCTTCCTATACCCACGAATCTCCCCCGCATCAGGCGCCGGGCCGCTTCACGCTCTCCAACAGCATGTCCAGCCACTCCGCGACCTTGTCCCGGTGCTGGTCGGTGGGCAGTTGGGCCGCCCGCCAGGCGATGCCGCGCACACCGTGGTCCTTCAGGAGCCGCTCCAGGGGGTCGTCGTCGGCCTCGGCCGCCGACGCGCGCTCACGGTCCGCGAGCTGCTGCAGCAGCTCCTGCTCGCCGCGCTGGAGGGCGCCGGTGAGCGCCTCGTGGTCCTCGGCCGTGAGGAACCCGGCGTGCACCCCGAAGAAGCGCTGGATCGCGTTGCAGTGCTCCATGGTGGGGCGCCGGTCGCCGTTGATGAGGGCGCCGGCCTGCTGCCGCGACATGCCCGCTCCGTCGGCGATCTCCTGCTGGGTGTACCGGCGGCCGTTGGGCTTGAGCCGGGTGCGGCGCAGCAGGTCCAGACGCTGCAGGAAGCGCGCCTGCAGGTCCGGTTCCCCGGCGGGCAGGCCTCTGAGCAGGGCTCTCACCACCGGCTCCGGCACGCCGGACCGGGCCGACAGGTGCGGGACGTCGAGGACCTCCTCGCGCGGCACACCCAGCCGGTCGGCCAGGGCGGTCACCCGGGCCACGACGGCCGGCAGCAGCCCCATCGCCGTGGCGCCCGGAACCTCGAAGCCATCCGTCACCGACAGGTCTCCTACGTCTCTTCGGCTGCCGTCAGCCGTTGCCAGGGGCCGACAGCCGCGGTCGTCGGCCGGTGTCCGCCGCCACGGGCGGTCGGTCGCCCATGGGCCGCACGGGTCGTTGTCGGCGTGGTCGGCCTGAACCAACCGGAGGGTAGCCGCGCACCAACCGGAGAGTAGCCGCATTCTCGAACTGACATCCAGCTCTCGCCACAACTGTGGCGAGATTCGGACGTCAACGCCCCCTGAATGCCACGATAGTTGACACGGCTCGATGCGGAGCCGCAGGATCGAGACGCCGCGTGAAGGCCGCAAGGGCAAGAGGGGTGACCTCCCGATGGGGATTCAGGCAGGAGGGCAGCGGTCGCAGCCGCGGCCCGCCCCCGACGACGCCGAAGCGCGGGCCTACCTCGAGGACTACGCCGCTCTCCTGGAGGCGGTGGCGTTCCCCTCCGTGGTGTTCGACCACCGCTGGGACGTCGTCGTCGCCAACTCCGCGTTCCACGCGCTCTTCGGCGGTGTCGCACCGCATCCGACGGCCATGCCCGGCGACAACTTTCTGCGGTTCGTGCTGTTCCACCCCGACGCGGCGACCGTGCTCGGGGAGCACGAGGCGAGCTGGTGCCTGCCCATGCTGGCGCACTTCGCCGCGGCGGTCGAACAGCACGGCCAGGACCATGAACTGCAGTCCATCCGCCGGGACATCGCGCAGGACCCGATCATGGAAGCCGCCTACCGGCAGGGGCTGCCGCACTGGATCAGGGCGGTCGGATCCAGCGCGACCGAGCACGACGGCGCGGTGCGCCCGCTGCTGCACCCCGACCCCCGCTGGGGAGCGGACTGCCGGGTGGTGGGGGAGACCCCCAAGACCCTGCGGGACATGGGGTATTCACGGCTGACGCTGGTGCTGCGCGAGGCGCGCCGCCCGGCCGCCGCCTCGCGCGCGACCCGGCGCCCCCGGCGCGCCGCGAGCCACCTGAGCGTGGTCCGCGCGGCGAGCGACTAGAGCCTGGAGCGGCGGGCTGAGCGGCCCGCGCGGTGGGTCGCGGTGTCGGATCCGGACCCCGGAAGTGACGGAGAGTGGGACATGCGGTGCACAGCGCGCGTGACCTCCGATCGCGGAGCGCCCGGGCTGGTCGGGGACGGGCCCGGCCGGGGTAGTGTGCCCCGGTGACCACGCAATCGAACACTCCTGCAGGGTGGTACCCGGATCCGCATGGAGCCGCCCAGACCCTGCGGTACTGGGACGGCTCCCAGTGGACCGAGCACACCCACGCGGACCAGCAGGGCCAGGCTCCGGCCCAGGTGCCGCCGCAGGCGGCCGCCGGCGGTCAGGCGCCGGGGGCCTACGGCCATCCGGCACCGGCCCCGGACGCGCGCATCCAGCAGCAGGTGCAGCACCAGGCCGGAGTCGCCCCGAGCGGCGCCGGCGGCGGCACGCTGTTCACCGAGCCGGTCCTGGTCGTGAACCAGAAGGCCAAGCTCATCGAGGTGACGAACGAGTACAGGGTCTTCGACCAGAACGGCAACCAGCTCGGCTCGGTCACCGAGGTCGGGCAGGGCGTCTTCAAGAAGATCCTGCGCTTCGTCTCCAGCCTCGACCAGTTCATGACGCACAAGCTGGAGATCCGCGACTCCTACGGGCAGCCGCAGCTCCTGCTGACCCGGCCCGCGAAGATCTTCAAGTCGCGGGTGATCGTGTCGCGGCCCGACGGCCAGACCGTGGGCGAGATCGTCCAGCAGAACATGATCGGCAAGATCAACTTCGCCATGAACGTGAACGGCCAGAAGGTCGGCGCGATCAAGGCGGAGAACTGGCGCGCCTGGAACTTCGCGATCGTCGACCACGCCGACAACGAGGTCGCCCGGATCACGAAGACGTGGGAGGGCCTGGCGAAGACCATGTTCACCACCGCGGACAACTACGTCCTGAAGATCCACTACCAGCTTCCCGAGCCGCTGCTGACCCTGGTCGTGGCGACGGCGCTGACCGTGGACACGGCGCTCAAGCAGGACTCCCGAGGTCTCGGCTGAGCCGGACCCGGATCCCCCCGGGACGAAGAACGGCGGCCGGCGCGTGCACCCGTGGTTGTTGTACTCGCTCTGGTCCGGCAGGGCCAGCACGGCCTTCTCCGGCGTGGTCTCCAGGTACTCCA
>NZ_JBEZHK010000013.1:0-188102 GCF_040650555.1 Streptomyces sp. NPDC048664 | reverse complement strand
CGTACCGAGCCCGACGCCTTCACCCTCTTCCCCGCCGACGCGCCGCTGCCGGAACCGGATCGGGGGACCGGTCGCGGCCCCGCGCCGTGCTGCCCGCACTCTGCCTGACGCAGATCACCAGCTGGGGCATCGTCTACTACGCGTTCCCCGTACTGAATCCCGAGATCACGCACGCGACTGGCTGGCCGGCGGGCGCGACCACCGCGGCCTTCTCGCTCGCCCTCGTCGTCTCCGCCCTCGCAGGAATCCGCGTCGGCAGGATCCTGGACCGGCGCGGCCCGCGCGCCGTCATGACCACCGGTGCCGTCCTCGGCACCGTCAGCCTGCTACTCGTGGCCGCCGCCCCCAACCTGCCTGTCTTCTTCGCCGGTTGGGCCCTGGCCGGACTCGCGATGGCGACCACCTTCTACCAGCCGGCCTTCGCCGCCCTCACCCGCTGGTGGGCCCCCGACCACGTCCGCGCGCTCACCATCGTCACCCTCGCCGGCGGACTCGCATCCACCGTCTTCGCACCCCTGACCGCCCTGCTCGCCGAGCACCTCTCCTGGCGGCACACCTACCTGGCCCTCGCCGGACTGCTCGCCGTCCTGACCATCCCCACGCACGCCCTGGCCTTGCGCGCACCCTGGCCTCCCGCCCCACCCGCCGCACCCCACCGTGCCGACGGCACCACGCCCGTCGCCAGAAGCCGCTCCTTCTGGCTCCTCGCCGCAGCCTTCACCCTGTCGGCGTTCGCGATGTACGCCGTCGTCGTCGCCCTCGTCCCGCTGCTGCTCGAACGCGGCTACTCAACCGCCCAGGCCGCCTGGGTCCTCGGCATCGGCGGCGCCGGACAAACCCTGGGCCGCACCCTTTACGCCGCCCTCGCCCGACGTACGACCGCGACCAGGCGAACCACGGTCCTCATCACCCTGGGCGGCATCACCACCATCGCCTTCGCCGTGACGCCAGGCCCGTACGTCCTGCTGATCGCCGTATCGGTCGCAGCCGGCATGGTCCGCGGCAACCTCACCCTGCTCCAGGCCACCGCCATCACCGACCGCTGGGGCCACACCCACTACGGCCGTCTCTCCGGCCTCCTCGCAGCACCGGCTACCACCGCCGCAGCCCTCGCACCCTTCGCCAGCGCCTCACTCGCGCCCCTCCTCGGCGGATACCCCCACCTCTTCGGGTTGCTGGCCACCACATCACTGCTCGCCGCGCTGATCGCCACCTGCTCGGACCCCACCGGAGTGCACAAGGAGCCACGTTCCTCGTCAACCTGACGGGGGACCACCGCCCCGCGAACCCGCTCCTGGATCCCTCTCCACGGCGATCTGGCGAGCGGGTTCTCCGTTCCACCACTCCGGGAATCCGCGAACCCGCGCGCTTCGGCGCGTTCGATCGCCAAGTTCGTCGCCGGAGACCGGGGTGCCGACGGGTTCGAGCGGCGCATCGCGGCGCTGGGCGCATCGCCGCGCCCTGCGGGGTCAGACCGGCGTGCCTGGCTGCGCACCGCACTGGAGCAGATCGGGGCCAGGCGCCAGAGGCACCCGGGGACCCACAGGTACGCTCTGCCCGTTGGCCGTACTCGGGCCGAGCGGTCGAGGGCGGTCTTCGGCATGCCCGCACTCCCCTACCCGAAGTGGGCGGATGCCCGTCCCCGCATCTAGCGTGTTGTGTATTCGCGTTTCAATATGTAGTGTGGTGTTCGTGATCGAGCGGCGTACAGCTGCTCTCACGCACACCACCATCTTGGAAACCTCACCCAGAGGAACGACCGTGGACACGTCCATCCCCGACCGCAAGGCTGCGCGCTTCACCGCAGCCGCGGAATCCGGCGTCAACATGACCCCCGCACGTGAGTGCACCCTCGCCGACCGCGCCGCATGGGCCGACGCGGCGCTGAAGGCCTACAACAGGCAGGCCCCCAAAGCCCTGTTGCCCGTTCCCGAGCTGGCCGAGCGCGTACGGCTCGGCGTCCTCGCGGCCGAGGCCATGGCCCAGATCGCCTTCAACCTCCCCGGCGACCAGGTCGTGGACGACCAGGAGAGCGCTGATCGCGTGATCGGCGATCTGATCGCTCAGGTCTTCTGCCTGACGGACGGCCGGGTCACCGCCCACGAGCTCCACCAGGCCGCCGAGGGACTGCGCAGCGAGGCGTACCCCGTGAAGCTCGATGTCCTGTGCGCCGTCGCCGCCTCCGGAGCTGAACGCGAAGCCGCCATGCTCGCGGCGCTCCTGGACGCGGCCGAGTCCTTCGGGTGCGACGTCCCCGGCATGGTCGACAGCGCCCGTGACTACTTCGAAAACCTCACGGCCGAAGCCGCGGACGAGGAGGCCGAGGCGGCGCGCGCCTGAGCCACGGCCGGAAGCGAGGGACGCGGCCCCGATGGCCGCGCTCGCTCCCCGCCGGGTCGCCACGGAGCACCCGTCGTCCTTCACCACGGCAGGCCCCGCCGCTACGCCGCACCCACGAACTGACCCGCTGGCGAGGACCATCCCGCCAGTGCCGCCCCAGGAGGGCCCCATGGACACCATGATTCCCAGCACCCGCACCCAGGAGTACTGGTACCTCGCGACCCTCGGACGTGACGCGTTGCTCAGGGAGCTCGCGCCCCTGAAACAGCCAGCCTCCGCCACCGACGACCCGCTCTCCCTCGCGGGACGATGCGTTATCGCCGAGCCGATCGGACACCCCGACGCCCACCAGGCCGCACAGCGGGCCCTGACCCCGCTGCGCACAGCCAGGACGTTCACCGCCACCGTCACCGACGAGGACACCACCCTGGAGTTCACCGGCGTCGTGCCGGTCCTCGGTGAACGCGAAGCGGGAGGCGTCACCGGCTGGTACGCCGAACTCCTCCTCTTCGAACACGGCGCGCTGCTCAACAAGGCCGCCTACCGGCTGTCTCGGATGCCCGACGACCGTACCTGGATCATCGACAGCGACTTCCAGCCCAGCGGTCACCCCGGGACGTTGCAGCCGTTCGGCTCGCGGCGCCTAGGCCGTAAGCGGACCCTCCTGCCGTCATTCGTCGCCCAGCTCGATCACCTCATCGTGCAAGGGCCGGGGAGCGCGGCGTGACCCTGTACGGCATCCCGCCCACCGGAATGCGCCGCGCCATGGCGCCCGAAAGCGGGCGGGACCACGCCCACGCCATCGCCGAGGCCGCGCACGCCTGGTGGACGTCCAACCGCGGAGGCTCCAGCGACCGGGCCATCGCAGTCGGCACTCCGGCCGCCCTCGCCCTCTCCGCGCCCTCACAGCCGGACGGCCCCGACTACGGCCCGCTCCTGCTCCCCCTCGACGACGAAGAGCTCGTCGACACGTTGCGAGCCGGCTGGAACTCGTTTTGGACCTACGACCCGGACTTGACCGAGGCCGCCCGCCCGCTCCACGACTGGCTCTCCCATCCCACCGACAACGACATCCGCGGCCTGGCCGACTACGCCCGGATCCTCCTGCGCGCAGGGCTGCTGGAGTACTGCTCCGACACCGCCCGCGCCGAGTCCGACGATGTCCTCGGCCTGCTCATCACCCGGATGCGCAGCTACAGCGAACGGCAGTCGACCGGCGAGTTCTTCACTCCGGGGATCGTCACCAACTTCATGGGCGACATGGTGCTCTCCGCCGAACGCAAGCCCGGTGACCTGTTCCTGGAACCCGCTGCGGGCACGGGGACGATGGCCCGGTCAGCTGCCGCCACGCTGCGGTTCTTCGGGACCGACCCTGCCCTCTACCACTGGTGGCTGAACGACCTCGACCCGCTCAACGCCGCGTGCTGCGCCGTGAACGCCCAGCTGTGGAGGCTCGGCAGGCAGGTGACCGTCTCTTGCGGCGACGCTCTCAACCGTCCCCGGCTCCTGGAGGAGGCCGTACAAGAGCGCGCCGAGCGGGCGAGATCCGAGCAGAAGGCCCGGCCAGTGCTGTACCCCACCACGACCCGCCCGCCGTTCTGGCCCTGGCAGTTCACTCCTCCCTCCTGACCCGCGCGGCGGCCGTGCCGCAGCCCGCCGCCGGCCGCCGCTCACCCTGCACGAAACGGAGCCTCCCCATGGCCATCAACACCACGCCGCCACCCGCCATCGCCACCTTGGTCCCCGACTCCGAGGGACACGGGACGGTTCTGAGGATCGTCTACGCTCACCACCTGGACGGCGAGACCCTGGCCTTCCAGCTCTTCCACCGGTACGTCCACCGCTTGCAGGCCAGCACCCAGCTCCCGGACGAGATCACCCGCGCCGAGGTGATGGCCCTCCTCGGCGCGCAGGGCGCGGACTGTGCCGAGGGCTGGCACTCCTCTGCGAACGAGCCCACCGAGGAGGCCTCGGACGAGGCGTGGCAGTGGGTGCGCGCACAGGTGACCCGCCTGTTCCCCGGTCTGTCCTGGAAGGTCGAGCCTGACCGGCGCATGGACATTCCGGGGGTCGACGCCGACAAGGTCGCCGACATCGTGATCCGGGCCCGCCCCCTGGCCTCGGACGTGACTCGACCCGCGACCATGTTCGATCCCGCGCTCACCTACTACGCGGACGGGACACATGTGGTGATGCGGGCCCGGGGGACAGAACGCTCCGGGCGCACCTTCGGCATGGCGGAGGGCGCCGCCTCGTACGCCTACCAGGCTGTGCGCTGGGACGACTGCGGAGCCGACCTCGTCGCCCCCCACGTGCTGCACCGCGTCGAGAGCCAGGCCCAGGACGGCGTGGCTTAGCCGGCCGCAGGGCCGGCGCGCGGGAGTTCGCACTGCTCGTGGGCATCGTCGGCGACCAGGTTCGCCGGGAGGTATGAAACCAACGGGCAGCCCGGTGGCCGGGTAATTGGGACTGGCTCGCCAGTGGATGAGGCACACAACTCGATGTTGTGTAATCACTGTTCAATGTGTATTGTACTTGCTGTGGGGGTGGTAAACCGCCCCACCATTCCAAGCCAATTCCGAAGGAGCCACGTCCCCGCGGCTCGCCCTGGCCGTGGCACTCCCTCGACGGCCGGGGCCGCGAGGCCCGGACCGACTTTCCCTCGGCCCGGTCCGGGCCTCGCCCCTCCCAGAGGCCCCAAGGAGACGACGTGACCATAGGAACGAACACGGCACCGGCGTATCGCCTCCAGCTCGTCTTCGATGCCGGGCCCACGATGTCGATGTGGCGGCCGCTGCTGCGGAGGCTGCGCCAGTCTCTCGCGCAGGACGGCCCTTTCGGGAGCGTGACGGTGTCCGTGCTCAAGGCCGATGGCACGCTGCGAGGGCGACAGGTCGAGAGCGACCGGCTGGTGACCCTCGTGCTCAGCGACTGCTCCGGCCCCCAGTGGTACCCCGGGCCGGCCGGTGACCGTTGGCACAAGACTCTGCACAGTTGGGCGCGAGTGCGACCGGTGGCGGTGGTACAGCCACTGCCGGAGCGCATGTGGCAGCGCACCGCACTGCCCGGGACGCCCGGCCGCGTCCATGCCCCGGCCGCCGGATCCGCTAACTCCGAACTGATCTTCACGGCGCACGACAGCACACCCCACGCGGGAGCGGACACCATCCCTGTGCCTGTTCTGGAACCTTCCTCCGCCTGGCTGGAGAGCTGGTTCACGCTCCTTGGCACCGGCGGCACCGAGGTCCCGGCAGCGGTCGCCTTCATTCCGCAGGCGCTCCCGGCCGAAGGGACAACCTCCCCGGCGGGACTCACTGCCGAGGAACTGGTCCTCCGCTTCCGCGCCACCGCATCCCCCGAAGCGTTCCGTCTCGCGGGCCACTTGGCCGCAGGAGTCCCCCACTTGCCGGTGATGCGGCTGCTGCACAGCTCGGTGGAGACGGCTCCGTGCCCGAGCCACCTGGCCGAGGTGATTCTGAGCGGCCTGCTCCGTGCCGTCCCCGGTCGCCCCGGTATCTACGCCTTCCGAGGAGGCGTTGCCTCCGTGCTGCTGCGCACGGTGCCGCGTTCCTCGCTCTTCCGCATGGTTGCTCTGCTGCGGCAAGCCGAGCCGTCGATGCGGCGCGCCCTGGTGAGCGCGGAGGCTTCGCGACTCGTCGGCTAGTGGCGCCGTCTCCGCGTCCAAACGTCGGCGCAACCCTTCGCCGACTCTTCTCCGCCAGCACCATCTGGGCCGACCAGTCCTTGGTTGCCTCTTTCTCTTCACCTGCTGGCGCGCTCGCCTTCGGTGGCCCGCATTGCCCTAAATGCCCTTGCATCCGGGCGCGCGGCCACTGTCAGACCCCTAAGAGAGGATCACCCTCATGACGACTCTTCCCGCCGCTCAGGCGCAGTCTGCTGTGTCCAACCGCACCGAGTACGAGGCCGCGCTCCAGCTCCTGCGCGAGGCCTCGCAGGCGTACTACGGTGACGGCGACAGCGTCCTGGACGACGCCTCCTACGATCAGCTCCGAAGGTCGGTGCAGGCCTGGGAGGAGGAGAACCCCGCCGAGGTCTCCCCGGACTCCCCCACCGGGCTCGTGGCCGACGGTGCAGCGCCCGTCGGCGACGTTGCGCACACCACTCGCCTCCTGAGCCTGGACAACGTCTTCGACGCCGAGGGCCTGGTGGCATGGGGCGCCTCGCTCCAGCGCCGTCTGGGCCGCGCGCCGCAGGGCGGATTCACCGTGGAGCCGAAGATCGACGGTGCCGCCGTGGCCGCTCGGTACCGCGCCGGCCGTCTGACGCAGATCATCACCCGCGGTGACGGCAGTCACGGCGAGGACATCAGCCACGTCATCGGGCAGATCGACGGCCTCCCCGAGCGTCTGGCCGAGCCGGTCACCGTCGAGGTCCGCGGCGAGGTCGCCTTCACCCAGGAGCAGTTCGAGAAGGCGAACGAGGTCCGTGCCGCTCACAACGCGCAGGTCTTCGCCAACCCCCGCAACGGCACGGCCGGGACGCTGAGGGCGAAGGACCGGCCGTACCGGCTCCAGATGACGTTCTGGGCCTACGGCGCGGTCGGACTGGACGGCGTATCGTTCCTGCCCGCCGGAGCCACGCACGCCGAGACCCTGGCCGCCGTGGCCGCAGCCGGAATCCAGACGACCGCGGACTCCCCGGCCGGGCTCCACGTCGTCGCCGACCTGGCCGCGGCACAGGAGCGGGTTGACGCGATCGCTGCCATGCGTGCGGATCTGCCCGTCGGAATCGACGGGGTGGTGATCAAGATGAACGACACGGGAGAGCAGACGGCTGCCGGGTTCGGCACCCGCTTCCCTCACTGGGCCATTGCGGTCAAGCTCCCCGCGGTCGAGCGACAGACCGTTCTGGAGGACGTCGTGTGGGAGGTCGGCCGCACCGGGGTCCTCGCGCCGACCGCGATCCTCGCCTCTGTGGAGATCGACGGCTCCCACGTCACCCGGGCCACCCTCCATAACCCCGCCGACATTCGCCGCCGGGACCTCCACCTCGGCGACACCGTGACGGTGCACAAGGCCGGCGACATCATCCCCCGCGTGCAGGGAGCCGTGGTCCAGCTGCGCCCGGAGGGGGCACGGGAAGTGCCGCTGCCCGCGGTCTGCCCGAACTGCCGTGGCGAGATCAACAAGACGCAGGAGCGGTGGCGGTGCGCGAAGGGCACCGCGTGCGCGCTCCCGGCACTGATCGAGTACGCCGCGCAGCGCGAGATGCTCGACATCGACGGCCTCGGCAAGACCTACGTAGCGGCCCTGGTCACGTCCGGCTACGTCAACGACGTCGCCGATCTGTTCACCTTGACCGCCGAGCAACTCACCGAGGCGACCAAGAGCGCCAAGAGGGCAGCCAAGCTCGCCGAGCAGATCGAGGCCGCCAAGACACTTCCGCTCAGCCGCGTCTTCTGCGCACTGGGCGTGCTCGGCACCGGGCGCAGCATGTCCCGCCGCATCGCCCGGCACTTCGAGAGCATGGACGCCATCCGTCAGGCCGACGCTGTCGCTCTGCAGGGCGTCGAGGGCATCGGGCCCGAGAAGGCCCCGGTCATCGTCGAGCAGGTCGCCGCCCTGGCGCCCGTCATCGACAAGCTGATCGCCGCGGGCGTCAACATGACCGAGCCCCAGGAGGCGTCGGCGGCGGAGAGTGCAGGTCCGCTGACCGGCAAGGTCGTGGTGGTCACCGGCAAGATGAGCGGACGGCTGGAGGCCTACGGGCGGTCCGAGATGAACGCCCTGATCGAGAAGGCCGGCGGCCGCGCGGGCAGCAGCGTCAGCGCGAAGACGTCCATCCTCGTCGCCGCGCCGTCCAACGGGGGCAAGCCGAGCTCGAAGGCAGTCAAGGCGGCCGAGCTCGGCGTCACGGTCCTCACCCCCGAGGACTTCGCTGACCTGGTCGCCGACTACCTGGCCTGACACAAAGGAACCGAGGCGGGGCGTCGCACGGTAAGCGCGCCCCGCCTCGCCGTCCCTGCGGACCAGCGCACCGAACAGCCGGGCCAGGACGCCTGCTCGCGCACTAGGCAACGGCCTTGCCCGGACCCCACTCCATTGCGTTGCTTATTCCTTTTTCGATGTGTACTGTCATTTCATCGCCTGGTGCTCGGCACCCGCGACCTCTCCCCAATCCCCCGCGTCCAAGTAGGGATGACATGCACTCGAACATGCCCGAGTTGTCGGATTCCGAGCTTCTGGCTATCGCGGCCCGTGCCGCCAAGCGGACCCCGGTCAAGCCCAACGATCTCCTCATCCTCAGCGAGCTCCAGCTGAAGCTGTACCGGGAACTGCATGCCGCTGCCGGTCAGTTTGTCCGGCCACCGGTCCCGGAGGGAGCCTCCCCGGCATCCTCGGCGCGGGTACGGGGCGCCATCGACAACGTCCTCGCCGAGGACGAGGAGATGGCCGTCTTCCGGCAGATGTACGACCACCTGGCGAACGCGGCACTGGGCGACCAGCGGGTCGCGGATCAGATGCTGGCGCTGTCCAGCGGCCAGCGCGGCCCGGTCGGCGGGTTCGTCAAGCGCATGCTGCGCTTCGCGGCGACCGACGCGTACGCGAACACGGTGCAGATGCTCGTGGTCGACTTCCTGAAGAGCGCGGACGAACAGACGTTGCGCGCGGTGCTGGCCCAACTCGCGGGCATGGAGTGGGCGCTCGATCCGGACGACAGGCACCAGCGGATGATCATTGACCCGCCGGACGTCGTCGTGGGCGACTTCGACGCAGAGGTCCGCCGGTTCCGCGCGCTGGGGCTGTACCCCGGTGAAACCACACCGGGCCGGAGTCTCGCACGCGCGGACGACGCGGTCTGGGAAACTCCCGACCAGCACCGCATCCGTACATGGCGGCGCCGGTACGTGGAGGCCCACAGGCAGAGCCTGGACTGGGCCCGGGCGAAGGCGGAGGTGTACCGGCGGGAGCGTGAGCGGCTGGCGCCCTACGGGCATCCGGACGGCCTGGAGGCGGCCGTGGTGACGCAACTGCGGCAGGAAGCCGACCGGGCCTCCTCCGCCCGCCTCTTCCAGATCGGCGACTCCCTCGGCCAGATGGCGCTACGCCGCGTGGTGCGGCGGGCGGAGAAGACGACGACTCCGTTCGATCCCGCCCACCTCCCCGCCTCGCGCGGGATGCTGTTCCTCGACACCCCCCTCGCTCTGCCCAATGGGCGACGCATCGTCGGCTACGTGTGGGGTCCGTGGTCGCCCCGGACGGAGGAAGGCTGGTTCCTTCTGCGGCCCGACCGGCTTCTGGAGCCGGTGGAGGCCGCGTGCGATGACGTCCCCTGGACCTGGGTCACTGCCCTGACGTGCGACGAGTCGCTGCTGAAGCTGCCGTTCTCGCCCTACGAGACCCTGCTGGCGCGCCCCGGCGAAATCCTGGATCCGGAGACCCGGCTTCGCGACCCGGACAACCCTGAGCGGTACCGGAGCGGATCGGGCCGCCAGGGCGGCCAGGAGCTGATGCTCCGCCACGTGCGGGCGCTGTGGGAGCTGCTGACCCAGCACAAGCGGTCCACGGTTCGGGTCCTGGCCCACCAGGTCCACCAACTCAAGCCGAGCAAGCGCGATGCCGAACGGCGGCGGGGCATTTCCGACTCCGGCCAGGTCGAGAACTGGTGGGTGGACCCGGACGCGGGCGAGCGCTTCCGGGAGCAGCAGCCGAGTGAACCGCGCGAGGGCGGAACCGGCCGCACGCTGGCGGTCCGCTACTGGAGGGAAGAGCACGAGCGGCAGCAGTGCCCGAACTCCCACCGGCACGCCGCCCTGGAGACTGAAAAGCGCGGCAGCTGCCCGCACTACGAGATCACCATCCCTGAGCACCCCGTTGGGCCCGCCGACGCGCCGTGGTCCGACCGGCTGCGCCGCGCCCGCCTCCGCCCCTCGGCGACGCCCCGGCACGGCACGAACGCCTAACAGTCCCCGTGCGGCACGGGTGGGCCCCGTCCCGCCCGTGCCACAGGTCCCCCGGCCCGTGCACCGGGCCGACTTCCCGAACGTCTTCAGCCGAGGAGAGCCATGTCCGACGACCTCCGTCCCCGCACCGTCCAGCACCGCCGCTGTCAGCCACTGCACACCGTCTACGGGCTGGTGGCGCTGCTCGCCGGCTGCGGCTTCCTGATGGAGCAGCCCGTCATGTGGCTGTTCGTCGTCCCGCTGGCTGTCCTTGTCGTCAAGACGCGCCGGCTCGCCCGGAGCGGGGCCTGCGCCGCCCTCCGCAGGCGGGACGCGCGCAAGACCGCCCCGGCTCGCGCCCGCTGGGTGTGGAGCGCCGCCGCGGCCGGTCTGGACGCCGCCCTGGTGGCGGGAGCTTTCGCTGTCTGCACCGTGCTGCTGCACGGCCACGGTTACGAACTCGTCCCACGCGGGAGGGCGGTGGACTACCTGGCCCTCGGCGCAGGGACGGCGTTCGCCGGCGCGCATGCCCTCACTCACCGCATGTCCGCCCGAGCCCTGCAGCCGCCGCAGTCCGAGGCGTAGCAGGTCCCCCACGGGCGCGACTTGCCGGGCGATCACCCGGCACGTCCCTCCCCCGCAAGTCCTCGGAGAGACCGTCATGCTGCGCCTCGACCCCGCCACTACGAACGGCTCGGCCGTGGCGTTCCTGTTCCGCACGTGATAATTCCTGCGCGATGCCGGTCCCGGGCGCCGGCCGGAGGCGGCGGAACTGGCCGACGCCGTGGAGGACATGGCCGTCGGCCTCGGCCTGGACCCGGCCAGCCCCCAGCGCAAGTCGAGCTGGCTGGCACGGAGAGGTGTTCACCGTCTTCGGGCTGCGGGACGACCGCGCCGACGTGCTGCTGATGGCGGGCGTCATTCCGGGCGAGCATGCCGATGCCGCTGTTGAACTGGACGGCGACGAGCTCGACTTCTCCCGTTGGCCGACACCGTCCGCGCTGAGTCCGGGGACGCAGCCGCCAGGGCCGCGCGGGTGCAGGTCAGGCGGCAACGTTGGGATACCCACCCCAGGGCGTTGCTTATTCATGCTTCAATGTGTAATGTGATTGAACGTCGGGTCCGGCGGCACCGCCCCCAGACCTGGACCACCCCCCTTCCTTCCTCCAGCTCAGGAGACGACTGTGCCCACCCGTGTCGTGACCCGCACCCCCGACCGCCGCGTGCCCAGCCAGCGCGGCCTCCAGACCCGGCAGAAGCTGATGGACGCGACGATCCAGCTTCTCGCCACCCGGCCCTACCGCGACATCAAGGTGATGGACATCGCCCAGGAGGTGGGCACGTCGCCCGCGACGTTCTACCAGTACTTCCCCGACATCGAGGGCGTCGTCCTCGAAGCATCCGGGCTCCTGGCCAAGGAGACGAAAGCGGCGCTCAAGGACTTCAAGGACGGCTCCTGGTCCTCGGACGGACTGCCCGGCGCCGCCCGGATGGTCGACGCCGTACTCGACGGGTGGAGCGGCCACCTTCCGGTCGTGCGCGTGCTGACCGCCGTCGCGGCCGAGGGCGAGCCCCGCTTCGTCAAGGCGTACGCCGCAGCCACCCGGCCCATCGCCCGTGCACTGACGGCAGCCACCCAGACGACCACACCCGACGGCGCAGGCAAGGAACTCGTGCACGCCCTCGTGTCCGGCCTGACTGCCGCCGCCGGACACGAGAGCGCCGGAAGCGTCCAGGGACTGACCAAGTACCAGAGGCGCCAGGGACTCGCCCGCCTCGTCCACGCCGCCGTGGCCAGCACCACCGCCTAACCCGCGCTCCGAACACCGGCCCAGTCACAACCAACACGGGGAAACCACCTTGATCCAGCCAGCCTCCCTCGCCCTCGGCTTCGGCCTCGGCGTCCTGATACGCGCCCTTGCTCTGCGCATCCGTCCGCGCCGCCCCCCGCTTCCCCTCTCGGTCGCCTCGCCGAGCCCCGACCTCATCGCCGCCCTGTCTGTGGCCGTCGCCGAGCGGTACCCGAACCTCGGAGGGTTCGACTACGCCACCATCAGCGTCTTCGAGCGCAACGCACCGCAGAGCACGGTGCACCTCTACCCCGCGCGCGGCCCGCACCGGGGCGCCATACGCCTGGACTCCACAGACCCGAGCAGCGCCAGCGGCAGGACGGCCCGGCTGCTGGCCGAGATGAGCCTGCCCCACGTCGGCGTCCTGGTCATCCCGCTCAGCCCGCGCTGACCCGGCCCGCGCCCGCCCCGGCTCACTCCCCCCGGGGCGGGCCCCCAACCGGCCGCCTCGACAGACCCGAGAGCGCCGGCCAACTACCACTGGCACGAACCGAGGAGAACGCCATGGGCGCCATCGAGAAGCACGAAGCCCTGATGTACGGGTACCGCCTGGGAGGCCCGGCCGACAACTGGGAGGGCCTGACGAACGAGCTGGTCCGGTACACCGACGACGTCGACGGCTCATCCTTTCTGATGCCGCGCGTGCCGTGGGAGACAGAGGACATGCGCGAGGAGAACCACCCCGACTACTTCGCTGCCGCCGCGGAGGAGCGACTGGCCGCTAACGGCCTGGGGTCGCTGCTCCTTCGGACGTACTCGATCGGGTGGGAAGAAGACGGACACATCCTGGCGGCCGTCGTCCGCCAGCCCGAAAGCGGGCCCCTCACGCTCGACCCCGCGTCGATGAGCGCCGCATCCCAGCACGACGAGGCCTTGAAGCGGGCGTTGTCCGTGCTGGAACTACGGGCCCGCGCCAGCAAGCCCGAGTGGATCATGGCGAGCTACTACGCGTAGCCCCGGGGTGGGAGGGCTCCCGTCACTCCTCTTCTTCGTCGTCGGCACAGACCGCCGCCCGCTCCAGGTGAGAGCGGAAGTCCCCGATGCCTCCGACGCCCGCCCTGACCATCGCCGAGACCTGACGACCCGCGAGCACAGCCAGAATCTCTTCCCCAAGGAATCCCCCATGACTTCCATCGGTACCGCCCGGCATTTCCAGCCCCACGGCACGCCCGGCCACATCTGCCGCGACCACAACCGGGCGGTCCTGGCCCCGGCCGTCGCCGTCGAGGCCCTCCGCCAGGGCCTCGGTCCCGACCTGACCGACGCCCAGCTCGACCACTGCGCGGAGATCGCCGAGCGCAACCCGCTGTCCGACACTTCCCGCGCCGCCGTCCGTACCGCACTGGAGCCCGCGCTGTCCGAGCGCAACTCCCCGGCGACCGTGCATCATCGGCTGTTCACCCTCCCGCCCGGGCACCCGCTGCGCGTCCGCGTAGGCGACACCGAGTACTTCCTGGTCCCCATCCCCATCACCCTGTGACCTTCCGCTCTCCGCAGAGAGCGGGCGGCCGGAAACCAACACCCTTCACCAGCGCGTCCGGCCCCGGCCGGACGCGTTTTGGCATGATCCCCTCGACCGAGATCCGGTACCTGACAAGGGGGAACCATGCCCGTGCGCCTGCGCCACGTCCTTCCGATCGTGCTCCTGGCCGGCACGGTCCTGATCTCCGGCTGCGCCGACTCCGACAGCGAGCCCAAGGCCGACGGGCAGACGACGAGCAGCACCCCCGCGGCACGGCCCTCGCCCTCCACAGTGCTGCCGGACGGCATCGTGAAGCCCGGAACGCCGCTGCCGGTCGGCGACGGGGCGTGGACGGTGACGCTGCAGGGCTTCGAGCGGCAGCCGGCCGGGGCCGTGCCCGGTGTGCCGGCCGGCTCGAGCGCGTACAGGGCGCGGGTGACCGTGGCCAACCAGCGGGAGCAGGTCGCGACCGCGCCGCAGACCGCCGTCACCGCCCGCTACGGAGCTCTCGGGCGCACCGCTGCCGAGGCCACCGACAGCAGCGCGTCCTCTTCCACGGACGAGCCGCAGCAGGTGCGCCCCAACGGCTCCGTCGACAGGGATGTGAAGCTGGTGCTTCCCGAGCAGGCCCAGGGCCTGCCGGTCACGGTGACCGTGGAGGCGACCGAGGAGGGGCTGGCCGAGCCTGAACTGCTGTTCTTCGAAGGTGCCTTGCCGGGCGGTACTGCCGCTTCCCCGGACCCGCAGGCGCCGCAGGGTGCGCCGGCCGGGCAGTCGGTCACGCCGCTGGGGCAGTGGAACGGCCAGGTGCGCGTGGGCAAGGTGACGGTGAGCGGCGAAGGTGCCTCGCGCACCGGGAGCCTGGAGCTGAGCGTGGTCAACCGCTCCGGCGACCCGATGTCCGGCCTGGGCACCACCCTGCGGATCCTGACCGGCCAGGAGCTGCACCTGGCCGCCACCGTCCGTCCGGTGTACGGGTACCGCGACGCCGCGATCGCCCCGTACCGCACCGCCACACAGACCGTCTCCTTCCGCGTCCCGGAGACAGCCATCGGCGGCCCGGTGACGGTCGAGGCCATCGACGCGGGCGGCTCCAAGGTCACCTTCGAGGGCACGCTCGGCTGAAGGAGCCCACAAAAAGTTCGGGCGGAGTGTCACACCGGCGGCTTCGGCCGCACCTGTAGGAGGTGAACGGTGCCTTCTCCGACCCGAACAGGACTTCCTCACATGGCCCCTCGCCTCCTGGCCGCCGGCCTCGTGCTCGCCGGTGCGCCTGCCGCCTCCGCCTGCAGCCCGCTCACCGTCCCCGGCTCCACCGCAAACGCGGCACCCGCTCACGCCCCGGCCGCGGCGGGCCAGCGATGAGGCCGGCCGCCGCACAGCCTCAGCCCTTCGATGCAGACCGGGATCGGTGGACCCACGCCGTCCAGGAAGCCGCCCGGCTCCATCACTCCGTGGGCGCCGAGCTGGCCATCCGGGCTTCGACCCCTGCCGCTGCTCGGGGCGCCATGGAGGCACTGCTGCTGATACGGGAGCGGACCCGGGATGGGTGGCTGCGCTGGGACATCTTCGGGCCGCACCCTGCGGGTGTGCTGCGCGAGGCGGGCTTCTTCGACCCGGAGCAGCACCGGCTGGGGCGTTGGATGTGCCGGAGCGTATGGGGACGCCGCCCGCCCCAGTACATCTGGACGCTGGGATGCCTCGTGCTTCCCCGGCCCCTCCCGGTCGGCCGGACCGCGCTGTTCACCGTGACTGCCTTCGCCGTTCTGGGTCCGGCGACATCCCTGCTGCCGGCGGCCACCGGTCTCCTGGCGGCTGGCGCGGCCGGCATGGCCGCGGCCGCCGGTCTGCCCGCGGCCGTCCAGCGCTTCACCCGGCGCCGCGTGCGCGTCGTCGAAACGAGCAAGGCGTACGCGGCGGTCTTTTACCGGCTGCTGGCCGACGAGCAGCGCCTGCGCATGCTCGCCGAGCGCAGCGGGCGCTACGAGCTGGCGCGCGCGGCGGCGGTGCTGCCGCGGCTGGTGTGGGACGCGGCCGGTCTCGTGCCGCTGGCGGCGGACAACGTGGAAGCCCGCGACCTTCTCCTCGGATACGCGCAGTCGCTCGCGCTCCTGGTCGACCAGGCCGTCGAGGTCGGACGGCGGGAGGAGGCGGTGGAGTCGGCGATCCGCGACGACCGCGTGGCCGTAGTGCCAGTCAGACCCGCGCTGCCCGAAGGGCTGCTGCCCCGGCAACTACTGGACGACGCACGGCTGGAACTGGAGGAGCTGGGAGAGGGACTGCTCCATGCCCGGGAGGTCCTGGGCGGGGCTCACGACGACCGAACTCAGTCTGCAAGGAGCGGAGAGAGCGATGAGTGAGCACGAGCGGACCGGCCGACGCGTCCCGTGGCGGGAGGCGAACCCGGAGGCCTACGCCGAACTGAGGCGTACCTGGGGGGTGATCGGTCACAGCAGCGTCCTGATGGTGCTCAGCCTGAGCCTGATCGGTACATCGCTGACGCTGGGCTACCTGCATTGGCCCGGCTGGCTGGAGACCTTTGCACGTCTGGGCGCCAGCGGCGCGGCGGTCGGCTGCGGCGCGATCGGTCTGTGGCGGCTGGTCCGTGCCCTGTTCCGGTCGGTGCGGGCAGTCTTCCGCACGCGCCGGCGCGGCGCCGAGGGCGCGGCGCAGGGGGAGACCGTCGAGGAGTCCGTGCCCGAGGCCGCCCCGGCAGCGGGGTCCTGAACGGGCAGGGGGCGCCGTGTTCCGGTTCGAGAGCTTCGCGGTCGGGTTCCTCGTCGGCGCCGTGGCCTGGTGCGTGCCGTACGTGCGTGGCCTGGGTCGGCGCGGGGTCACCAGGGGGCTCGTTCCCTGGCGTCGCAGACGGCCTCCCACTCGGCGAAGGTGAGGCACTGCTCGGCGGTGCGCGTGCGGCGGGCCCGGTCCGCCTCGGCGAGCGAGGCGAGAATTCGGTCGCGGATGACGAAGCCGGGCGGTTCGGGCTCCGGTTCGACGGGCGGCGACAGCCTGGTGAGGCGGGCGCGGACTGCGTCCATGGCCTCCCGAAAGGCCGCGTTGGGCGGGACCCCGCAAGGCGTGTCCTCGCCGCGGCAGGGGTCGGCAGCGGGCTCGTCGTGGCCGGTGGTCTCGCTCCAGCGGGCCATGATCATGCTGGCCGGGGAGGCTGGCCGCCTGGGCACGCGCCAGACCGACAGGTCGGCGGCGAGGTCGGCGGCGGAGAGGCCGGTAGCGATCCAGGGCCGCAGGGCGAAGGCGAGGCGGCGCAGTCCCTCGCCCTGGGTCCATGGCACCCGGGGGCGTATCCAGGCGGCGACGGAGACGGCGTGTGCGGCCTGGCTGGGGCTGGCTCGGTAGGGCTCGGGCACTGCGTGTCGGCGGCGGGGCCGCGGCCTCGCGCCGTGGGGCGCGCTGGTGTTGTTCTTTCTCCCTCTCATCTCAGCTGTAGGACGTGGGTGGTTGGTCTTACAGGAAGGGGTGTCACGGCGGCGGGAGGGGCGGGTGCGGCGGCGGGAGGGGCGGGTGCGGCGGCGGGCTTCGGTGATGGCCAACTGGCGTCCGTGTTCGGTGAATCCGATGTGCCGGGCGTGATAGCCGTGGCCGCGCACGCGGTGGCCGACCGCGTCGTCCCAGGCGCGCGGGACGACGGCGGCGTAGATGGTGGCGGTGCCGGCCCATTCGCCGCTTCCGGCGGGTCGGGTGTTGGTCCGGCTTCCGTGGACGGCCCAGACGAGGAGGCCGAGTTCGCGCAGGATGGCGATGTGCCGCTCCAGGGTGCGCCGGCTGATGCCGAGGCGCTTGTACGTTGTGTCGCGGCAGTAGGCGACGTGCCCGTCGGCGTTCAGGCGGGCGGCGAGGTCGCGGGCGACGCGCAGTGTGGTGTTGCCGGCTTTGGGGTGCAGGCGCTGGGTGATGGCCCAGGTGGCGGCGCGCAGAAAGTCGCCGCGCCGGGTGCGGCGGGACGCGGTGGTGCCGATTTCCTGGTCGGCGTGGTCGCGGACCAGGATGTATCGGTTGTTTGTGGATATTCGGTGTTGTCCGCGCGGAAGGCGCGGTGGAGCGGCGGCGGCGTGGACCGGCGCGCGGGCATGCTGCATCATGGGCAGGGCACGCCCTCCTTTCGGGCATGCGTGAGCCCCTCTTCGGCGGGGCCGGTTCTTCCGGAACCAAGTGATCCGCCCTGGCAGGGGCGGTGTTGCCCGGTCTGCGGACCGGGTTCTTCACCAGGCGGGCTGGACACTCGCCGGGTGGTGGCAGAGATGCGGCGGGCGGGCCGAGGTGCTGGACACACCAAGGTCTTGCTGCCGCGGGGCAGCCCACGGGGGACTGCCCACTGTCAGATCATGTGCTCATCGGACTCCAGCGTGGCGGGCGGTCACGGTGGTCAGTGGCCCATGCCGGCGCCGCCGTCGACGGGCACCACGGCGCCGGTGATGTAGGCGGCCTGCTCGGAGGCGAGGAAGGCGACGGTGGCGGCGATCTCCTCGGGGCGGGCGAGGCGGCCGAGGGGGATCTGGGTCTTGAGATTCTCGAGCTGCTCGTCGCTCAGCGCCTCGCTCATGGAGGTCTCGGTGAGGCCGGGGGCGACCACGTTGAACGTGATGCCGCGGGAGCCGAGTTCGCGGGCCATGGAGCGGGCGAAGCCGACGAGGCCGGCCTTGGAGGCGGCGTAGTTGGCCTGGCCGCTCTCGCCGCGCAGGGCGACGGCGGAGGAGATGTACACCACGCGGCCCTTCTTCGCGCGGAGCATGCCGCGCGAGGCGCGCTTGGTGACGCGGAAGGCGCCGGTGAGGTTGGTGTCGAGGACGGAGGTGAAGTCGTCCTCGCTCATGCGCATCAGGAGCTGGTCCTTGGTGATGCCGGCGTTCGCGACGAGGACCTCGACGGGGCCGTGCTGCTCCTCGACCTCCTTGAACGCGGCGTCGACCTGGGCGGTGTCGGTGATGTCACAGCGGACGGCGAGCAGGCCCTCGGGGGGTTCGCCCGAGCGGTAGGTGATGGCGACGCGGTCGCCGGCCTCGGCGAGGTGACGGGCGATGGCGAGGCCTATGCCGCGGTTGCCGCCGGTGATCAGGACTGAACGGGACACGGGGTGGCGCCTTTCTGTGGTGCTCGTGGGGGTTTGCAGTCAATCAGCTGGCCCGGCGCGTGCCGGAACGGGTGAGGTGTCCGCTCATCGCCGCGGCGGTGTCCATCACGGCAGTCACGTACCGGGCGCGGGTGGCGGCGCGTCGCATGGGCGCGTCCTTGGCCAGCAGTGCGACCGAGCCGGCGACGGCCGAGCCGTACCAGATGGGCGCGGCGATCATGGTTCGCCCCTGGAGCGGGGACGGCCCGATGGCGTGACCTTCCTCACGGACGTGGGCGATGTCGATCTTGTGGTCGCTGACGGAGCCGAGGCAGGCGAGGATCGCCAGTCCGGCCGCGTCGGCCTCCAGAGGTGCTGATTCAAGAGATCGCAAAGCGATCTGAGGTGATGTAAGGATCTCGTCAGCGTGTGACCCGTATGCCCGTTCCGCGCAGATTCTCATCGGAGTGCCGATCAGATGCGGTCGGTAAACAAATGCGGCCTGACCAGTTCGCGACTGTAGTGTGACGATCTCTGCCCTCACCGCGGGAGAGGGCGGGCCGGCCTGGAGAGGCTGGGCGGGTGTCGATGAGGGGGGACCGTGCAGCGCGTCAGTCAGCGCGTAGCGAGCACGCGGCCCGCGCTGTTCGACGGCGCCCTCCCGCATCAAGGCCTGCAGATACCGGTGAGTGGTCGGCGCGGGAAGCCCCGCGGACTCGGCGACCGAAGCCAGAGGGTGTTCACCCGGTCCGAGACGGATCAGCGCGCCGAGCACCGCCATGGTGCGTGCCACGGCACCGCCCGTGCGGTCGGACGGGGTGGCAACGGGATGCAGCAACGCGAACTCCCCCTCGCGGTTGTCGAGGACCTTCGCGTCTCCCACAACGCGGGTTCGATCCAGTGCGCGATTCTTCCCGGCCAAGATCCCGCTCACCAGGCTCTGAATTTTCCGGTCCTCGAATTTCAGGAGCGAGCGCTTCCGGTATATCGCGGGGTCGACACGGGGACGGCAACACGGGGAAGGGTGCAAAGTTGAATCAGAAGGAGGCGTTGCAGCAGCTGCTGCAATGGAAGCGCGGAGAGATAGACCCGGTCGAGCTCGGCTGGCCCAAGCGCACTGGCCGGGGCCGGCGCTCACGGGGACTGTCTCAGGCGCAGGTTGCCCAGGCGCTGTTCGTCACGGAGAAGACCTACGCCGAGTTCGAGCGAGGGAACACGTCCCAGCCGAGCACCGAGTTCCTCGACAACGTGGCCAAGGTGCTCAACATGGAAGAGCGCGAGCGGACCGCGCTCTACGTCTACGCGATCGGCTACGAGCCGCCGTTCCCCATGGACCCGATGGCTGGGACGAACGTGGATCCGGCGTGGCAGGTGGCTGTCAACGGCGTGTCGGGACAGCCCTGTTACATCAACGACGTGGCCTGGAACGTGCTGGCCGCCAACGACGACTTCAAGCTCATGTTCCCCCAGCCTGAGGGAAGATCCCCCGAGCTGCCTGAACGCAACCTGATCCGGTGGATGCTGCTGCGCGAGGACGCGCGCGAGCACCACCTGGTCGACTGGGACACGCGCTGGGCACCGCAGGTCGCAGCCCAGCTGCGCACTGCGGTCGCCGCGCACCCCGACAACGCGGATCTCCGGCAGCTCGACAAGGAGGTCAACGACGACCCGGTGGCGGGGCCGATCTACCGAGACCACAGCCTCGCGTACATCCACCCGGACGGCGACGCGCGGCCGATGCGGCACGCCGGCTACGTGACCCCGCGCGGCACCGAGGACCACCGCACCCGGTGTTGCGACCGGCATGCGCCGTCCCAGCTGGGCACAGTCACCATGTGCGCCGCCCAGCCGTTCGGCAGCCCGGGCGCCCGGTTCTTCCTCCTGCCATTCGTGCCCCACATCTGACGCTGCCGCGCGGCCGCTTCGGCGGAGAGATTTCCTCCGGGCGGCCGCGGCACGCACAATGCATGCCCATGGCATCCACTGACCTGAAGCAGATCGCGCCCGGCGTCTTCGCCTGGCAGCCCGGCCACGAGGCAACATGGGGCCTGGCCAACTGCGGTCTCGTCGTCTCCAAGGGCCAGGCCCTCGTCATCGACACGCCCTACACACCCGCCCTGACCGACGCCTTCCTCACCGCGGTCCGCTCAGCCGCAGGCCCGGACGTCCCGCTGGACCGGGTCGCCGTCACCCACGCCAACGGCGACCACACCTGGGGCCTTCAGCAGCTTCCCGGCGCCGACGTCTACGCCACCCACGCCGCCCTCGAGCACCAGTGCCTGGAGCCGAGACCGGAACAGCTGCAAACCCTCATCCATGACACGGACCCCGGCCAGCCCCTCGGCTGGTACTTCCGGGAGCATTTCGGCAAGTTCGACTTCGCGGGCATTGAGGTTCTCCCGCCGACCACGACGTTCACCGGACGCCATGACCTCGAAGTCGGCGAGATAGCCGCGGAGCTGCTCGAAGTCGGCCCGGCCCACACCGTCGGCGACCTCATCGTCCATCTGCCCGAGCGGCGCGTTGTCTTCGCGGGCGACATCGTCTTCGCGGGAGACCACCCCTCGCACTGGGCCGGCCCACTGGAGCGCGTCGCCGCCGCCTGCGCACGGATCCTGGACCTCGACCCCGAGTGGATCGTCCCCGGCCACGGACCGCTCATGACCCCCGACGACCTGCGGGGCTACATCTCCTACCTCGACGACCTCGCGGACCAGGCGTATGTGATGCACGGCCAGGGCCGGACGGCCGTCGATGCCGCACGCATCCTGATCAAGGAAGACCGCTACGCCGGCCTCGGCCTGCCCGAGCGGCTCGCCATCACCCTCAGCACGGAGTACCGCCACCTCGACCAGGACACCACCGCCCCGGACCTGCTGAAGCTGATGGACCACGCGGCACGCATTGCCTGGGACCGCTCGTCGACCGGCCCTCTCGCACCCTGAACTCTTCACCTGGCAGCCGTGCACGGCGCGAATTCCGGCTGGTGAAACAGCGCGGCCCACTCCGTTCCGATCATTGAAATAGGAACCGCCCGCGTAGCTCGGGGGCTTGCCCCCGAGCTCGCCCAAGCAGTCAACTACCGACGTCGGCGCGCCGTGTAAGCACGGGGGAGCGCCGCTCAGGCACCGAGGGCCCTCCCACGCCCGTTGACGTGCGCGGTCGAGCAGCACGCCGTTGCTGCACTCGATTCCGGATGCCGCCGCCGGCCCCCCGGCGGCGGCATCCGCTCGAAGCCGCCTCGCTCCAGGGAGAGTTCATGAGCCGCGCAGCCATCGTCTTGCCGGTCCCCGCCGCCGTCCCCGAGTTCCTCGGCCACCGCATCGAGGGCCTCCGCCACACCCTCCGCGCCGGCCGCCGTGAAGAGGCCCTGGCGGCCGCCCGGACCATCAGCGACGAGCTCGCCGAGAGCCACGGCCCCCTGCACAACTACACGCTCCACGCCCTCGAGCTCGTCGCCTTCTGCGCTCAGATCGCCGGATACCCAGCCATGGCCACCGACGTCTCGGTGTACACCGCAGCGGCCTGGCAGCGCCTTCTGGATGCCACACACCACCAAATCCGGCGGCAGGCCCGCAACGGTGCGGCCTCCTGGCTCACCGTCACCGACGCGCACGACGCCGTCCGGACCGGAACGGCCCTGCTGACGCTGCTGCAGTCGGTTTACGGCAAGAACCACCCCTCCACCCCGTTCGTAAAACGTCGACTTAACGCCATTACCGGCGGCGACCAGGAGGCTGCCCGGAATGCTCTGCGGGCCACGGGGCCGGCCTTGCTGATCAAGCCGTGAAGTCCTTGGCCACAGCGTTTCCAAATCGCCCGCGCCAGAGGCATATACCGGAAGTGCTGCTACCGGAAAAAACGGGGCCTGGCTGCACCTGATCTTTCTGGCCAGAATCAGGCTCGGACTGATCACGTTGTGGGAGACGCGGCGTCCGTGACCGCGAGGGGGAAATCGCGTTGCGACATCTAGGAACTGGACTCGTGCCATCCGGGTCCGCATCACTGCTACGACCGGCCGACCTCCGGTCGGGAACCAGGTGGATGACCGAGTCGACCATCCAGGCTTCGGTGCGAAGCGGCCCTGTTCACACGCTGGCACCTCGTCATCCGTGGCTCACCCACGGCACGACGCCCCTGCTGCGGCTGGGAGCCAGGCACTGGCCCTGCGCCGTGGCCGTAGGCTCGCCGGGTCCTGGCCTGGCGTGCATCTCCAGAGCCGGCGAAGCGCGGTAGAGGACTCACCTCGCCGCGTTTTGTCCGCCCTGAGCGCGCGTCAGCACCCGTACCCGACTCCTGAAGGGGATCTGCCGATGGCTTCGACCACCCACCACCGCACCCATGTCCTGCGACTCGCAGGTGCCGTCCTCACGTGCACCGTCGCAGCCGGCGCTCTGGCCGGCTGCGGCTCCGACACACCCAAGAAGAAGACGGCCTCCTCGCCCTCGGCCACTGCCTCCTCGGCTCCGTCCAACGATCCGGACCAGGCAGCGAAGGACAAGGTCCTCGCTGCGTACACGAACATGCGCGAGGTCCAGATCAAGATGGCCGCGGACGGAGATCTGCACACCGAGGAACTGGCTAAGTACGCCAGGGGCGATGCCGCCACCGACCTCAAGAAGTCGGTCCTGCGCAACGAGTCGATGGGCATCAAGTTCACCGGCCGTCCGGAGATGAAGCCTCAGGTCACCGCCGTGAACACCAAGGGCAAGACCGCAACGGTCACCGACTGCTTCGACGCGACCAGCTGGAAGCCCGTCTACAAGGACTCCGGCAAGGAGCTCAAGCTCGCCGAGCAGCGCCTGAAGTACCCCGTCACGTCCCAAGCCACGCTGGAGGGCGACACATGGTTCGTCACGAAGATCACAGCCGATCGCACAAAGGGCTGCTGATCCGTTCTGCCCGCACAGTGGGCGTCCTTGCGGTACTGACCGCCCTGACGCCGGCCGGCCTCGCGTACGCGGGCAACGGCGCCGGCCACTGCTCCGACGTGGACGTGTGCGTCGACGTCGGAACGCCCGGCAAGCCCGGTGGAGGCGGAGGCGGCGGCACCGGCGGAGGAAGCGGCGGGGGCGGCGGAGGCGGGAGCGGCAACGGGATGTGCAAGCTCGTCGACGACACCGAGATCCCCTGCGCGCCCGGGTACAACCCGGCCGACCGCTGCTTCTACGAGCTCATGGATCCCCAGCCGCCGTCCGGCCCGGGCCACACCGACATGAACGGGGCAGACACCACGGGTCCCGGCGCCTTCTACATGAGGGACTGCATCGTCAACGACGTCGGCGGCATCGTCTGGCTGACGGAACCGCCCGCCGGTCTCCTCCCCGACCCCGAAGTGCTGGCGCGTCAGGCCCGGGACAAGATGACTCTGCTGGGTGCGAACATCGGCAGCTCGCCCGGTCCGGACGCCCCTGGTCTCGTCGGCATGCCCGTCTGGCTGTGGAACAACAAGAGCGACACCACCTGGGGTCCCAACAGCGCGACGGCCGCCGTCCCGGGACTGTCGGTGACAGCCACGGCGCGCGTCACCAAGATCACCTACTCCATGGGAGACGGCGGCTCGGTCACGTGCACGACCGCGGGCACGAAGTACTCCAAGGCCTACGGGGACAAGTCCTCGCCGGACTGCGGCTACCGCTACACCAAGGTCTCCGCTGACCAGCCGGGCGGGAAGTTCACCGTCACCGCGACCAGCTCCTGGGAAGTCACCTGGCAGGCGTCGAACGGTGCCAGCGGGACGCTGCCCGACGAGATCCGTACGTCCAACACCACAGCGCGCGTCGGCGAGCTGCAGGTTGTCAACTAGCGCAAGGAAGACCATCACAATGCCGCGAACCAAGCAGCCGACGGCACCCTCCGAGCCGGGCTCCGCGCCTGTGCTGCTGCCGATCACCAACGACGCCCCACGCCGGCGCCGACGCCCGGTGGTCGTCGGCGCCGGCCTGGCGCTCGCCGCCGTGGGCGCCCTGGTGTCGGTGTGGCTGGTCGACGAAGCCGGTGACAAGGTCTCGGTCGTTGCCACCCGGCACCCCATTGCGGCGGGCGAGAGCATCAAGGCGTCGGACCTGGTGGCCACCGAGATATCCCACGGCACCGAGCTGCGCTCGCTGCCCGCTTCCCACGCCTCCGACATCATCGGCAAGCAGGCCGCATCCGACCTGCCGGCCGGCGTGCTGGTCACCGAGGACTCGGTGAGCGACGGATCCAGCGTGACCAAGGGCAAGTCGGTGGTGGGCATCCTCGCCAAGCCCGGCCAGTTGCCCATCCAGAAGCTGCGCACCGGTGATGCGGTCACCATCGTCCACACCCCGCAGGACGGCAGCGCCTCAGCCTCCTCCAGCAAGGCCGGCTCCACCCCGGACAGTCTTCCTGCCGTCGTGTCCCGCGTCGGCGCGCCCGACGCCAACGGCGCCGTGGTCGTCGACGTTGCCGCGCCCGAGGTGAACAGCACGTCACTCGCCGCCTGGGCAGCGAGCGGTGACGTGGCCATCGTCCTGAAGGCGACGAGCTGATGGCGGTCATCGCACTGGTATCGGGAAAGTCCAGCGGCGTCACCTGCTCGGCGCTCGCGCTCGCCCTCTCGTCGCCGAAGCCCTCCCTGCTGGTCGAGGCCGACCCCGCCGGCGGCACGATCCGGGCCGGCTACCTGGGCGGAGAAGGCAGCGCAGCCACCGGACTCCACCGCCTGGCGGCCGCGGACCGACAGGGCACCCTCGCACGGGAGTTCTCCCATCACTTCGTCAGCCTGGACCGCGACAACACCGGCCAGCGCATGCTCCTGCCCGGACTGACCGACCCCACGCAGGCCGCATCCCTCAACCGCACCTGGGACCCCATCTCCCGACTGCTCGGCGTGATGGACCAGACCGGCCACGACGTGATCATCGACGCGGGCCGCATCCTCACCGAGTCCGAGACCCGGCTGTCCACCACCCGCTACCCGACGCCGCTGCTGCACCGCGCCGACGCCGTCCTCATGGTGGTCCGCACCACCCAGGCCTCGATCGCGGCTGCCGCGCCCGCCATCCGGGTCCTGAGGGAGGAACTGGCCCACCACGGCACGGGCTCCGACGCGCTCGGGCTGCTGCTGATCGAAGAGGGGTCCTTCAACTCCAGCCAGGTGCAGCAGCACTTGCAGGCGCCGGTCGTCGGCATGCTCGCGTGGGATCCCGACACCGCCGACGTCTTCACGCACGGGGCCTACAAGAAGATGCCGCGCACCCTTCTGCGGTCCGCGCGCACGGCCCACCAAACGATCAATGAGCTGGTGACCAGGCGGCGCGTGCAGCTGCGGCCGGCAGGAATGCAGGTGGTCACCGGGAGGGCATCATGACCGACACCAGGCCGGAGACCCCGGCCCCCGACTACACCGCCCTCTTCGCCCAGGCGCTCCAGGAGAGCCCCACGCAGGACGCGCCGGTTCTTCGACCCTTCCCTGCGCAGGTTTCTCCGGCCGGCATCCCCCAGGGCCTCGTCCGGGTCCCCGACACCGCGGCGCCGACCGCGCTTCCGGTCGGTCACGAGGTTCTCGCCGAGCTGCGTTCACAGGCCAGCATGAAGATCGGCGAGGCCGCCGGTGCCGACGCCTCCATGACCGAGCAGGACCGCCGGCAGCGCGGACAGTCGATCATCAGGCAGGTCGTCTCGGAATGGGCAACGAAGTACGCGGCCAGCGGCTCGGACCTGACGCCCCAGCAGGAGCGTGCCGTACGCGAGGCGGTCTTCGACGAGCTGTTCCGCGCCGGCCGTCTCCAGCCTCTCCTGGACGACCCGAACGTCGAGAACATCATCATCTACGGCGACAAGGTGCGCGTCGACTACGCCGACCGTCCGACCCGCACCTGGGACCCGATCGCGAAGACCGACCGCGACCTGATCAACCTCATCAACCACCTGGCGCGCATGCAGGGGCAGGGCGAAAGGGCGCTGACGCCGGCCACGCCGAACCTGAACCTCCGGCTGGCCGACGGATCGCGCCTGGCGGCCTCGGCATACGTCACGCCGCGGCCGAGCATCGTCATCCGGCGCCACCGCACCCGCGGCCAGGGCCTGAACGACCTGGTGCGCTGGGGCACGATCGACGCCTCGCTCGCGCACTTCCTGACCGCCGCGGTCAAGGGCCGCAAGAACATCATCGTGGTCGGCTCCCAGGGCGTGGGCAAAACGTCCCTGCTGCGCGCCATGGCCCGGGAGATCCCGAGCACCGAGCGCGTGGGCACGCTGGAGTCGGAGTACGAGCTCCATCTCCACGAGGACCCCGAGGGCCCGGAGGTCGTCGCCTACGAAGGACGCGAGTCCAACGGTGAGCGCGGCCCGGACGGCAAGCTCCAGGGCGAGCTGACCCTGTCCGACCTCTTCCCGCAGCTCCTGCGTATGTCGCTGCGGCGCGTGATCGTCGGCGAGGTCCGCTCCAAAGAGGTCGTGCCGATGCTGCACGCGATGAACGAGGGCGAGGGCGGGTCGATGGCCACCCTGCACGCCCGCAGCCCCCAGCTGTCGATCGAGCGCTTGGCCACCCTGTGCCTGGAGGCCGGGATCGGCATGACCGAGGCCCTGGCCTACCGGCTCATCGCCCAGGCCGTCGACTTCGTCGTCTACGTACGGCTGGTCGACGAGACCGAGCTCGTCGGCCACGACGGCAGGCCGGGGCGCAAGCACCGGTTCGTCAGCCACGTCATGGAGATCACCGGCATCGGCGAGGGCGGTCGCCCCTCCCACCAGATGGTCTTCGCTCCCCGCGAGCAGGACGGGCGCCGCGAGCCCAGGGCCGTGCCCCACGGGAACATCTCCCAGAGCTGCCTGGAAGACCTCGTCCGGGCCGGGCTGGACCGCACCGTCCTGCAGCGGCCGTGGGGCAGCTGGGGCGCGCCGCTGGAAACGGTGGTGCCGCTGTGACGCTCACCCTCGAATCCCTGCTCGCCGCGCTCGGCGGTCTCGCCGCCGTCGGCGGACTCGCCCTGGCGGTCGCCGGCGGCGTCGGCTGGGCACCCTCGACGACGGTGCGCCGCCGCAGCCGTCTGGAGCGCAAGATCCGGGCAGTCTTCGTCAAGGACGCCCGAACCCCCACCTCCTGGTGGGCCCGGGGCCAGACACGCCTGGTCGGCTCTGCGGTGGCGGGCCTTGGCGTGTGGCTGTTCACCGGCTGGCTGATGGGCGGCCTGGTCACCGTCGCCGTCGTCATCGGCCTGCCCTGGCTGCTGAACACCTCCGGTTCCGGCAAGGCACAGATCGACAAGCTGGAGGCGATCGAGGAGTGGATGCGGCGCATGTCGGACATCCACACCGTCGGCGTCAGCCTGGAGGCCACCATCCAGCGCAGCCTGGAGACCGTCCCGGGCGCCATCCGCGAGGAGGTCCGCCTCCTCGTCTCGCGCCAGCAGGCCGGATGGGTGCCCCAGGACGCCTACCGCGCGTTCGCGGACGAGCTGAACGACGCGATGGTCGACGAGGTCGCCGCCCTGCTGATCCTGCACGTCGAGGACCGGGGCAGCGGGCTGAGCAAGGCGCTGCGTGAACTTGCCGAGGCCCTCCAGCATGAAGTGCTCTCACGGCGCGAGGTCGAGGCCGACCGGCAAAAGCCCCGCACCAACGACCGCTGGGTGACCATCTTCTGCCTGGCGATCTTCGGAATCACCGCGTTCTCCGGCGCCTACGTCGAGCCCTACGACACCGTTGCCGGGCACCTCGTCCTGGCCTTCGTCGCCGTCGCCTTCGTCCTGGTCAAGATCTGGATGCGACGCATGGCGATCCTCGAACCAGCGCCCCGGTTCCTGTCGCCGGCCGACCGCTCCGGCGGCCAGATCGCCAAGGAGGCGCCGTGATCTTCTCCCCCTATGCCATTGTCGGCGGCGCCGTCACCGGACTCGGCCTGGTCATCGCCGCCCGCGGCGTCCTGCCCGGCCGGCCAGACCTCGGCGACGTGCTGTCCCGCATGGATGCCACCCGGCTCGAGAACCTCGACCGCAACCGCGACAGCCAGCCCAACTCCCTCATGGAGAAGGCCGGCGCCCTCCTGCTCCGGACGGCTGGGGAAGGCACCCTGCGCCTGCCCCGCCAGCAGTTGGAACTCGTGGGCCGGTCTCCCGCCGCGCACCTGGGACGCAAGATCGCCCTCGCGCTGTACGGGCTGCTGCTGCCCGTGCTGGCGGTGGGGCTGGCCAACCTGGCCGGCTACCCCTTCCCCGTGGCGATCCCGGCGATGGCGGGCCTCGGCCTCGCGATCGTCTTCTGGCTCCTGCCGGACCTGCAGCTCAAGCAGCAGGCCGTGGAAGCCAAGGACGACTTCCGGTACGCCGTCAAGGCGTACCTGCGCCTCGTCCAGCTCGAACGCGCCGCGGACGCCGCCCCCACCCAGGCCCTGAAACGGGCTGCGGAAGTCGGCGAGGGCTGGGTCTTCGCGAAGATCCGGGACACGATCACCCGCTCCGAGCTCGAAGGCATCAGCCCGTGGGAGGGCCTCAAGCGTCTCTCCCTCGAACTCGACGTCCCCGAACTCGGCGCGCCGGCCGACATCATCGCGATCGCCGGTGAGGAGGGCGCAGCCGTCGGCGACACCCTCGGCGCGCAGGCCAAGTCGCTCTCCGGCGCCCTGGTAACCAAAGCGAAGGCACAGGCCAACATGGCCTCCGAAAAAATGGTGATGCCCGTCGCGATGCTCGTCCTGATCATGACCGTATACATCGGCTATCCCGCGATCGCGCGGATCATGGCCAGCTAACTCCCTGAAGAGACAAGGAAATCCACGATGGGCAACGACCCCAACTTCACCTTTCTGAAGACCTTCTTCAGCGCCCGGATCGAGCGGCTGCGCAACGTCCGCGACGACCGAGGCTCCGTCTCCATCGAGACGATGATGATCGTCGCGGGCCTCGTCGTCGTGGCTGCGATCGCCGCCGCTGTCATCCTCACCAAGGTCAACGAGAAGGCCAACGAGATCAAGTGATCCGCCTTCGCCGGACTCTGCGCCGTTGGTCCCGCGCGCTCGCCGAGCGCGACGTGCGGGACCGCGGAGCCGTGTCCCTGGAAATGCTCATCGTCTTCCCTGTCGTGCTGCTGATCATCCTGCTGGTCGTCCACGTCGGCCTGTGGTGGCACGCACGCAATGTGGCGATGTCCGCCGCGCAGTTGGGAGTTGAGTCCGCCCGAGTACGAGGAGCGTCCGCAGGGACCGGCACGGCCGAGGCCCGGGAATTCCTCTCCAGGGCCGGCAGCAGCATCTCCGGCACGTCCGTCAGCGGGAGCAAGGGAGCCACGGTGACCATCCGCGTCACCGGCTACGTCGACACCATGATCCCCGGCCTGAAACTCAAGATCGACCAGCACGCCGACGCGGCCGCCGAGCGCATCACGGAGGCACGGTGACCATCGCCGAACGACTCCGCGACGACCGCGGCGCGCTGTCGCTGGAAGCGGTCATCCTCTTCCCCGTCCTCATTCTGGTGCTGCTGCTGGTCATCGCGTTCGGCCGGATCGGGTCCGCCGACAACGCCGTCGACACCGCGGCCCGCAACGCAGCGCGCGCAGCCTCGCTGGAACGCACCGGCGGTGCCGCCAGCTCCGCCGGCTCGGCAATGGCGCGCAGCGTGCTCAGCCAGCAGGGACTGCAGTGCACGTCCACCTCGGTATCCGTCTCCACCGGCGGGTTCGCCGCGCCGATCGGTGAGCCCGCCTCGACCACCGCCACCGTGACCTGCGTGGTGAACCTCTCGGATATTGGATTGCCCGGACTGCCCGGATCCAAGACTCTGACCAGCAGCTTTACCTCGTCAATCGACTCCTACCGCCAGCGCGGCTGACAGGACCACCGCATGCCACCCGCCCGCTTCGCCCTCACCCAACGGATCCGTCGTGCCCTGCGCAACGACCGGGGTGCGATGAGCGTGTTCGCCCTCGTGACCATCGTGGCGCTCTTCGCCGTGGCCGCGCTCGTCTACGACGGCGCCGGCAGGCTGCGAGCGCTCACCCACGCCGAAGGCGTCGCGCACGAGGCAGCCCGAGCCGGCGGCCAGGCCGTCGATGCGGGCAAGGCGATCGCCGGCGAGGGCATCACCGTCGACCGCAACGCGGCCGTCGCCGCGGCACGGACCTACCTCAGCCACGCGGGGGTCAGCGGCACGGTGAGGGTGAGCGAGGACGGCGGTTCCCTCGAGGTGACCGTGACCGAGTCGTACCGCGCCGTATTCCTCAGGGGAGCCAGCGGGTCCGTCACCGGCCACGGCAGCGCCGACCTCGTATACAAGGGGTGACGATCATGAGAAACCGCAGTGCCGCCGCCACCCTGGTCCGTGCGCTCTTCGCCCTGGTGACCCTAGTCGTGCTCCTGGCGGGCGTGCCCGCCGTCCTGCTCGGCATCGGGGTCCTGCCCGACCACGTCCCCGGCTTCGACGAGATCACCACCGCGCTCACCAGCCCCGACTCCGGCCAGCTGTTCCTGGGCGCCATCACCCTCATCGGCTGGTACGGCTGGCTGAGCTTCGTGGTCTCGGTCGTCCTGGAGACGGGCGCCGCGCTGCGCAACGTCCGGGCCCCCCGGATCCGCATGCTGGGCGGATCCCAGCAGCTCGCCGGCGCTCTCGTCGGCGGCATCCTCGTCCTGCTGCCGACCAGCACCGCGATGGCCAGCCCCGCCAGCGCAGCCCCCGCCACCGTGGCCACGGCCAGTGTGACCGCCGACGCCCACTCCGCGACGGCCACCGCGGCCAAAGCGGCGTCCTCTACTTCTGCGGCCTGGGACGGCCCCGTCCACCACGTCCAGGACGGCGACACCCTCTGGGACATCGCGGAGAAGCGCCTGGGCGCCGGCATCGAGTGGCACCGGATCATCGACGCCAACGAAGGCGTACGCCAGGCGGACGGCTCCCTCGTCACCGCCGACACCACCGTTCTGCAACCCGGCTGGACCCTGCGCCTGCCCGCCGACGCCTCCCCCGACCCGGCAGCCGACCAGGACGGAGCCCGGGCACAGACCGCCGACTCCAAAGCCGCAGCCCAGACCCACACCGTCCGCGCGGGCGAGACACTGTCCGGCATCGCCGAGGACGAGCTCGGCAACGCCGACGCCTACCCCCGGATCGTCGAGGCGAACAAGGGCGTCAAGCAGGACGACGGGCGCGCCCTCGACGACCCCGACGAGATCTATCCCGGCTGGAAGCTGCAGATCCCCACCGCAGCCGGCAGCGACCGGAGCGACTCGAAGCCGGACGAGGCGCAGCCGCCACAGGAACAGCCCGCCGACCAGGACAAGGCCGAGGAGCGGCCCGGCGCCGAGCAGACGCAGCCACCCGCCCAGGACGATTCGGGCCCGGGCGCTGACAAGGGGGAGAAGAGCGACCAGGCCCCCGGCGGCCAGGGCGCGGACAAGGACCAGCAGGACGGCGGGCAGCCGACCGCCCGCCCCGACACCCCGAGCGAGCCGCCGGCCGCGCAGAGCCCGGCGCCCGACCGCGAGCGGGAGCAGCACGGCACGCCCACCCAGGCGCCCGAGGCGCACGACACGGCGGAGGCCGGCGACAGCGCCGACACGAGCGTGCGGACGATCGCCGCGGCGGGGAGCATCCTGGCCGCGGCAGTCCTCGCGGTCGTCGCGACCCGACGGGCGCACCAGCAGCGCCGACGGCGCCCCAAGCGGCGCATCCCGATGCCCTCCGGTGCGACCGCCGACTTCGAGAAGCAGCTGCGCGTGGCGTCCGACATCACCGGCACCGCGCTCGCCGACCGCGCCCTGCGTACCCTGGCCGCGAACTGCCGCCAGAACGGCCGGCCTCTGCCCGAGGTCGAGGCGATGCGCATCACCGCGCGCGGCATCGAGCTCCACCTGGCCGCCGTCACCCCGCCCGTCGCTCCGTTCACCGAGCATGAGGACAACCCGACGGTGTGGGTGTGCCCCGCACGCGGCGCGGCCCTCCTCAACGAAGACGAGGCCGCCGACATCACGGTGCCCTACCCCGCCCTGGTCAGTCTCGGCGAGACCGAGGACGGCGACGCGGTCCTGGTCAACCTGGAGGCCATCGGCCTGCTGCGTCTGGCCGGCAGCCCGGCCGACGTTCGCGCGGTCATGCTCGCCCTCGCCGTCGAACTCGCGTCCTCGCAGCTGGCGCCCGACAGCCAGGTCCTCCTCGCCGGCGCCGGAAGCGACCTGCACCACCTCTACCCCGACCAGATCGAGCACCACGCTGATCTCGGCCCGGCCACCAGCGACCTCCAGGCGCACGACGCCTTCCAGCGCCAGGCCCTGACCGACGGCGGCCACGACCACCTGCGGGCCGCCCGGCTGGTCGAGGACGGCGGCGACACCTGGATCCCCCGCATCCTCATCGCCACCGCCCCGCCCACCGGCGCGGCGGCCGCCGAGCTCGAGGACCTCCTCGCCTCCCGGCCCCGCACCTCGGTCGCGGTCGTGACCGCCGCAGGCGGCGAACTCGACCTGCCCGGCGCCTGGACCCTGCCCGCCCAGCCCGGCACCCTCGTCGAACTGCCCGACCTGGACCTCGCGGTCAAGCTCCAGCACCTGGACGCCGACTCCTACGACCGGCTCGTCCAACTGATCGCCACCTCCAGCCGCACCGACGACGTCCCCCCGCCGGCGTGGACCGGTCACACCGGCCCGGCCGATTCCAATGGTCCCCGCCCCGCCTTCACCGTCGGCGAGGGCTCCGCGCTCGCTCCGGAGACCTCTGCCGTTCCCGCGGTGACCGCGGTCGCCGCCCAGGGCAGCGGCCTGGCGACCGCTGTGCCGAGCTTCACCGGCTTCTCCGCCGCTCGGACGCCCGACGACGCCCTGACCGGCAGCGGCGACGACTGGCAGGAGGACGGCAGCGCCCTCTCCCCCGCGGTCGCGGGCTCCCCCGCCCTCGACGAGCCGGTCGACGGCGACACCGACAGCAACTCCGCTGGCGAGCCCACCGGCTGGGTGACGCCCGAGCCTGCTGAGGATGACGACCCCGAGGAGGCGTCCGCGCTGGGTGCCGAGGTGTGGGAGACCGCCGAGCCGAAGCAGGACTTCGAAAAGGTCCTCGACGAAGTGCTCGGCGAGCGCGATGACGACTCGCCGCTTCAGCCCGACGAAGAAGAGGTCGGCTCTGGTCTGTCCGCCGACGCGCTCGGCGACGGCCCGGACGAGGAGGAGACGCAGGAAGGGGACTCGGCCATGACCGGCGACCAGGACGAGGACGAGTCCGGCCTGACCGCGGCCGCGCTCGGCGAGACCACGGCATCCGCGACAGCGGCCGAAGCGCGGATCATCCCCCGTCCCAGCGCCGCGACCTCCACCGTGCTGGCCGCGCTGGCCACCCCGCCGGCCGAGCCCGAAGACCCCCAGGTCCAGGTCCTCGGCCCGGTGACACTGGCCGGCGCGCAGGGCCGGGTGGGCAGCAACCGGCGCAACCACCTTCTGGAGATCGCTGCCTGGCTCGTGCTGCACCCGGGCCTGGGCCGCCAGGACCTCGACAACGCGATCTGGCCCGGGCTGCGCAAGACCTCCAGCACCCGCAACACCGCGATGTCGCGGCTGCGTTCCTGGCTCGGCCCCAACCCTCACGTCCCCGCCGACGACCCCCGCAGCGCCTATCTTCCCGCGGTCACCGACGGCATCTACCGGCTCGGGCCCGCCGTCACCTCCGACTGGGACCGCTTCAAAGAGCTGTACCAGCAGGGCATGCACCACGACGGGCAGGACGCCGACGTCGCCCTCGCCCACGCCCTGGCTCTCGTGCGCGGCCGGCCCTTCGCGGACATCGACCCCTCCAAGTACGCCTGGGCGGAGGCCGACATCCAGGAGATGATCAGCGCGATCGTCGACGTCGCCCACGAGCTCGCCGAACGCCGCCGCCAGGTCCGCGACTACCGGGCGGCAGCCCAAGCTGTCACCAAGGGCATGCTCGTGGACTCCCAGAGCGAGTTGCTCTACCGGGACCTCTTCACGATCTGCCACGAGATGGGCGACCGCGAGGGCCTGGAGCGCGCCGCCGCCCAACTGGCCCGGATCAACGCCGAGGAGGGCGTCGACTCCTCGCCCGAGACCCGTGGCCTGCTGCGCACGCTCCTCAAGGGCGAGAGGAACAAGCCCACTTTGGGGTCTGCGGCCTCATGACCACGACCCGCTCGAAATTCACCGACCTCCGGTGTCACACCGCACCGCTCGATCACACCTGTAGAGAGCGAGGGGCCTCTTCGGCCGACCATCCGACGAAGGAGACCGCGCACATGAGCCGCCGTCGGCAGCACGCCGCCGTCCCGCCCGCCGGGCCCGCCATCCCCGCGGCACGCTCCAGGGAAGGGGGCCGCCGATGACCACCTTCCAGTGGGCGCTGTCCGCGGGTCTTGCCGTGGCCGGGATCGGGACCGCGACAACCGTCGCCCTGCTGCTGGGCAGCCGCCGCAGGGCCGCGGAGCAGAACGCCACCACCGAGGAGCGCGCCGCGCTCGCCCTCCAGCGCCGCAACGCCTGGCAGCGTCGCCTCGCGGTGATCGCGCTCGGTATCGGCTGTCTGATGATGTTCGTGCTCGCCGGTATCGCTGCCTGGCTCTCCTTCGGGGCGCAGCGCGAGTACGCCCACGCGCACAACGGCGGCGACTGGGACGCGGCGACCGGCTTCGCGCTGCTCCTGGACGCCGGTGCCCTCAGCCTCTCCCTCATCCGCTTCTTCGAGGCCCTGACGCTGCGGTCCTCAGCGATCACGCGGATCCTTCTGCTCGCCTTCGTGTCGGCCTCGGCGGCGATGAACCTGCTCCACGCCCCCGGGTCGGGAGCCGGCAGTGCGTTCCTCGCGGTGGTCCCGCCGCTGGTGTACGCGATCCTGCTCGAGATGCTGCTGTACAAGATCGAGCAGGTCATCATGGGCCGGCAGAAGCGCCGCAAGGCCGACAGCGAGCGGGCCTACAGCCTGCTGCTGTGGCTGCCCTGGCCGATCGGCGCGCCGGTCAAGATGTGGAAGGCGTGGCGGACCGAGCTCCTGGCGACCGTCGACAACGTCCGCGTGATCGGCTCCCAGCGCCCCCGACCGGTCGCCGCCGCGGCCGAGGTGACCGTGGAGCGCGCCGACTCGGCCGCCATCGTGGACACCGCCGCGGTCGGCGCGGTGCCGGTCAACGCGCTGGCCAGCGCCCCGAAGTCCGCCGTTGGGAAGGCCGAAGAGGCTCCGGTGGCCGCAGTGGCCCCACCCGCTGCCTCGGCGTCCGCGGCGGTCATCACGCCGCAGGAAGAGGAGGCGGCCACGCAGGAGGCCCCGGTGCCGGCCGTGGCGGTCGAGCCGCGCCCTGCGGCCGTTCCCGAACCGGAAGCAGAGCAGGACCCCGAACCTGAGGAAGAACCTGCCGCGCCCACCGCGACGGCCTCGCCCACCGGTCAGCCCGACGAGGAGCCCGTACCGGGCGGCGGCGCCCCCGGTGACGAGGATGCAGAAGAGGAGGAGCCCGACCCCGAGCACGACACTCCGCCGCACGACGAGGAAGACGAAGAATCTCGGGAGCGGCTGAGCATCGACATCGACCTTTCAGTGCTGCCGAAGAACCTCACCCAGCGGCAGCGGGCCGAGCGGATCTACGTCGCCCACCAAGCCGCCGGCGTGGCCCTGTCGCAGACCGACCTGGGCAAGTGGGCCGGGTACAAGAACCCCAACTCCGGCGGCAACGAATACCGCCGGCTGGAGAAGGAGCACGGCCCCATCGTCGTCCGCGAGGGCGCCACCCACGTCGACCTGAACTGGTCCCACCAACCGGTAGCCGCCTGAACGTCCAGCTCCCCCAACTCCCCGGCCGGCACGCCCCCGAGCCGGGGAGAATGCCGTGTCGGACCATGCGGGTAGCCTCAGGGCGACACCACACCGGGTACAGAAGGGGGGCGGCCGGTGAGCAGCCGCTGGCACCGGGCGATCGCCGAGCTGAGCGCCCAGGGCGACGCGGCCCGGGCCGCCGCCCAGCGCGTGCAGGACGTTCCCAGCGGGCAGCGCACGACCGCCGCGGCGATCTCCAACGTTGCCGAGACCGACTATCTGCGCAGCGCGAGCGCGCTGCTGCGCGCGCACCTCACCGACCGGCGTCCGCCCCGGCGGCTGCCGGTCGCCCGCGTCTGGCCGTTCCTGCGCGATGTGTGGAAGGACCAGGTGTTGGACCGGCGCGGCGGGGTGTGGCGGGCCATCCCCCGGAACGCCGCCCTCGTACAGATGCGCAGCGCCCCGTCCGACCCTCTCCTGGCCGCCGTCATCGACCAGGCCGAGGCACTGCAGGCCAGCCTCCGCGGCGAGCGGCAGGTGAACCGGCTGTACGAGTCGTACATCCCTGACCGGACGGGCAGCCCGGACGCGAGTCTGCTCGTCGGTGGGCGCACGGCGCCCACACTGCCCGGGTTTCCCGACCCGGGGCATCCCCTCAACCGTGCCTTTCCCCGCGGCGGGGCCACGGGTACGCGGATCCAGCCCGGCCGGGAGGCCGAGTTCAACCAGCTGAGCAGCGACCGGTCAGCCGTGCACGCCAGGGCCCTCGCCTTCGGCGACGCGGTTCTCGCTCTCCTCGTCGCGCACCGGGCAGACGGCGTAGCGCCGGAGTCGGGACGACTGCGCGGCGCCGGCCGCTGGGTGGGACGCGAGCAGCAGCTGGTGCCGGACCGGGCGAAGTGGCCGGCCAAGCTCAACGGCTACCAGGGCGCGACACTGGCCGGGCTCGGCTGGCTGGTGCTCGCGTGCACCGGACTCCCGCTCACCTTCGGGCAGCGCGCCGACCTGCTGTCCCACTACACGCTGCTGTTCCTGGCGGCCGGCCTCATCGCCTGCACCGGGACAGCCCTGATCTACCGGCACGGACCGAAGCTGATCACCCCGCCGGGACCCCAGGCCCTGTTCCCCGGGATCGCCGCGGCGGTGATCGCCTTCACGGTGTGGCAGAGCCAAGGTCCCGTCGCCGATTACTACTTCGCCGGCCCGTACGACCGCTACGACCGGCAGTACGCGAACGGATGCCTCGCCGCCAGCCCCTACCGGCACGATGCCGTCCAGGCCATGGTCGACGACGGCGTGCTGACCGTCACGCCGGTGACCGGCGGGACGACGCTGCGCCTGGGGCCAGCCGAGGACGGCAGCACGCATCCGCTGCGCCCGCTCGACCGAGCGACCCGGGCGGTGCTCGACAAGTACGGGTGCTGACCCGGCCCGTGGGATCCGCCATCAGGACGTGGTGAGCCTTTTGAAGGCGGAGGCGGCCCCGGCGGCGCCGGGACCGTAGCGGGCGCGTGCCCGGTCGAGGGCGGCTTCCAGCCGGTGGAGCTTTTCGTCGCGGTCGTCGAGGGTGAGCTGGTGGGTGGCGTGGGCGGCCGGGCGGAGCCGTTCGGCGCGCAGGGCGATCCCGCGGACGCGGGCACGCTGGAGACCGAGATCAGCCACGAGCTGGCGGGCGGTTCCTGCCAGGGCGGGGGTATGCGCGGTGGCCTCGGCGAGCGTCCGCGTGCGCACAGTGTGGGTGTGGTCGGCGTACGTCACGGTGAGCGTGAGGGCCTGGGCGATCTCGGAGGCCTTGCGCAGGCGCTCGCCGAGGTCCTCGGCCAGGGCCAGGGCGGTGCGCTGGTGCTGGTCGGTGTCGAGTTCATCCAGGTCGAAGCGGTGGCTCGCGCTCAGGGAACGGGGAGCGGCGGCGGGGACGACGGGGCGTTCGTCGATGCCGCGGGCGAAGTCCTGGATCTGGCGGGCGGCGGATCCGAGGATCCGTTGCAGGGTTGCGGGCGCGGTGTCGGCGACGTCCCCGGCAGTGGTGATGCCGTAGCGGGCGAGCGTCTTGGCCGTCTTGGGCCCAACTCCAGGAAGCGCGGGGGCCAGCTGGGGGCGGAGGAACGCGGCGATCTCGTAAGGGGTGGCGCCGACGATGGTTGCGGCGCCGGGCGGAGTGAGGGCAGCCGCCATGGCGGCGATCGACCGCGTGGGACCCGCCCCCGCCGAGCTCTGCACGCCGTGAAGTGCGAGCAGGCGCAGGCGGATCACCGCGACCAGGCCTTCGACGTCGCGGTCCCAGAATCGCAAGGAGCCGGTGACGTCCATGTAGGCGGACCAGTCGGCGGGCAGAGGTTCGATGGTCGGGCTGATGCCGCCCAGCACGTCCAACAGCTGTGCGAACAGCTCCTCGCTGCGCTGCTGCGCATGGAAGTGGATCCGGACGATGGCGCGGGGGCGGTAAACCGGCGGTGTGCTGCTCAACCTGCGCTCCCTTGGCTCCGGTGGCCCAGGCGGGTGAGGTCGGCGGAACGGGTGCCGGCGGGCTGGAGGTCCGCGTAGGGGTGGAGCCGCGCGCCAGCGGTTCCGTCGGGGATCGTGCGTGCCGGTGTCGGCTGGGCGGGTGTGGGTGCGGGGGTCTGGCCGAGGATGTCGAGGACGGCCTGGGGCCCGTGGGTGGCGCGGGTGGTGGCGAGGGAGTCGAGGTCCCAGGCCATCTCGCCGACCACAGTGCGGCGTGGACCGCGAGCTTCGACGGTGCCGCGGACGAGGAGCAGTCCGTTGTGAAAGATGGTGTGGGCGCACTGCTCGTGGGAGTCCTCGAAGAAAGCGAGATCGACCAGGCCGGAGCCGTCTTCGAGGGTGACGAAGATGATCCTTTTCCCGGACGCGATGGGTGGGGTCTGGGTGGACGCCCGTACGCCGGCGACGAGGACTTTCTGTCCCGGGTGCATGGCTTTGAGGTGGGCGGCGTCGGTGGCGCCGATCTCGCGCAGGAGGCGGTGGTGGTCCTCCATGAGGTGGCGCGAGACGTCGATCTTGAGTACGCCGAGCTCGGCCTCCAGTTTCTCGCGGGCGGTCATCTCTCTCAGCCCGGCCGGGCCGGCGGTCACCAGAGTGGTGTCAAGCGGGAGTTGGCCGGTGCCGGGGCGGGTGCGGGTCTGGCGGTGCAGCTCGGTCGCCTGCAGCAGCAGGTCCCGCCGTGACGCCTCTCCCTTGAACTGGTCGAGTGCGCCGATCCTGATCAGGTGTTCGACGGTCGGCAGCTTCGGCCGGGCGCGGGCCCAGAAGTCCTGGAGCGAGGTGTAGGGCTGTGCGGCGGCGATCCTGACGACCTCGTCCTCGCTGATGCCGTGTACCGAGGACAGGGAGATCCGCACGCCCCAGCTGTCCGGCGTCTCCTCGACCGTGTACGCGGGCTGGGAGTGGTTGATGTCGACGGGGAGGACGGGGACGTTGTGGCGGCGGGCGTCGGCGACGATGACGCGCAGCGGCCACATGCCGGGGTCGTGCTCCAGCAAGCCGGCGTAGAGGGCGGCGGGGTGGTGGGCTTTGAGCCACGCGGACTGAAGGGCGGGGACGGCGAACGCGACGGCGTGCGCACGGCAGAATCCGTATGCTCCGAACGACGAGACGATCTCCCAGACTTCGTCGAGAACGCTGTGCGTGTAGCCGCGGGCGCCGGCCAGTTTCCGGAACCACGACTCGATCTTCGGCAGGCGCTCTTCGTCGCCGAGGGCGCGGCGGGCGACTTCGGCGAGTGCTCGGTCGCAGCCGGTCATGACGGCGAAGATGTCGATGATCTGTTCATGCCAGATCGTCACTCCGTAGGTGTCGGCGAGGACCGGTTCGAGGTCGGGGTGGGGGTAGGTGGGTGCTGCGCCGTGGCGGGCGGCGATGTAGAGGGCGGGCATGCCGCCGGCGACTGGTCCCGGGCGGAAGAGGGAGATGTCGGCGATGACGTCCTGGGGGCCGCGGGGCTGCAGGCGGCCGACCAGGTCCTGCTGGCCGGGCGACTCGAGCTGGAACATGCCGACGGTGTCGCTGGCTTGGATGAGCGCGAAGGCGAACCGGTCGTCGAGGGGGACGTGGTCGGGGTTGTCGAGGTCGATCTGCCGGCCGGTCGTGCGGCGGATCTCCTTCACCGCGTGGGCCATCGCGGACTGCATCCGCACACCCAGGACGTCGAGCTTGAGCAGGCCGAGGTCCTCGACGTCTTCCTTGTCGGCCTGGACCATCGGGTACTCGCCACCGGGCGTGGGCTGCACGGGCAGGCGGTTCAGCAGGGTGGAGTTGGAGAGGATCACGCCACAGGGGTGCATGGCGATCCCGCGCGGCAGCTTGTCCAGGCCCTCGGCGAGCTCCCACAGCGGGCCGAAGTTCTCGGCTTCCGCGGCCAGGCCGCGCAGTTCCGGGAGTTCTGCGAGTGCTCCGCGGATGTCGGCGGCGCGGATGTGGGGGAAGGACTTCGCGATTCGGTCGACGGTGGTCGGCGGCAGGCCGAGTGCGAGGCCGGTATCGCGCAAGGCGTGGCGGGCGCGGTAGGTCTCGGGCATGCCGGTGACTGCGACGCGTTCTGTGCCGAAGCGGGCGATGATCCGGTCGTAGACCTCCAGTCGGCGCGCGGATTCGACGTCGATGTCGATGTCCGGGAGCGAGGCTCGCCGCTCACTCAGGAAACGCTCAAAAAGGAGAGAGTGCGACAAAGGGTTTGCGGTCGCCACAAAAAGCGCGTGGTTGACCATCGAGCCGGCACCGGAGCCGCGCGCGGCGACCCGGATGCCCATCGCGCGGACGTCGGCGACGACCTGAGCGACGGCGAGGAAGTAGGCCTCGTAGCCGAGCCGTCCGATGATGCCGAGCTCGTAGTGCAGTTGGTCCATTGCGCGCCGGTCGAGGTCGAGGCCGCGGGCGACCATCCCGGCCTCGCACCGCTGCCGCAGCAGTCGCATCGCGCCGCCCGGCACCGGCTCCGCACCCACCACTTCGGGCTCGGGAAAATGCGGGGTGCCCAGCCCGAGGTCCCGTACGGCGTCCAGGGTGCAGGCGTCGGCGACGGTGAGCGTGTCGGCGAGGAGGCGCTCGGCCCGCCGGCCGTCGGCACCGGTGGCCGCCGCGACCCGCTGTGCGATCGCCGTCATGTCGCTGGCGGGCTTGAGCCAGCGCTCGCCGCAGTCCAGCCGTCGCCGGTCCACCGGGCGTAGCAGCCGCGCGGCGTCCAGCACGTCCGCGATCCGGTGCTGGCCCGGGTCGGCGTAGCGGACGGCGTTGGTCAGGACGGCCGGGATGGCGAGGCGGTCGGCAAGCATGAGGGTGTGCGCGGCAAGGCGTACGGAGCCGGGTCCGGTCCCGGGCAGGCCCCAGCACACGACCTCCAGCCGCAGGCCTTCGCCCGCGGCCTGCCGCCACGGCTCCAGGAGCTGTTCGGCGATGTCCGCACGGCCTGCAGAGAGGGCGCGCAGCGGTTCGGAGGCAGGGCCGAGCATCACCACCAGGCCGCTGCCCGCGTACTGGCGCAGTTGCTCCCACGACGCCGCCGGCGGAGCACCGGCGGCAAACGCGGCAGCGTGAGTGGCGGACACCAGCCGGCACAGCCGCGCCCACCCGTCGGGGTCCTGGGCCAGGAAGGTCGCCCGGAACGGCGCTTCGGCCACGTGCGCACCGCCCCGCACCGGAGTGCGGCGGCGGGCGGCCGGAGCGGCGGGAGTGCAGGCGGCGACCCCGAGATCCACACCGAACAGCGGGCGGATCCCCTCGGCCGCGGCGGCCTTCGCGAAACGGACGGTCCCGGTGACCATGTCCCGGTCGGTCAACGCCAGCGTCCCGATGCCGCGCTCGGCGGCCCGGGCGGCGAGATCGCTTGGATGTGAGGCGCCGTAGCGGGCCGAAAACCCGCTCGCCACATGCAGATGAGGAAGCCCTCCGCGCATGCCACCCTCCGCCCGAATACCCCCAAACCGGCACTAACCGACTACCTCCGCTTCGACTCTATCGAACATTAATTCGAACATGCGAGTTTCGGACACCGAGGACCAGCCATCCGGCTGCCGCGACAGGAGGTCGGCTCGGGTGAAGGCGGTGCCGAGGCCACGGCGGTGCGGTCGCCGCGATAGGGCTCTCGGGCCTGCGGCAGCGTGCTCCCCGGGTCTCGCCCGCCCCCTACCCCTGCCCCAGACGGTCATCGGAGACAGACTGCGCGCGGGCGAGCGGGGTGCGAAGAGCGTAGGACTGGACGGGTGCACCTTTCACCGCCGGTCGAGCCGATGCTGGCACGCTCCGTGACGACTCTGCCGCCGTCCGGGCCCAGGCCCATGCTCTTCGAGCAGAAGGCCGACGGGTTCCGTGTCCTTGTGTTCACCGGTCCCGAGCTGTACCTCCAGTCCAGGCGAGGCGCCGACCTTCGCCCGGCCTTCCCGGAGATCGCCCGTGCCGCGGCCGCGCTCGGGGTCGAGGCAGTCGTCGACGCCGAGCTGGTGGTCTGGCGCGACGGCAGGCTGGACTTCACGGCCCTTCAGCACCGAGCCCGGCTCCGCGGGACCCGGGCAGAGCGCGCCGCCCGCGATCAGCCCGCCCACCTGATCACCTTCGATCTGCTCGAGGTCTCCGGCGCCGTCCTCATGGACCAGCCCCTGCATCAGCGCAGGAGGGCACTGGAGAGCCATTTCGCGTCCCTGGAGCTCGCAGCGCCCTGGGCGCTGTGCCCACAGACCGCCGACGCCGCAAAGGCCCGCACATGGCTGGATCCGGCCTGGGGAGCAGCCGGCGTCGAGGGCCTCATGATCAAGGATTCCGGCTCCCGGTACCGGCCCGGGGAGCGCGGGTGGCTGAAGCTGAGAACGCGCATGACGACGGAAGGGATCATCGGTGCGGTCACTGGCACCGCGCACGCCCCCCGCAGCCTCTTGCTCGGCCGGCTCGACACGACCGGCCGTCTCCGGCTGATCGCCCGCTCCACACCGTTGTCCCGCACGGCGGCGATCGAGCTGGGTGCGGTCCTGCGCCCGGCGGGAGCCGAGCACCCCTGGTGGGGCCGGGAGTTCTCGGCGGGCTGGGGAACGAAGGAGCTGCTGGTCTTCCAGCCCGTCGTGCCCGAGCACATCGCCGAAGTCGACACCGACACAGCGCTTGACCTGGGCCGACACCGCCACCCGGTGCGCTACCTGCGACTGCGCGACGACATGGCCCCCAGTGACATCCGGGAGTGACTGCCGCTCGCCAAATCCCTCTCGTGCTGCACCGTCCGGCCGGAGAGTGAGAGCCGGGTCACAGCCGTAGCGCCCAATCATGGACTACGGCGCGCCCCTCCCCTGGTCATGATCAGAACTCCACTCGCGACCAGGAGGAGTTCCGCTGTGCCGGTCCTGCGCCAGATCACCACATGCACCGCGCCGTCGACCGTCGTCGTCGAACGCCGCACCCGGGCACGGGACCGGCCGGTGGACTACCGGCTTGAGGTCTGCCATCGCCACCGGTGGCTGGCAAGCAACTGGACCGGGCGGCGCGGCGCCGACGGAGCGGGAGGCAGGTGTGGCACCGTCACGGACTACCGGCCTTTCGACACGATCGTGCAGTCCCACGCCGACCTGTGGCTCCGGGCGTTAACCACGAATGGTCCCGAGGACCACGACGGCGACCTCGCGGCCGCGCTCCGCGCGGGCTTCGAGTGGCTGACCGCGCACAAGGAACCGACCGGCGTGGCGATGGCGCTGGAACACGCGGCCCGGGTCGCCGAGGCGACCGCGGCCGGCACTCTCAAGCCGGCAGAGGGCCAGGTGCAGGTCCTGGCCGCGCTCAGCCTGGCGGAAACGCTCGACGCCGGCTCACGGGGAGCATGAGCTTGCGGCCGTACGACGGTACGTGCCATCAGTTCCCGCCGGGCCCGGCGCTCAGGGCAGCAGGGGACCCGTGGAGGCGGGCCGGTGGGAGTCGTCGTGGCGGGCCGTAAGGTCGAGTCCGACCGGCCCGTCACGGGGAGGCCGGGCTGCACGTAGGAGTCTCCTTTGTCCGTCCTCAGCGTTGCCCTGATCGCCGCCGTCGGAGCGCTGGCCGGCGCTGCGGCACGCCAGGTGGTCTTCGCCCGCTCCGTCCCGGCGGCCGCGTCCGCACGCAGTGACTGCCCGCACTGCGGCAGCGCCGTCCTCGGACGCCGGCTCCCGGTACTGCCCGCCTCCGGGCGCTGCCCGGCGTGCGCACAGGCGATCGGACCGCACGCCTTCACGCCGGAGGCAGCAGCCGCCGTGGCGTTCGCCGTGATCGCGGCGGGTGGGGCGAGCGACTGGTTCGCCGCCGCCCAATACTGGATCGCCGCATGCGGTGTCGCACTCGCCCTGATCGACGTCGCCGTGCAACGGCTCCCCGACGTGCTCACCCTCCCCGCCTTGTGCGGGACGTTCCTCCTGCTCACCGCGGCCCAGGTGGCGGGCGAGCCCGGGAGTCTGGGCCGCGCGGCCGCCGCTGCTGCCGTGCTCACCGCCGTCTTCCTCCTCATCGCGTTCACCGGCGCCATGGGGATCGGAGACGTCAAGCTCGCACCGGCCATCGGGGCGCTCCTGGGCTGGAGCAGCTGGACAGCCCTGTTCTGGGGAGCAGCCGCGGGCTTCGTCGTCGGCGCGGTCCTGGAGGTGGCGCGGATGGCAGTCGGCCGTGCCCGCCGCACACACGTCTCTTTCGGCCCCTACATGGTCATCGGGGCCCTCGCCGTTTCGGTCACCGCGGCCTGACCGCGCTGCACATTCCCGGAAATACCGCTTCCTGTAATTCCTCTTCCTGCACATCGCATTCCGGAACGGCTCATACCTGACCCCGCCGTTCCGGAACGCGGATTCACGGAATAAACCGAGCCTGGTCAACTCCTCGGCACAGAAAGAAGATCGAGTCCGGAACGAAGACGAACCTGTCACGTTCCCAATCTTCTTCGCCCCTCTCACTGCCTATCAGCACCGCGATGAGGAAGTCAGACGGGCGAGGGAATTCCGGCCGACGACACCAGGAAGAGCCGCACATGCACACCCTCACCCGCCGCGTCGCGACCGTGGCAACCACCGGCGCCCTGCTCCTCGGCGGAGCCGTCGCCACCGCCTCCACCGCCAGCGCCGCGACCGTCGGCAGCGGAGCCTGCACCCACCAGATCAAGCTCAACACCGACGTGTACACGACGGTGAAGTTCCGCACCGGCCCCGGCACCGGCTACACCGCCACCGGCCAGCTCTCCAAGGGCACCGACGTCTACTGGCAGTGCAACAAGGGCGACAACGGCAAGCCCGGCGCCTGGGGCTACGTCACCGTGAAGTCCGGCGCCCACAAGGGCAAGAAGGGCTGGGTCGCCGCCCAGTACATCAACGTGCCCATGCAGCTGGACGTGCGCCGTGAAGCACCGTGATTTCGAAGGAGGTGCAAGACCTTCTCGATCACCCTGTCGCAGCAGGGTGATTTGAAGCTGAGGGCAGTCCGACCCGGGAAGTGCCGGGAAGGGCAGGAGCAGCCCTGACAACGACGGGACGAGTTGGAACTACCAGACAGCTCGGGTCCGGCTAGCAAGGCGGATAGGTATAACGAAAGTGAACCAGTGGATGACCTCCCGTAAGACATGGCCCGGCTCAAAACCTGGTGGATATGGGCCGGTATGCAGTGCGCGTCGGTTGTTGTCGAGTGTGCCGACGACTCCGTATTCGTTCGTCCGGTCTGGATACGGAGGCCATGGTGAATGTCTGCGGCGTAGCCATGGCGATGCTGTCGGGAGAAAGCTGGATGCCGCCCCCGCCGATCGAATCACGGTGAACACGGGAACCGCTCTGGGGTCGCCCTACCGGCCACGCTTCCAACGTGGCCGCGGGCAGGCCCACTGTCGGCTGACGGCCCTTGAGCGGGGCGGAGCCCTCGTAGTAGTCCGAGGACGGGAAAGCCGTCCACATGGCGAAGGGGGGCAGCGAGTTCGCAGCTCGCGGACTGGAAGGGCAGGAGGCCAGGGGTGAACACCGCTGCACCGTCACCGGACCCGGATGCGGTCTGGGGACGGGTACTGAGGATCCAACGCAAGCTGCACCAGTGGGCGACCGACGACCGGTCGCGCCGATTTGATGATCTGTTCAATCTCGTTTGCGACCCCGCAACGCTGCTGGCTGCGTGGGGTCGCGTCAGGGAAAACAAGGGGGCCCGCTCGGCGGGGATCGACGGCAGGACTGTCACTGCAATTGAGGGCAGCCAGGGCGTCGAATCCTTCCTCGACGAGCTGAGGGCCTCCCTGAAGTCCGGCGAATTCCGCCCGGCTCCCGTACGGGAGGTGCTCATCCCAAAGCGCGACGGCAAGAAGCGCAGGCTGGGCATTCCTACTGTCGCGGACCGGGTGGTGCAGGCGGCTCTTAAGATCGTATTGGAGCCGATCTTCGAAGCGGATTTCGAGCCGTACTCGTACGGCTTTCGTCCCAACCGAAGAGCACACGACGCGATCGCCGAAATTCACTACTACACGTCCCGGGGTTATGACTGGGTCCTGGAGGGTGATATCAAGGCGTGCTTCGACGAAATCGACCACGCGGCCCTAATGGGCCTTGTGCGCGAACGAATCGGGGACAAGCGCGTGCTGCGCCTGGTCAAGGCGTTCCTCAAGTCAGGCATCCTTTCGAGGGATCTGGTCAACAGGGACACCTTCGCCGGTACACCCCAAGGGGGGATTCTGTCGCCGCTCCTGGCCAACGTCGCCCTGTCGGTGCTGGACGAGCACTTCGCCCGGCTCTGGCAGAGGACCGGCCGCACAGGATCGGAACGGATGCGGCACCGACGACTCGGCGGGGCGACCTGCCGGTTGGTCCGCTACGCGGACGACTTCGTGATCTTGATCCACGGCTCGCGGCATCACGCCGAGGAGCTGAAGAGCGAGGTCTCGGAGGTGCTGAAGCAGGTCGGCCTGCGCCTGTCGCAGGAGAAGACGACCATCGCCCATATCGACGAGGGGTTCGACTTCCTGGGGTTCCGCATCCAGCGGCGCGTGAGCAAGAAGTCGCACAAACAGTACGTCTACACCTACCCCAGCAAGCCGTCCATGCAGACGGTCTGCCGGAAGGTGAAAGCGATCTGTAGGCAGAGCATCAGTCAACCGCTCGATGAACTGCTTCAGCAGCTGAATTGGCTGCTGCGGGGATGGGCGAACTACTTCCGGCACTCGTCAGCCAAGACGAGCCTGAACTACCTGGGCTACTACACGTGGCACAGGGTCTGGGGATGGTTACGTCGAAAGCACCGACGCGTGCCCTGGAAGAAGCTCAAACGCCGCTACCAGGGCAACCAGGTTGGTGCCTGGTTGCCGGAGCAGGACGGCGTCCGGCTGTTCAACCCGGCCACGGTAACGATCACTCGATACCGCTTCCGGGGAGCCCGGATCCCGTCGCCATGGAGCACCAGCGCGCAGCCGGCCGTCGCCGGATAGCCCCTGGAACTCGTGGAGAGCCGGATGCCTGGCCAACAGGCACGTCCGGTTCGGAGGGCGGTCCGGGGAAACGGGCTGGTCGGAAGGCCAGTACCGCGCCCCGGGCCGACCCTACTGACCTCCACCCCGGCCGACAGAGACGACCTGACCCGAGCTCTCCCGGCCCCACCCACGCCTGAGCCGTCATCTCGAACAGGCTCAGGACGACGCGACGGCGGCCCGGCCCACTGTGACCCCGGGCCGCCGTCGGCGTGCCCGCACCCGGAACCCGGCACCCACCCCGCCGCTGGCCTGGCGCCACGCCCGCTCCGCTGGCCCGGCCCCGAGAGCCGCCGACCGGGCGATCGAGCCCCAGGACAGGCACCTTGAACCTCACTTCCTCGTCACCCGGCGCCCCGGCATCCCTCCTCGAGCAGGCCCTGGCCAACGCCCACGGACAAGGCCGGGCCGCCCTCGCCGCCTATCTGCCCGCCGACTACCCCACGCCGGCTCACACAACGATCCGGACCCAGAGCACATAGAACGTGTACCTACCAGGCAGTAGACGTCTAAGGTGCGGACGGGACACAGACTGCCGACCCGCTCACGGACGAGCACACAGGAGCGGACCGCATGCTCACGATGCGCCCGGCCATTCCGGACGACCGACCCGGCCTCGCCACGATGATCCAGAATCGCTCCGACTGGATGAAGGTCAACCAGCTCCCCGGCTGGCGCAACTGGGGAAAGCACGTCCACGAGCTGGCCGACAACTGCACGCGCCACCCAATCGAGATGTGGGTCCTGACGGAATACGGCGACCGGATCCTGGGCTGTACCACGATCCTCCGGACATCCGCGCCCTGGACCTGGACCGCGGCCGAAGCCGCCGACACCGCCTACTACCTCAACGGCACTGTCACCGATCCCGCCGAACGCCACCGCAAGCTCGGCACGCTCATCGCCGACTGGGCCGTCGACCGCGCGGCACGCGAGGGCATCAGCCGCGTACGTCGCGACTGCAGCTCCCCCGCTCTCGCCGAGTACTACCAGCAGCAGAACTTCCAGCTCATCCGAAAGGTCTCGACCCCCGGAGGGCACACTTCGTACGCCTTAGAACGCAAGGCAGAAGAAATCCCCGAGCTCGCCAGCTGGCTTATCCCCGACATTACCCCTCCGGGAATCTCTGGAAGGTGGAGGACGCCTCTCGCCGAGAGCGCGAGATCGAATATGGCGGGAGCAATGGGATACTTCTCACGATCGTTCCGCGGCACGGCCGAAGCATCCCTTTCAGTGTAGGACGCTCCACTGCAACGAGGCAGTTGAAACGAAAGCGGCCTGTCTTCCCTGCGATGTCGGCAGAGAGGGCAGGCCGCAATTTCTCTCACCGGGGTTGAGGTTCCCTTCAGTGAGATGCAAAGCGGTCGAACACCTGGGTGAGGCCGCCGTCTACTCGCCCTTCGGCCGCCCTGCGGCCAGCCCAGGGGCAAGCCGCGCGCAGCGGGCTGCGTAGGCGGCGAGATGCCGGGCTTCGAATTCCGCGGCATCCCAGTCATCCACTCGTACATCGCCTCCAGGCCATATGTACGCCCAACCCCACCGCCCGTTGGACAGCGGCAACTCTCGCAGCTCGTATCGAGCGTCCTCGAACGCGTCGAGGATGCGCCACTCCTGGTTGCTCAGGTCGGTCAGGACCACCCCGGAGGCAACGTCGGCGGACGTTCCAGCGACGAGGCCTGGGTAGACGCGGCCTTCGAGCGCGGCAGCGCGGTAGCCCGGCGCGGATGCCGGAGACTGCTGCGGGACTCGGCCCAGCAGGGCCCGGAGGACGGCGTCGAAACGGAGCGTGCCGTAGCAGAACAGCACGTCGGGGCGTTGCGAGAGTCGGTCCCGGCGCCCAGTGGCTTCCGGGGCCGAGGTGGTTATGGTTTGCGTCATGTGCTTTCCGGTCTTAGTGGGAGGTCAGGTACATCGCGTCGTAGACGGGTGATTCTGGGGCGTGCTTGATCTGGCCCAGGATCGTGTACCCCCACCGGAGATAGGCACTGCGTGCGGGCTCATTGTCCTCGATGCACGTCAGGGCTGTGACGTTCTCCTCCCGGCCGGAAATGACCGTGTCGTGGATCTGGCGACCGAGACCGCGATTCTGCTGCGCGGGCAGCACCATCAGCTCCCGCAGCCAGAAGATGCCGCCAGAGTCGGCGAGCTCCTGCAGCCGGGCCGGCCGCCGGGTGCCGAGGGACGTCCACCAGGGCTTGTCATGGGGCAGGGTGGCACCGTGGACGTATCCGACGATCCGACCGTCCAGCCGGGCTGTCACCGTCTCGAAGCCTTCAGTGTCGAAGGCAGCCTCGAGACGGCTCCGAAAGGAGTCGACGGAGAAGAAGGGGTCACCGATGTAGGGGGGCGTGTCGTACACCGTGGCGTAGACGTCGACCAGCTCGGTGAGTATCGCCTTCGCTGACTGCGCATCGTGCCGCTGGAACTCCGGGTCCACCGTCTGCACTCTCCTTTGCTTGCTCACGCGACGTGAGTACGGATCTGTTCGAGTAGGTCCCCCACCCCGCGGGCGCGTCGATGGGGAATCAAGCCGTCATGAACGATCGTCAACTGCGCGGTCGTTCGCGTAGAAGACATCCCGCTCTCCACGAGTCGGAGTGCCTGTGTCGCGGCGGCCAGACCGTGGTCAACGTCGCCGTTCTGCACGGCCGCAACCGAAAGCCGGCCGAGGCACATTCCGCGGTTCCTGGAGTGGGCGACATCCTGAAGCGCCTCAGACCGTGCGAGAAGGTCTTGGGCTCGGGCCACCTGGCCGAGGTCGAGCCGGCACATGCCCTCCAGACACGTCAGCTCGGCGAGGTTGAGGAAGTGCGCCCAGTCCGGGTCCAGTTCGTGGTCTCCGTGCTCCCATTCCTGCCAGGCGCGCTTGATGGCCGCCTCGCAGTTGAAGACGTCCCCGACGCGTGCGTGTCCCTGAGCCTCCCGGATAGCCAGAAGTGCGGTGACGCGGCTGGGTGCGTTCCAGAGTTCGGCGTGCCGCTGTCCGAGCTTGGCGAAGCGCACGGCTTCGCGTCCCTTGTTCAGGTCGACGGCTTGTCTGGCCATGTTGCTGAGGGTGCGGCTGGCCAACACGTCGTCGCTGGTGTAGTTGGCCGCGTTGAGGGCCTCGGAGAAGTACTGGCGGGCCTGGGTCTGCAGCCCTGCGTCGTAGCAGAACCATCCGAGCGACGTTGTGAGCTTCCCTGCGAGTGCGTGCAGCCGCTGTCCCAGAGCGTCGTCGTAGATACCGCGGTCGATCATGTGATGGGTCCAGAGCAGATGGGCCCGGGTCGGTCGCCATAGTCGATTCGCGCCGAACTGCTGGTCGATCGCATAGTTGTCGTCGGCGGCGCCAGACAGCAGTTCGACTTCCTCCGGCGAGATGCGCCACTCGCCGGCGCGGTTGGCGCTCGTGGTCGTCTCGGCCAGCCATGGGGGCGGCGCCTCATCGGTGAGAGGACTGGAGCCGGCCGCGACCAGGAGGGGGCCAGGTGACGCCTGGCTGATCATGGGCACCGGTGTGAGAACCAGAGGGCCACCGCGGTCCCCATCCGTTGGAGGGCGGAACCCCAGTTCCTCGACGGGGCACTTCCAGTAGGCGGCCAGCACCGCCCGACTGTCGGGGTGCGGCCAGGGCGGAGGTTCGGCGTTCTCCCACTTGGAGTACTGGCGGAGCGTGAAGGTGGGCGCCTTGCTCAAGCGTCCCTCTGCATGAAGGCGTCGGGCAAGAGCGGAGAGTTCCTGGACGACCTCTTCCTGCGTGCGGTTCGCACGGGTGCGTAACCGCTTGAGTTCACGCATGGCCACCTCCTCACCGTCTGGATGGCCTCACGGTAGCGACTTCGACCGCCTTGCGTGAGGGTTCGTCAACTGAATGCCCTGGTCAGAGGGAAAGGGCTGGCGAAAGGGCGGCCAAAGGGCATGTAAGAGGCCGCCAGAGTTCCGGGTAAAAGACCTGTTCACCGCTCCAGCCCTTCGCTGCACTAGGTCACGTTGCAGACACCCTGCGTTTGGTCGTGATGCTGGAGGGCTCATGGAGACCGGCGAGATGGCTGACGCCGAGAGCGCGGCACTGTCCGTGTGGTTCTCCGCGGCTACGCCGTGCCCGGCTACATCGACGGGCCTGTGGCGGACGAATCCGCACCTCCCGCGACGACTTGAGTGCGGCGTCACCTTCGACATCGTGCTGGCGGACCGGCATCTGATCGAGGCGGCCTATCGGCTCCTTGCCGAGTACGAACAGCCTCTCGGGCCCGCTGTGGCGTTCACCAGCCTTCGCTCTGCCGCCGTGCTCGTGCCGTGCGGCACGAACGAGAGCTGGAGCAGTTTGATGGCGGCCTCCCAGTGGCCGGGCAGACTTCCCCGGCCGGCCTGCCTCGGCAAGCGCCACGCCATTCTTGTACCCGCCCCGGCCCCACGATCGGGAGCCGGAGTAGCACGGTGGCTTGTCCCACCCGATGACGAGCAGGTGATCGGCGGGACGCCGCTGCTGACGAGCCCTGCTCCCCTCGCCCGCTGCCTTGCCGAGGCTCTTGCCCTTCATCTCCCTTTGGAACGATCGCCTCTGAGCCGTGCCATGACAGCGGTCAGGTCCGTGCTGCCATCATCCAGGAGGCCGTGATGGCGACGGCACTCACGCACATGCTGCGCGCGGCTCCATTCGGGCAAGTGACTGGGAAGCAGGACGGCTCAGGGGCGCTCGTCTGCTCGCTTCCAGTAGTTCCGAAGCATGTCAGTGGGCCATTCCGGCTGGTGCACGGGTCCGCGGGGCAGCATTTCCTGGAAGACCGGCGCCAGGTCGATGACGGGAGTCCCAGCGTCCGCGTCCAGGTCCGCAACGTGCAGATCCCGTCCGTCGACTCGCAGCAGTCGCGGGTAGGAGGTGCCGATTCGGGCCGGCCTCCTGTGATTGCGGTGGACGAGGCCTCCGGTGGCCGGCCAGTCCGGATTCCCGCGGGGGCTCCGCGGCTCAAGCTCAATGTCGTTGTCCGACCCCAGGCTGAAGTGCCAGACGACCTCCAGGTGGCTGAACTCATCGATGCCCTGGAGGGCACTCTCCGGGATGCTCGGCACGAGACGGATGATCGACTCGACTCCGCCTTTGTAGTCGTCAAGACGGCCGGTCTGGCCTCCTACGACCGTGGCGATCACCGGCAGCTGGATGTGCTGGTCGAACACGCTTCACCTCTCGTGGGTCTTCTCCCGCGGCGCCGAGAGATGGGCTCTCTGCGCCGGGTTTCCTTACCGTACGGGTTACTTGTCCGCGAGGACCGCTCGGGCTCGCGCGTCGAGGTCTGCGGCTGGCCCACCGCCTCGGCGGAGGACGGGACTCAGTGCTCGGCGCATCTGCACCACGGTCTCCCGTGCCCGCCCGGACTGGACGCCGGTCATCGTGTCGAGCGCTTGGCGCCACGTCGCGCAGGCCGCATCGAGTTGCCCCTGCCGGACCTGAACCTCACCCAGGTATCCCAAGGTCACGGAGTGAGTCCTCTTGAACTGCCTCCGACGGGTGCGAACACTGCGCTTGAACTCGCGTTCGGCGCCCTTCAGGTCGCCCAGATCCCGCAGCGCGGCTGCGGTTTCATGGGCGAGACTTGCCTCTCCGAAAAACCACACCCGGGCGGGCTCGTCGCCGGTGTCGCTGGCGCGGCCCAGGTCGGACTCCGCGCGGTTGAGCGCCACCGCGGCCCGCTTCTTGTCGCCGGCGGCGGCAAGCCCTCGAGCGTGGACGACACCCAGCAGGGCCTTCTCCCGCCAGCAGGCTTCGGTGTAACGGCGGCCGGAGAGGGATCCCTCGGCCAGGCGTACGGCTTCCGCCGGCTGGTGCAGGTCCACAGCCTGGTGGGCCATGGCCCGCAGTACGTGCCCGGCGAGCGGCGCGTCGCCAGCCTCCTCGGCCAACTGCGTTGCGAGGGTCAGCCACCGCAGCGCGATGGGGTGCTCCCCGGCGTCGAAACTCGTCCAGCCCGCGAGGTAGGCCAGTTCGGCAGCGGCCGACGTCATGTCCAAGCGCAGATTGTCGGACGGGAATCGTGCGGCCAGGAGTTCGGCAACGTCGGTGCGCAGGTAAGCGACCAGGGCGGCGCGTCCCACACCGCGGCCGCCGCGCTGCTGGTCCCGCTGAGACAAGAAGGCCGTCATCTCGCGCACGCTTGCGACGTCCTCGGCCGTGACCGTGTGCTGCGACAGCGGCTTGCGAGTGCGGGCGCGATCGGCGGCCTCCTGCCACCAGGTCTCGGAGGGCAGGGCCAGGCCGGCGACCGAGTAGGCCGACTGTGCCAGCACCTGGCGCCGAGCTATGTCCATGTCCGTGCTCCCGAGGGTCGCCAGCGTCGCGAGGGTGTCGACGCTCCACGCCGGCGCCTGCGGGTCGGCGGCGTCGTCCGGTGCCAGCCCAATGTCGGTCAGCGTGATGGTGCGACCGAGGCCGCGGGAGAGCGTCTCGGCCAAGATATGCGCTGCTCGGCCCTCCGGGATGGCGCCGCCGATCCAGCGAGCGATGCGGGACTGGTCGTAGCGCAGAAGTTCAGTTGCACCGTTCTCCGCGGCAACAGCCCGGAAGCGAGCAGCCAGTTGCCGCTGCGACACGCCCCATTCCTGGATGACGGCTTCCAGCCGGGTGTTGCGTGTGCGCCCCATGGGTGTGCGCCCCCGTCCCCGAAACGATCTTGCATCACGTGCATCGCTTTGCCGAGCCTGCCTGCATTCCCATCGGCCCCGGCACGCGGTTGTCTCGTGAAGACGATATTCCTCCAACCCGCAGGCGGCGTACCGGAATCGGCCACGTCATGCCCACGATCTCGGACGGTGACCGGAATTGGCCCCAGCCGGGGCCGGGAAAGGCAGCTGATGAACGTGCAGTACCCGATGGGCGGCCTTCGTGGGGCGCGCACCATTTCGGTGGTGCGCGGCGGCCGGAAAGCGATCGCCCCTCCGTCCGAAAGCGACAGCACCCCGACCTGCCGGACCCGTGACTTCCAGATGGCCACAGAGATCCCAGCCCAGGCGGAGGCCGTCGCCGGAGCGCGTCATCAGCTCGGCACGCTGCTCGAGCGCTCCGGACTGTCCGAATGCGCTGACACAGTCATGCTCGTCGCCCAGGAACTGATGGTGAACGCCATGGTCCACGGGTGCGGAAACAAGCCGGCGCTCCGATTCGCCGTACGGGCCACGCATGGGCACGGATGTCTGCGGGTGGAGGTGGAGGACCCCTCGATCGAGCAACCTCATCCGCGGCCGCCGTCCGCGGATGAGGAGGGCGGCCGCGGGCTGCACCTGGTCGATTCCCTGGTCACCCGATGGGGAACCGACAGCTCCGCACCGGGGCCTGGCAAGACAGTCTGGTTCGAGCTGGACCTGGCTTCCAAGGAGGCCGCGTCGTGAGTCTCCTCCACCTCGGCCGTCGCCCGGCCTCCTCCCCCTCCGTCACCCCCCGGTCGGTGATCGCCGCTGCGGAGGAGACGTTGTCGATGGTGTTGTCGGACGGCGCACCGACTCCCGAGACCGACCAAGACATCCACGACTTGATGCTGCGGCTACGGGGTCACCTCATGCAGCTGGGGGCGATGGCGCCCGACCGATCCCGTGCTGTCGCCGAGGTGATGAAGATGGCCCGACAGCGTGAGGCCGAAGTGCCGGACAGCTGCGCCCGGGCCCTGATGCCCCTGGCGAAGTTCGCGACGGCCGTGCGCACGGTGCTCTGGACCCTTCGAGCAGAAGGGGCGTTATGTGAGCACTCGACCCCGTGCCCGCCAGCGAGCGCAGCCGATCACCTGGCGGCAAGCGTCTTGGTCGGGCACCCCGAGGCCGGCTGGAGCGTGCTGTGCAACGGCGTGATCCTTTTCGAGGACACGGGATACCTCCTGCCAACAGGCGGCGCTGTCGGCCCGCGACGGCCTCAACCAGGTGGGGCGGTGACGACATGACCCCGTCGCCCCCGTCCCCCGTCCAGCATCTGGACGTACGGATTCTCCCCGCGACGGCTGCCTGCGACTACGAGTTCTGGGAGGCCAGACTCATCAGCCCCCATCTTCTGCGTGATGCGGTAGCCGTGGCGCTGCACCGCCTCCCGCTACTGGCAGTCCCGGTCGGCGCGGACCGCCGCAGTGGTCACATGGACATGCTCGACCCGGGCTTCGCCCAAGTGCTCGCGCACGTTCTGCGGGGACGTCCCGGATTCGAGCGGCCTGTCGCCTCCGGCCGGCTCGTGCGTTGGGGCGATCCGATGCCGGACAACCTCGCCCCGGACGCACACCGCCGATTCCAGGGCCTGCGTGAGCATCCCAGGCGCCCGGCTTCCATACTGCCCCCCGCCGGACACGGGGGGCACGACTTGGGTCTTCCCCCGCCCAAGTCGCCGCCCGGAAGACAGCCCACTCCTCCCCGGGCCGTCGTCCAGGCCGGCGCCGCGCCCACCCCCTGACGCTCGCGGCGCCCCGTCCCGTTCTGGTGCCGCACCGGCCCCCTACGGCGCGGCACCAGAACACCCCTCACTCACTGGAGCCACCCTCATGACCTTAGGTAGTGACTTTCCGTGGAACATCGCTCTCAGCGAGCGCCCGCCTGCCGTCGTTCCGTCGGATGCTGGCGTGGTGCGCGTGGGCCTAGCGCTCGGGCTGCGCGCGATCGACGCCCTGGTCGCTGACGGCTCGGATGTCGGGCCGGTGAAGTACTGCCTGCTCCACCACAGGCTCCTGGTGCCGGTGGAACCCGGCTCCGTCCACCGGTGGAGGGCCGCGCACTCCGACTGCGTCCCCGCACCCAGGTCCTGGGGCTGTGACGCCAGCGGCTACCGCGGCTGTTCGGGCCTATGGGTTACCCGCCCCGGCACACCCCTGATCGAAGCCACCGCAGCCGAGGCGCTGCACGATGCACTCAGCCGGACCCGCGCCGGCCTGAGTTCAGCCCTCAGCGCGCCCTACCCGCGTCACCGGCAGGTGTGCCGTGCCTAAGCCTGTGTCGAGGAGCAAGCGTTCGTCGGCCTGGCGTCCCAGCCGTGGTCAGCTGCGCATCCTCACCTTCACCCTCGCGATGGCCACCGTCATCTGTGCCGCATCCGTCCCGAGGCAGTGATGGCTCCCACCGGATTGGCGCGCTGATCGTGACGGCCATGGGCGCCCTGGCGCACTTCGACCTCAGGCGAACCGCTCGGCGAACCCCGCCCACGCCCGGAGACCGCCCGCCGTCCCCGCCACATGCCCCCTCCTGACCTGCCCGAACACTCCACGCAAGGACCACTCCGCCATGCTTCACGCTGCTCCGTCGCCACCGGCCGAGGCTCCGCAGCCTCCTGCCCGGATCGTGATGGGCCTCTACCTGCGGTACCTGCGCGAGACGAAGGGCATCACGCTGGAGGCTGCGGCCCACGCCGTCAGGATGTCCACATCAGCCGTCAGCCGGTGGGAGCGGGCCCAGTCCCCTATACGGCCGGGCGTGCTGCACACGCTCCTACGGCTGTACGGCGCTGCGGGCGATCACACGGACTTCCTGGTGAGCAGCCTGCCGCCGCGGGCCTACACCCGCGGCGTGCACGAGGAACGGGGCTACGTCCGGCGTGCCCCGCACGACTGCTGGGCGGATGTGGTCCGTGATGAGGCGACGGCCCGCTACATCGCCGTGATGCGGACGGCGAGCGAGGTCACCCAGTTCTGCATGATGGCCCCGGCGGGTCTGCGAACCCAGGAATACGCGCGGGCGGTTCTTGCCCCGGAGGTGTGTGCCACCCCCGATGAGCCCGTGTTGGGACTTCCGTCGTGGGTTCACCGCGTCCCGTGGGTAGCCGACCAGCGGCGGACCGTGCTCCTGGACGAGACCGTGCTCACCAGGGGAAGCCGCCAGTCAGCGGTGATCGCCGAGCAGCTTCGGCATCTGGCTGGCCTCGTGAGCCGGGAGGAGCCCGGCCGCGGCCTGGCTGTCCGCATCCTGCCGATGAACCCGGTCCTGTTCATCCACACAGTCGGCCCGGTCGCCGAGGTGACCGTCCATGGGCACCGCATGGTGGCTGGCGTCGGCCTCTTCCCCAGCTACGAGACCGGCTCCCGTGTCGCCCACCTTGTCAGCGCCGGCCTGCGGGAAGCCGTGGACGCCGCTTGGACCCGCGAACAGACCCGCGAGGAGCTCGCCTGCGCGGCTGAGGCCATGGAGCGGAGGGCCGCCTCATGAACGTCGCCCCCAACGGGCCCGTGACCACCGCCTCCTGGCGTCGCCCCGCTCCCTTGCACGAACGCTTCGACAAATCCCACGCCTACGCCATCCTCGCCTCGCCTGGAGACCGCACTTCATGACCACCGCGACGCCGATCCCCCACGCACCGTCGGTGCGCCGTCCGCGCATCGAGGACTACGCCCTCATCGGAGACATGCAGACCGCTGCCCTGGTCTGCCGGGACGGCAGTGTCGACTGGCTGTGCCTGCCGCGCTTCGACTCGGCCGCCGTCTTCGCCGGCCTACTCGGCACCGACGAGCACGGGTTCTGGCGGATAGCCCCCACCGTTCCTGCGGGCGAGCCCGCCGCGCACGCGAACCGCCGCCGCTACCGCGGGCAGACGCTGATTCTCGAGTCCGAGTGGGACACCGCGACCGGCACGGTCCGCGTGCTCGACCTGATGCCGCCGCGTCACGAGCACGGTCCGCAGCTAATCCGGATCGTGGAGGGTGTCTCCGGCACGCTGGAGATGACGTCGACACTGAGCCCACGTGTCGGCTACGGCCGGCGCACGCCGTGGATCTACGACACGGACGGGCGGACGGCCGCGGTGTCCGGACCCGACGCGCTCTGGCTCGACACGTCCGTGCCGGGAACGGAGAAGGATGGTGCGGTCCACCACCGCTTCACCGTCACGGCGGGCGCGTGGGTGGCCTTCACCCTGAGCTGGCAACCGTCCCACGTTTCCGCGCCCGAGGTTCCCGATGCCGAGGCGGCGCTCACGCAGACAAGCGCATTCTGGGAAGCCTGGGCCGGGCAGCTGGTCTACGACGGCCCGCACCGCGAGCCGGTGATCCGGTCTCTGATCACGCTGAAGGCGCTCACGTACGCCCCCACCGGGGGAATCGTCGCTGCCCCGACGACCTCCCTGCCCGAAGAACTCGGCGGGGAGCGCAACTTCGACTACCGCTACGTGTGGCTGCGGGACGCCGCGGTCACGCTGTCCGCGCTGCTGCGGACCGGATGCCGCGACGAGGCGATCGCGTGGCGGCGGTGGCTGCTGCGCACGCTCGGCGGCGATCCGGAGAACCTGCAGATCATGTACCGCCTTGACGGGCGCCGCGACATGCCCGAGCGGGAGCTGCACTGGCTGTCCGGATACGAAGGCTCGAGCCCGGTCCGTGTCGGCAACGGCGCAGTAGACCAGCTGCAGTTAGACGTGCCCGGTGAGGTCATCGAGACGCTGGCTCTGGCGCACGAGCACGGCGTAGCCCGGTGCGAGAACACCGAGAGCTTGATCATGAAGCTCGTCGACTTCGTCCGACGGCACTGGCGCAAGCCGGACGACGGGATCTGGGAGGTCCGCGGCGGCCGACGGCACTTCACGCACTCCAAGATCATGTGCTGGGTGGCCATCGACCGCGCGGTCCGCCTCGCCGACCAGGGAGTACTCGACGCCGACCTGGCCGAGCTAGTGAGCCTGCGTGAGGAGATCCACGCCGAGGTGTGCGCGCGCGCCTTCGACTCGCAGCGCAATACGTTCACTCAGTCGTACGGCTCCAAGGAACTGGACGCCTCGCTCCTGCTGCTGCCCCACACCGGGTTCCTGCCGGCCGACGACCCGCGGGTGGTCGGCACGGTCGACGCCGTCCGCAGGGAACTCGCCTCCGACGGCGTCCTGGTCCACCGCTACCGCACGGACGGCCGGCATGTGGGCATGGACGGATTCTCGGGCGACGAGGGCGCGTTCCTTCTGTGCTCGTTCTGGCTGGTCGACGCGCTCGCCCTCACCGGCCGACCGGATGAGGCCGAGGCACTGTTCGAGCAACTGTTGTCGCTGCGCAGCGACGTGGGCCTGCTCGCCGAGGAGTACGACCCTGTCGCGAATCGGCAGTTGGGCAACTTCCCTCAGGCGTACTCGATGCTCGGGCTCACCAACAGCGCCGTCCTGCTGGCCGAGATCCGCAAGACGGCGGCCGCGCCGGTGATCGCCGCGTGAGCACACCGAAGAGCGTCGCCGGTCCGGGCTCCTGGTCGTCTTGGCCCGGTCAGCTCACAGGCCGCACGCCAGTTCTCCAGCCGCGTCTCTGCGCCGCCGCGCGCCGCCCACAGCCGACCCCGACGTGTGAGGAATCCCCATGCTCGATCCGCAGGTGACTACGGCCATATTGGGTGTCGGCTTCGCCGCCACGTCAGCCGGTCTCTTCGCGCAGACCCGCGCCAAGCGTCTTCTGGCTTCGCGCTGCGCGGGGCTGGAGAAGCAGCACGAATCCGACGGCACGCGAATTGCCGCGCTGGAGACGGAGGTTCGTTACTTCGCCGAGGTGACGATTCCCGCTCTGGTGGACGTTGTGGCGCGCGGGCACCGCGGTGTGCCGGTCCCCGGGCTCAGCCAGGAGCAGCTCGCCGGCACCGTCGTCGACCACGCGCACCAGGCCGTGAGACGGCTGCTGCAGGAGGCTGTGGCCGTCACGCGCGAGCAGATCGGACGCGCGGCCAGGTCTTCGGTGCGCGACATGATCGACGAGGCGCAGACCGGTCTACACCGCTGCCAGATGCGTGTCGTTGAGGAGATGGAGCGCCATCCCGACGGCACGGCGTACCACCAGAGCCTGATGAACTTCGATCACCTGGTCACCCAGTCGCTGCACACGCTGCAGCGCATGCGGATCCTGACCGGATCGTGGCCGGGGCTGCAGCGCGCGGACTGCACGGTTCGCGAGGTTGTGGAGTCGGCTCGCGGGCGGATCAGCGACTACCTGCGGGTCAGCTACACGTACGAGCCTCGCACCGGGGAGACCTGGCTGGAGGGGCGGGTCGTCGAGCCGGTCACCGTCGCGCTCACGGAGCTGCTGTCCAACGCCACGGCGTTTTCCGACGGCAAGGTGTTCGTCGAAGTGCAAGCGTTCCAGACCGGGTACTGCATCGTCGTCGACGACGGCGGCCTGAGCATGAACCGCTTCCAGCGAGAGGAAGCGAGCCGGGTGCTGGGGCAGCGCGAGGTCCTGGACGTCACCACCGTGCAGGACACCGGCCAGCTCGGATTTGCGGTCATCGGCCGTCTCACCAGCGAGTACGGCTTCTCTGCGGACGTCACCAGCACCTCCCCGTACGGCGGTGTGCGGGCGGTACTGCGAATCCCGCTGGAGCTGTGCGGGCACGGCCCGACCGACGAGGAGATCGAGGCCAACCGCCATGCGGCCGCGTCCCTTGCCAGGCACACATCCCTTCCCACGGGGGCTGCGGCGGCCGCCGGAGCGACAGATGCAACTCCCCTGGAGCCGACGGCTCCTGGAGGTCTGCCCCAGCGGCGGCGGCGCTCGCCGGTTGCCACCGCGCCGACCCGGGCCAGCGAGCCCGCACCGGCGGACGACCCGGATGCGTTCTCCGCCAGCCTTGCCCAGCTCGGGCGGACCATCCACGACACCGAGAACACCCCTGAAGGAGATCAACTCCATGACTGAGCAGCAGCAGCCGACCGCCGACACCCACGACATGACCTGGGTGCTCAACCGTCTCGCCGGCTCGAAGGGCGTTGAGCACGCCGTCCTGTTCACCAGCGACGGCCTAGTGCTGGCGCACTCCGAGGGACTGCACCGCGACGTGGCCGACCGGACCGCCGCCAGCTCCTCCAGCCTGTTCTCGCTGGGCCGCGGCGTCGGCGAGTTCGCGCCCACGCCCGACGACACGATCCCCCGCAAGATCATCATCGATCTTCCCGGAGCGTGCGTCCTCGTCTTCGCGGCCGGCCACAACTCGGTGCTCGCCGTCTCGGTCGGTGTGGAGATGACCGACGCCGAGGTGGCGGTCGCGTCCGCTGAGACGATCAAGGCCATCAAGGGCCTGGCCCCCGCGCTGTCCGCGCGCGCGAGGGCCCGGACCTCGTGACGCCCCGCGGCCGCCGGCGCGCCGGGATGGTACGGCCCTACACCCCCACCGAGGGCAGGGCCGTACCCACCCGTCGCACCCTGGACGTGGCCACGCTGCTGATCGCCGATCCGAACAAGCCGCTGGCCGGACTGGACGCTCACTCCCACCGCCTGATGCAGCACTGCCTGCCCGGCGTGCTGTCGCTGGCCGAGGTGAGCGCCGATCTGCAGTTGCCGGCCGCCGTGACGAAGGTCTTGGTCGCCTCCCTCGTCGACAGTGGCCACCTCCTCAGCCGCAGCCCTGTCCCCGCCGCTCAGCAGACCGACCGTCATCTGCTGGAGAGGATTCTCGATGCGCTTGAAAAGCTCTGAGGGCCACTACCTGGCGCCTGGGGTCAACCAGTCCGTGAAGGTGGTCGTGCTCGGGCCGTTCGCTGTCGGTAAGACCACCCTCGTCGGCGCCGTGTCCGAGATCCGTCCCGCCTCGACCGAAGAGCGCATGACGAAAGCTGGCGAGGCGGTTGACACCTTGCGCGGCCTGTCGGACAAGACCACCACCACCGTTGCGCTTGACTTCGGCCGGCTCACCCTGACCGACGACATCGTGCTCTACCTGTTCGGCGGCCCCGGCCAGCCCCGGTTCAGCTTCATGGTCGACGAGCTGATGCAGGGCGCACTGGGTGGCGTGGTCCTGGTCGACACCGCACGGATCACCGAGTCCTGGGACGCCATGGGACGCATGGAGGAAGCCGGCCTGCCCTACGTGGTCGCCGTCAACACCTTCGACAACTCCCCACGCTACGGCGAAGCCGAACTGCGACGCGCCCTGGACCTCACCCCTTCCACGCCCCTGGTCGAGTGCGACGTCCGGCACAGGGAGTCGGCAAAGAGGCCGCTGATCGCGCTCATCTCTCACCTGCTGTCCCGCCCCAGCCTGGAGCCCGTCTCATGACCACGCCGCCCCCGCTCGCCACCAGCGGCTGCCCCATGCTGCACGGCGCCGCATTCGCCGCCCACCCAAGCGCCGTCTACGATCAGCTGCGCGCCCAAGGCCCGGCCGGATGGGCCGAGATCGCCCCCGGCGTGCACGCCCTGGTCGTCACCGACCACCGGGCCGCCGTCACACTTCTCAACGACACCGCCGTCTACTCCAAGGACTCGCGGCTGTGGGCTGCCCTGGCACAGGGGCAGGTCCCCCCGGACAGTCCGGTGCTCGGCATGATGGCCTGGCGGCCCTCCGTCCTCTACACCGATGGTGACGAGCACGCCCGCCTGCGCTGGGCCATGGACGACTGCATCGCCCGGATCAGCCCCCACCGGCTCAGGGAGATCACCCGGCGCAGCGCGCTGAGGCTGATAGCCCGGGTCATCGCCCGCGGTCAGGCCGACCTGATGGCCGATTTCGCCGACATGGTGCCCATGCTCGTCTTCGCCGATCTCCTTGGCTGCCCGCCCGAGAAGACCGATCAGATGGTGCGCGCGTGCCAGGACCTCATCAGCGCTGGCCCCGAAGCCGCGCAGGGCGCCGCGGACTTCGCGGGACTGCTTTTCGAACTCATCCAGCTGCGCCGGGCGCGGCCCGGCCAGGACCTCACCTCCTGGATGATCAACCATGGTGCGGCGCTCAGCGACGACGAGGCGCTCAACCAGCTGTTCTGCGTCACCGGCGCCGGCCTCATCCCTGCCGCTGCCGCCACCGCCTGGACTCTGCACCTGCTGCTGCGGGACGACGAGTACGCCGGCAGCCTCGCGGCCGGCACGCTGACCGTGCGCCGGGCCCTGAGCAAAGCGCTGTGGGAGCGCGCGCCCATGGCAAACTTCTCCGTCCATTTCGCCCGATATGACACCTACCTCCACGGTGTTCCTGTACCGGGCGGTGTCCCGGTCCTGATCTCCCACGCCGCTGCGAACACCGACCCCGCACTGCCGAGCGGCCTCAGCTACGACAGCCAGGCGCACCTCGCCTGGTCGGCCGGGCCGCACCGCTGCCCCGCGATCTCCCAGGCCACCACGATCGTGCAGACCGCCGTCGAGACGATCCTCGACCAGCTGTGGGACATGACGCTGACCGATGAGAGCGCCAAACCTCTGCTGCGGCACGGCCCCTTCCACCAGTGCCCGCAGACGATGCCCGTCACCTTCCGTCCCAAGTCCGCCGACCGCATCCCCGCCACTGCTATTGCAGGAGGAACCTCGTGACCAGCAGCACCTCCCCTACCGCGGCCGTCACCCTCGACAGCAGCGGCGGCCGCGCCCTGTTCGCCCAAGCCGAGATGCTCCGTGCCGCCGGGCCCGCCGTCCGCGTCCGTCTGCCTGGCGCCGTGAGTGCCTGGGCCGTCACCCGCGGCGCCGTCGCCAAGGTGCTCCTCACCCACGACGACGTGTCCAAGGACGCCCGCAAGTCCTGGCCCTCCCACACCCCCGGCTCCATACCGTGGCTGTACCCGTGGGTGGACGTCGTGTCGATGTTCACCTCCGACGGCGCCGACCACCAGCGGCTGCGTCGGCTGGTCGATCGCGCGTTCACGCCCGCCCGGATCGAGGCCATGCGCCCCGCCATCCACGCGATCGTCACCGACCTCCTCGACCACCTGGAGACGCTCGCCTCCACCGGCCCCGTCGACCTGCGCGAGCACTTCTCCTACCCCATCCCGACCCGGGTGATCTGCGACCTCTTCGGCGTACCCGCCGAGCAGCGGCCTGAGATGCTCCGCGTGATCGACTCCGTGCTCGCTACGGACGTCACCCCCAAGGAAGCCGAGGCCATAAAGCGCGATCTCGGCCGGGCCATGCAGACCCTGATCGACACCAAGCGCAGCCACCCGGGCGAGGACATGACCAGCCTGCTGCTGGCCACCCATGAAGAGGACGGCGACCGCCTCAGCCACACCGAGCTCGTCTCCACCCTCATCCTGATGATCGGCGCCGGCAGCGAGACCGCCGTCGCGCTCATCAACGCCGCCGTCCGTGAACTCCTCGCCCACCCCGACCAGCTCGCCACCGTGCTGGCCGACCCGGCGCGCTGGAGCGACGTCATCGACGAAGCCCTCCGTCTGCACCCGCCAATCATGTACATGCCCTTGCGCTACGCCACGGCGGACATCGACCTGGGCGACGACGTCGTCATCCGCCAGGGCGACGCGATCATCATCGGCTTCGGCGCCCACGGCCTCGACCCGGACATCCACCAGAACCCCGAAGCCTTCCGCATCGACCGGGACGACAAGCAGCACCTGGCCTTCGGCTACGGCATCCACTACTGCTTGGGCGCCCGCCTCGCCAAGCTCGAAGCCGAAGAGGCCCTCCCCGCCCTGTTCCAGCGCTTCCCCCAGCTCGCTCTGATCGGCGACGTCAACGACCTCGAGCCGCAGCGGTCCTTCATCGGCACCGACGTCACCGCGCTCCCCGTCGCACTGCACCCCACGCCGTAACAGCACCGGGCGTGCCGGGGATCCCTCCTCCCCAGCGCGCGCCGACCGCCTTCGACCACCCGCCCACCCTCCCTCTGGCCCAGGACCGACCATGACCACCACCGACACCTCGCCCTCGCCCGCCCTCCTCACACGCGACCAGCAGCGCGTCGCCGCACGCCTCGTCTACGGCGGCTCCAACCAACTGATAGCCCGCCAGGTCCACTTGGCCGTGTTCACGGTGGCGAGCCACCTCGCCGCTGCCCGCCGCAAGCTCGATCGCCCGGGCTCCTCGCGCGCCGTCCTCACCCACGCCCTGCTCACGGCCCGGGAAGTGCCGCCGCCATCCGCCGGGCCTGCGCCGGAGTTCACCGAGCACGACCGGAAGGTCATCCGGGCCGTCGCCGAGCACACCCTCAACGCCGCCATCGGCGAGGCGATCGGGGTGCGCGCTGACGACGTGCGGGCGGAGATCGACGCGGTCGCCGCCAAGGCGGGCGCGTGCAACGAGGTTCACCTCGTCGGTCTGGGCCACGCCTGGGGAATCCTCGGGGAATCCGCACCGTCCGGCGCCGTCAGCGGGCCCGCGCTCGCCGCGTCCACGGCGGGAGCGGCGTGATGGGCGCCGTCGACACCCCGGTGTACGCGATGCTTCCGGTCCGCACCGGCGCAGCGAGAGCCGAGGCTGCAGCGCTCGCTCAGGAGGCCACCCGCCGGCTCGCCGACCAGGGCATCGACCATCCCGCCCGCCCGCTGGTCGCCCTCATCCAGTCGCAGGCCATCGTCACCGGCCTCTACGACGACGAGGAGCTCGTGGGGTGCCTCGTTGTGCACGTCGGCGAGAATCTGCCGCACTGGAGCCGCGCGTACCCGGGCCCTGGGGTCCGGGTATCCCTGGTTCCGCCGGTGCCGGGACACGATGACCAGGCGGCGCGGCTGCTGGCGCTGTGGCTTGCCGACCACGCGGCACAGCACGGCCTGGAGTGGGTCTGGTGGGAGATCCCGGCTGCCTCCCAGACGCGCCCGACGCTGCTGGTCTTGCTGCGTGACCTCGGGTGGGAGGATCTGCCGGCTGTCCGGCGCGCCGACGGCGAACGTGTCACACCCCTGCGGCTGCGGGCCGAGCTGCGCCCCGCGCCCACCGTGGCGATCTCCGCCTCCGCCAACGCATTTCCCTTGCCGACAGTGAGGGCCCGATGAGCCCCCAGGTAGCCACCCTGTCTGCCTCCGGCGATCCGCTGTCGCGCCGGCGGCCGCCCGACGACGTCCGTACGCTCACGCCGCGGGCTCGCGGCCAGCGCCCTGCACTGGCGCCGCTGTGGCGCCCGGCAGGGTCTCAGGCGCTCGCCGCGCAGAGGGCCGCGATCAACCAGGCCGCACTGCGGCACGCGGAGGGGCCGCCGCACGTGGTCCTGTATGCCCTCACCCGTGCAAACCTGGACCCGCCCGACGACCTCGCCGCCGCCCAGGGACACGCCGCCCGGCACTCCTTCACCGTCGCCGACCGGATCGTCGACACGCTCGACGGCCACGGGGACTGCGACGACCCCACCCTGCGGCGCGGCTACGCCCGTGCGCTGCGCCTCCTCGCCGACCCGGCCTCGCCCGTCCGCGGCGTCGTCGCCGTCAGCCGCACTTCGGTATCTCCCATCGACCGGATCTACGAGGCCCAGCTGCATTGGATTGCCGCTCGGTCAGGCGGGCTGTGGCTGGTGCGCGCCGAGACCGACATCTGACCAGCCGGACCAATCGAGAGGCAGACGCATCACGATGACTACGCCCGGCAGCCCGCCCAACTGGCCCGCCATCGGCCGCGACCTGACCACGTGGGCCGAGATCGCCAGGGAGTCGTGGCGCACGCCCGCCCACCACCGGTCCGCCACGCCTGCGGACGTGTTCGCGGCGGCCCGGAAGGCAGACGCCGACAACGCCCTCTTCCTAGGGGAGATCGTGGTCCGGTACGGCTGGCCAGGGCGGTCCCAGGTCGGTGAGAACGGATGCCAGGCCGCAGTGGCCATTGCTGTTCACGCCGATCAGGACCGCCAGCTTCAGAGCCGGTTCCTCGCCGCCTTGCACGAGGCGGCGCAGCAAGGCGAGGCGACGCCTGCCCAGTGGGCCCACTTGCAGGACCGGATGCTCGTCAACAGCGGGCAGGCGCAGCTGTACGGAACCCAGCATTGGTACCGCCCCGACGGGCTCCTCGAACCGCACCCGATCACCGATCCCGCCCAGCTCGACGCCCGCCGGGCCGACGCGGGCCTGCCGCCGTATACCGAACAGGCCCGCCGTCTGCGTGAGCGGCACGGGCCAATCGCATCCTTATCCGCCCCCGCTGCGGTGGGGCCCGCTCCTGCACCCGACGCACGCGCGGCGTGACCGCGCCACCATCCCAGCCCGAGTAGTCGGTCCTGCGAGCCGCGACCCGCCCAAGGAGATGCCCTCTTGTCCCTGGCAGAGCCCACCTTCGACAACGAAATCCGCATCGTGTGCTGGAACGTCGAGCACAACGGCCGCGGTCGGCATGGAGGGGAAGACCACCGCGACCTGGCCCGCGACATCCTCGTCTCCATCAAACCGCACGTGGTGCTGCGCCAGGAGCTGACCGGCGCTTGGGACCGCGGGAAGGCGGACCTGTACGCCGAGGCCAACCGGCTCGGCGGCCTCACGCCGTTCATGTCCGCCCCGCGGGAAGGACGCAGCCGTAACCCGGTCGGCGTGATGGTCGACCCCAACGTGTTCTTCGTCGACGGCGAGTTCGAGCACGACATGCCGTGGAAGCCGATCTGCAATCCCCGCGTCCGCCTCAAGGGCTGCGCAAAGCCGATCGACCTCGCCTCGGCACACCTGTGCCACTTCGACCCGGACCTGCGCGCGACCGAGGCGCGGCGGCTCACCACCCTCGCCGACAACTCCCGCAGCGCGCTGGTGGGGATGGACGCCAACAGCTACCCGCACCGCACGGACCTGGAATCCGTGGCGCTCCCGGACTGGGACAAGGTCGAGGACCGCGTGCACTACCAGCACCGGACCGTCGAGCGCGCCGGGCGACGTGTCTCGGACACTCGACCGGACGAGATCCTCTCCGGCGGCAACCCGGTCTTCACCGACCTCGGCCTGCACGCCGCCACGGTCCTCGGCCAGCCCGGCGCGATCGCGGCTACGGCGAGCCTGAAGCGCACCGACCAAGGGCCCGCCCAGCGCATTGACCGCATGTACTGCACCCCCGACCTTGCGCCAGCCCTGACCGCCTTCGAGGTCTTGGCGAACGACGACGTGCGAGCGGTCTCCGACCACGCCCTGCTCCTCGCGCGGTTCGACCTCGACGTCCTCCGCCGAGCCCTCGCGCCCACCCGCTGACACCTCTACCTCCGGGGGACCTTCGTGCTCATCAACGCAGCGATCTGCAATTTCGAGAACAACGGTGGTGGCGACCGCGACTTGTGGCAGCGCATGCACGACCGCCTGGCCTCGCTCGACCTGCACCTGCTCCTGCGGCAGGAGATGTGGGGCGCCCACGACAACGGCAACGAGCTCGCGGACGAGGCCGAAGCCGTGCTTGGCATGGTCGGTTTCATCGGCCGCGAGTGCTGCACCGCCGTCTACCACGACCCGAAGCTCTTCATCCCGTTCAGCGAGTACCCGAATACCGGTCCCGTGTGGGCGCTCCCGCCGACCGTGTGCAGCTTCCAGCTCGCCGGAACGGCCCCCGACGCCACCCCGCTGATCGTGGGCTCCTACCACCTCAACTACTGCTCCCCCACGACGCGCCTGGCGGAGGCCGAGTGGCTGACCAAGTGGAACGACAAGTGGGTAAGGGACGGCGACCGATACGTCCACTACCCCGCTCTGCTCGGCGGCGACAACAACAGCTACCCCGTCGTCGGAACCCCGGGGGACCCGGCCCTGCCCGCCCTGGAAGAAATCCGCGACGAGCCCCACCGGGCTCACCGTTCCTACCTCGGGGCGGACGGCGTTCGCCGGATGGACGACCGGCCCGACGACACCCTGCGCATCGCCGGCCTCCAGGACGTCGCCCGGCACCTCGTCGCGGCCACGGGCGACACCAGCGCGGTCGCGGCCACCGTCGACGCCTGCGCCACCCACGGCCCGGACGCGCGCATCGACCGGATCTACGCCAGCAAGCAGCTCCTGCCCGCCGTCCGTGAGGTCGAGGTCGTCGACATGAAGGGCCTGTCCGACCACCACACGGTCGTGGTGCGCCTGGACCGGGACGCCCTCACCGAAATCCTCAACCACCCGCTCACCCGGGCGGCGTGACCGATGTCTACGATGCGAGGCCCGCGCCTTCTATGCCCCGCCTCCCGCTGGCGCACATCGCCGCTCCGCTCTGCCACCCTTCACCCTAAGAGTGCGCTGAGGAGTACGCCTGGTTCTGGGAATGCCTCGCCGATCCGGACCTCGGACGGCGCGGTTGGTGTGAAGGTGGACGGCGCCGCACTCCTTGCGGTGCCCGCCGGCAGCAACCGCCACGGCGGCTACCTGTCGGTGGATACCGTGCCCGATGTCGTAAGCATCCGGGCGGCCCTGCGGGGCCGGCCCGGGCTACGCGACGGCGTGCAGCAGTTCAGGCACGCCCTGCGCCGTGCGGTAGGGGGTGAAGGCGGGGGCGAGATCGCGGACGAGCTGAACGCATCGCGGGGCCCCGATCCGTTCGGCCAGGCGGAGCGCTTCGAGGGCGTCGGCGGCTGCTGCTTCGGGTTCGCGACGGCTGAGATGGCCTTGCGCCCGGTACGCAAGGAAAACCCCGCGCGTCTTGTCGCGGCTGGCCGGCAGGAGCGCTTGGCCCTCGGCGATGAGGCGGTGCGCCTGTGTGGTGTCACCGAGATCGAGCAGGCAGCGACCAGAGTCGACCGCAAGGTCGGCGGTCGACATCCACGAGCACCAAGCGGGGGTGTCGTCTGTGTCCCCGGCGTTGAGCAGGCGTTCTGCCGCGTTCAGGGAGCGCAGGGTGGCGCTGCGTTCGCCGAGCGCGGCTTGGGCGCGTGCCAGTCGCAGGTGCAGCAGCGAGCCGGCGGCGGGGTGGGTGGTGCGGCTGAGGGCCTTGGTGAGGATGCCGGCGGCGGTGGTGGGGTCATCCCGCCAGGAGGCCTGGTAGGCGAGGTCGCTGAGGAGGGCCGCGCCCATGTCCCGGTCGTTGCCGACGTGAGCGTTGTGCAGCCCGGCGATCCAGTACCGGCTGGCGGCGCCATGCTGGCCATGGTCGAAGCGGATCCAGGCGACCGTCTGGGAGAGGCTCGCGGCGAGCTTGTGCAGGCGTACTCCCAGGGGGCGCGTATAGCGCTGCCCTTCGATCAGGTCGGTGACGCGGGCGAGGTGGGCGTCGTAGAGCGGCGCGATGTGCTGGCGCTGCTCGGTGGCCAGTGTGTTGAGGCGGGCGCTGGTCTCCTCCAGCAGGGCGACGACGTCTTCGCCCACCGCGGCGCCCGGGCGGGAGGGGCCGGCGGCGAGGGCCACGGGCTGGGTTCCGGCCCAGCTTCCCGCCAGGATGACGAGCGCGGATCCGGGGATGGCGCTGAGGAGGGTTCGGCGGTCCATGGTGTGCAGGGCCTCTCGCAGAGCGGGCACGATGTTGGCGGGGCCGAGCGGCACGACACCCTGGTCGACGCGGGGAAGCCAGGCGGGCCAGGCAGCAGGGTCGACGTCACCGGCCGGGAGGCCCAGGACTTCCGCGATGTAGGTCTGGGAGACGGCATCGGGCCGTACGCCGTTCACCTCCCACTTGCGCACCCGGGCCTTGTCGACGCCGGAGCGAAGTCCGCGACGGCGAGCAGCGCCGTGCATCGCCTCGGCGAACTCCACACGGTTGAACCCGCGCGCGATGCGGACTGCGGCCAGCGGGTGGGGTGTGCGCTCATCCTCGTCCACGACGAAATCCAATCAGGCAGGCACGGCCTGAGCGTACTGCCGAAGGCGGCGGGACTCCCGCGGGACTCCCGCCAACCGCTGTGGCAGCGCGCACAGTTGGCCGACACTCGATCACCCCAGCGATATCTCGGTCGCTGTGGCGCATCACCTCGGCTCCGCGTCTTCACGGCGTCCCTGTGCGCCAGAGCCCGCCACTGCTGGACCTGGCTCTGTGGGAATTCCTCTGGCGGCTGGAGCCGCCCACCACGCGACTCACGAAGGGTGATCATGGACCTCGGTTCCGTTCCGCTTCCGACCGGTGGCTTCACCATCGGCAAGAAGTTCGACTTCGAGGCCGGGCACTGCCTCCCCGGGCTGCCGCCTGACCACAAGTGCGCGCGCCAGCACGGCCACAGCTACGAGGTGGAGATCGTCTTGACCGCCTCCACGCTGGAGGAGCCCGGCTTCGTCACGGACTTCGGCGCGCTCGCCCCGTTCAAGAAGTTCCTGGACGCCGAGCTGGACCACCACAACCTGCACGAGATCCTGCCCTTCGAGCCGACCTCCGAGCGGCTGGCCCAGTTCCTCGCCGGCTGGTTCATCCAGAACGTTCAGCCGACGATCCCCGGCCGCCTGGTCGCCGTCGTCGTCCGCGAGACGTCGCGCAGCTGGGCCCGCTTCGATGTGGCCGCCCAGTGACCACCTCCAGGCCGGTCGGCATCGACCTGACCGCGGTGCATCTGATCGTGGCGGAGCGCTTCGGCGTCGAGGTTCCGACCTTCCAGGGCGAGGGCCCGAGCGGTGGTCACCCCGCCCTGTTCATCCGCCTGTCCCGGTGCAACCTCAGCTGCACCAAGTGCGACACGAAGTACACGTGGGACTGGTCCCAGTTCGACCCCCGCAAGGAAGCGACGAAGCAGACGGTGGCCGACCTCGTGACCTGGGCCACGTCCTCGCCGGTAGAGCTGGTCGTGATCACCGGCGGGGAGCCGCTGCTCCAGCAGGTGAGCCTGGTGCCGCTCGTCCAGACGCTGCTGTCCGCCGGGAAGCGGGTGGAGTTCGAGACGAACGGCACCATCGCGCCGGTGCCCGAGCTGCTGGTCGACGGGGCCCGCTTCAACGTTTCGCCCAAGATCGCCAGCTTCGGCATGGACGAGGCGAAGAGCGTGGTGCCCGCCGCGCTGGAGGCGTTCGTGGCGTCCGGGAGGGCGGCCTTCAAGTTCGTCGCGTCTTCAGCGGGCGACCTCGACCGTATCGCCGAGCTCGCCGACTCCTACCGGCTCGCGCCGGTGTGGGTGATGCCCGAGGGCACCACCGCCGACGCGATCACGGCGACGACCCGGGTTCTCGCGGACGCGGTCGCGGCCCGGCGCTGGCACTTCACCACCCGGCTGCACGTGCTCGCCTTCGCAGACGCACGAGGCCGCTGATCTGCCCGTTCCGTCCCCTCCGTTCCCCAGTCCCTGGAAGCGAGAGAAGCCCATGACGACCTCCACGGCCGGCCCCGAGACCCCTCTGGGCGCCGCCCTCCCCCTTCCCGGTCGGCCCGCCGGAAACGTCGACACCGCCCGGGTCGCCGACCTGATCTCCCAGCTCCTGATCGAGCTGGGCGAGGATCCCGCCCGCGAGGGGCTCATCGGCACCCCGGAGCGTGTCGCGGCCTGGTGGAGCGACTTCCTGTCCCCGGACGACGCCACGTCGGTCACCTGCTTCAGCGAGGCCCTGCTGAGCGACCAGCTGGTCATCGTGGGCGGCATGAGCGTGTGGGCGCTCTGCGAGCACCACATGCTGCCCATGAACTTGGAGGTCACGGCGGGATATGTGCCCGACGGCGAGGTGGTTGGCCTGTCGAAGTTCGGACGTATCGCCGCACACTTCGCGGGGCGTCTCCAGGTCCAGGAACGCTTCACCAAGCAGGTCGCCGAGTACCTCACCGGCGTGATCGGGCGCAAGGACGTCGCCGTCGCCGTACGCGGGCTGCACCTGTGCATGAGCATGCGCGGCGTACGGATGGAGGCCGCCCGCACCACCACGCTGCACACCGGAGGCCGGTTCGGCACCGACCCGGTGCTCAACCAGCAGTTCCTCGCCGCGGCCCAGTGGAACGCGGCCTGAACGCGAACCGGCAAGCAGACCAGGAAGGAGGTGAGCTGATGTCCACGTCACCGGCTGCGGAAGACACACTTCCGCGCGCCGAGACTCCGACCGGCCCTACGGCAGGCTCCGTGCTGTCCGCGGTCGCCGGGCAGGTTGAGGCCCGCGGCCACGCCTGCGCTGTGCGCTCGGCGGACGAGAGGGTGACCTACGGGGAGCTGTGGGAGCGGGCGGGGCGGGTGGCCGCCGTCGTCTCGGCCGCCGCCCGTGACGGCGGAGAGCTGCGGGTCGCGATCGGCTTGGCGCCGGGCGCCGACTGGGTGGGATGCCTGCTGGGCATCTGGCGGGCCGGGGCGGCGGCGGTGCCGGTCAACCTCGACCACCCGCCGGCCCGGCTCCGCCTGCTGGCCGGCAGCGCGGACCTCCTGGTCCACAGCGGCGGGGCGATTCCGAGCTGGTGGCCCGAGGACATACCGGCCGTCACCTTCCCGGAGGCGGGTCACCTGCCCGGACCGCGCGCGGAGTACGCCTCGACTGCCAGCAGCCGGACCGCGTGCATCCTGCACACCTCCGGTTCGACGGGCGCACCGAAACCCGTGGTGCTCCCCCACAGCGGACTGGCCCACCGGATCACCGCCTTCGCCGATCTGTACCGGATCACGGCGGAGGACCGGATCGCGCAGTTGGCCGCGGCCTCGGTCGACGTCGTGCTCTGGGAGACCCTGCTGACCCTGACCATCGGCGGAACCCTGTCCGTTCCCCACGGCCGTCAGCGGGTCCCCGGGATCGGACTGGTCCGGTGGCTCGCCGCAGAGCAGGTCACCGTGGCCACGCTGACCCCGACCATGCTCGCGGCCTTACCGGAGGTGACGCTGCCCGAGCTGCGGCTGCTCGTCGTCGGCGGCGAGGCGCTGGACCCGGCCCGCTTCGCCTACTGGATCGGCCGGCACCAGGTCGCCAACGCGTACGGTCCGACCGAGGCGACCATCGCGACCCACGTCGCACCTCACATCACGGCCGACGACCAGCCCGCTCCGCTCGGCCGGCCGGTGCCCGGGGTGGAGGACTTCCTCCTCGACGAGCACGACCAGCCCGTGCCCGACGGGCAGCCCGGTCACCTGCACCTCGCGGGTGTCGGACTGGCCGACGGTTACGCGGGCCTGCCCGACCGTACGGCCCACGCCTTCCCCACGCTCACGATCGGCGGCCGGGCGGTACGCGTGTACCGGACCGGCGACCGGGCGTGGCGGCGCCCGGACGGACAGCTGGTGTATGCGGGCCGGATCGACCGGCAGCTCAACCTCGGCGGCGTGCGCCTGGAGCCGGAGGAAGTCGAAGCCGCCGCGCTGGCCCTCGACGGCGTGACCGCGGCGGCGGCGCTCGCCGAGCCGGCCGAGGGCCGGGACGTCCTCGCCCTGCACGCGGCTGTCCCCGGCGGCCGGGTCACCGAGGCCGCACTGCGCGCGCACCTGGCCGGCCTGCTTCCCTCGACGGCCGTCCCCGCCCGCATCCACCTTCACCCCTCGCTCCCGCTGACCGGGTACGGCAAACCCGATGTGCAGGCGATCGCCGCCCTGGCCTTCCCCGGCGCCGATCCGGCCGCCGAGCCGGACAAGAGCGCCCCGGCAGCAGCCGCGGACGGCCCGCCCGTGGAGCTGCCGGACACGGTCCGGGTCTGGTGGCGGCAAGCCACCGGCGCCGAACCGGCCACCGCGACGACCGACTTCTTCTCCTGCGGCGGGGACTCCCTGGCGTGCGTGGAGCTCCTGCACCGCATCAACGAGACCTTCGGTCTCGAGATCCCGCTCACGCACTTCACCGCCCAGCCGACGCCCGCGTTCCTCGCCCGCGCGCTGGCCTTAACCGCCCGGGAGCCGTCATGAGCACGCGCGTGAGCGCCGCCCTGTTCGACCTGGGCGGAGTACTTCTGCACTTCCGCGGAAACGGCCGCGCCGAAGCGGAGAAGGCGGTCGGCCTGCCGCCGGGCACGCTGCGCCGCATCGCCTACAAGGATGCGTTCGCGCTGGCCAACTACGGCGTCTACACCCACCAGGACTGGCTGGAGGCCGTCCGGGGCGAACTCGTGGCCGAGTTCGGTCCCGATGCGGGGGCCGCCGTGGAGGTGTGGGCGCAGGATCCCGGGGAGTTGGACGAGGACGCGGTGGCCGTCCTCAAGGCCGTCCGCGCCCAGGGCATCCCCGTCGGCATCTTCACCAACAACACCAGCGGGCTGGAGGCGGATCTGGCCCGTCTCGGGTTCGACGCGTTCGACACGTTGATCAACTCGGCGGACCTCGGCGTGATCAAGCCCTCCCCGGTGGCCTACCGGCTGGCCATCGAGGCCATGGGCGTGGCCGCCGGAGAGATCTTCTTCGCCGACGACAACCCCACCAATGTCATCGCCGCCCGGCATGTCGGGCTGCACGCGGTCGACTTCCTCTCCGTCCCCGGGCTCATTGCCGACCTCGCCGCATGCGGCATCACCCTGCCCGCACCCACGCCGGACACGAAGGGAGAACACTGCGGATGACCACCCCCGACCCGATCACGGACCCAGAGCTGCCCAACGGATTCTGCTGGGCCGACGATCTCACCGCATGGGGCGAGCACCTGGACGACGGGCGGATCGCGCTGCTGCGGCCGGCCGACCCGCAGCGGGCCGCCCGCTGGGCGAACGTGGCCGCCTTCTACGGCGCGCAGCCGCCCCTCGCCCCCGCACCCGGCCCGGCCGGTGAACGCCTCGTGGTCGGCGTCGGCTCGGCCAGCCCGCTCGCCCGGCGCGCCGCCCGCGTCCTGGGCCGCGGCTTCGTACCGGTCGACGAGCTGAGCGGCGCCGGCACGGTGCCGGTCTCGGACGGCGGCAGCGTGCTGCTCACCGCTCCGGCCAGCGAATGCTCCCTGGCCGCTCTGACTCCTCTCCTGCACACCTGGTCCGAGCGCTCGGTACGCGTGGGGCTGCTGACCGGCATCGACCTTCCGGGCGTCGCCTTCTCGCTCGCCAAGATCCTGGCCGCCCGAACCCCGCAGTCCGAGGAGCCCGATGTACTGCTGGACGGGCTCACCGGCACCGCCCGCACCGGGCGGCACCTCGACGAGCGCACCGCCCTGGACACCGCCGTCGGCGGCCGGTGGCGCTCCGCCGTGGTGGAGGCCCATGGCTCCGGATCGCACGCTCTCCTCGGCCCCTACAGCGTGTGCGGGCTGACCGGGGATCGGGAACTCGCTGTCTCGGGCGAGCCGGTGCCGGGCGGCTGCACCCCGGAGCGGTGCCGGGCGGGCGGCGCGCTCACCCCGCTGCTGCTGCGTGACCTGGCGTGCCGGACGCTCGCGCTGTTCGTGTGCACCGCGCTCATCCTCGACCCGCACGAGCACTACCCCTCCAGCGTGTCCCTCGCCCACGCCGCCCTGGAAGGGCATCCGGCCGCGGTGATCGGGATGGTGCACCAGGACCTGCCCGTGCACGCCGAGCCGCGCCTGACCGGCCGGCTGCTCGCCGCCGCCCGCCCGGCCGGTGCCGTCACCGCCGACCTCAACGACACCGCAGGGCGGGCCAGCGGATACCTGCTGCTCGGTGACCCCGAACAGACCTGCGCTCTACCGCCCGCGCCCGGCACAGCGCCGGTCCTCACCCCCTGGCCCGGCCGGCGGCCGGCCTTCCTCACCCTCCCCGGCCCCGGCGGGCCGCCGGGGCTGCTGACCCGGGACGGGATCTGGCACGAACCCGAGGACCTGGTGGCCGTCGCCGACGGGCACAGGGCGGCGCTCGGGCTGCGTACGGAACTGACCGGCTGGCTGACCTCCCTCGACGCCGGCGCTCTGTTCGAGGACAACCTGCGCGCCTGGGCCATGGCGGCCGACCGCCCCAAGACCCGCGTAGTCGAAGGGCTCAAGGTGATGCGGCGTCATCGCGAAGCCGCCCGGGAGAGCGCCCTCGCCGCGCTGCACCTCGTCCAGAAGTCGCTGCGCGCCGGGTACGGTCCCCTACCCGGCCTGCCCGATGCGCTCGACCGGCACGCCACCGGCTGGGCCAAGGCCCTGTCCGAGATGAGCGAGCACTCCCGCTTCGGCATGCTCGACCAGTTCACCGACGCCGCGACCGCCGCCCACACCCCGGCCCACGGGCCGACGGGCGCCGACCGGTGCGGATACTGCCGCGGCCCGCTGGAACGGACCGTGTGGTCCGGGCCCGCGCCTGGTGCCGTGGAGCGGATCCGCATGGCCTGCCCGCGCTGCGGCCTGGTGGCAGACCGTCCCACCACGCCCGCCCACACGGCCGTCCGCCTTCACACGCCGAACGAGCTCGTACCCGGCCAGGCCCTCAGGGTCACCGTGGACCTGCCCGGGACGGCGCCGGGGGTGTGGCTGACCGTGCAGCTGCGTGACCGCGGCCGGCACGCTCTCGCCGCCCACCACCTCCCCGGCGCCGTCGGCGCGGCCGAGGTGGAGATGACCGTCCCCGCCAAGGTTCAGCCCGAGGTCCACCGCGTCTGGGCCCTGATCGTCGACCGCTTCCTGCCCGCCTGGCACCAGGTCCGCGTGCCCAGCACGCCGGGCGTCCACCCTGAGGAGCAGCTTCCGTGACCACCACAACCATCCCGCCCGTCACCACACCGGCGCCCATACGGCTGGCCTGGAGCGGTATCGAGGCGTTCACCCGCGACCTCGCCGAGCAGGCGAGCGGCGACGGCCTGCCGGAAACCGTCGTCGGGATCATGCGCGGCGGCATGATCCCGGCCGTGATGATCGCCCATCAGCTCGGCATCCGCGATGTCCGGACGATCGAGGTCACGCACACCGAGACGGACGGCGTCAACGCGGCCAAGACCAGCACCCCGGCCACCAAGAACCCCGCCTCGCTCGGCGATCTGGCCGGGCGGGACGTCCTGCTGGTCGACGACATCGCCGGCAGCGGAGCGACGCTGGAGCGCACCCGCCGGATGGTCGAGGCGCTCGGCGTCCGGCGGCTGCGCACGGCGGTGCTGACCGTCAACCGCTCCAACTGGCCCGGCCCGGCCGCCCCCGAGGAGCGCATCGACTACATCGCCGAGCACACCGACACCTGGGTGATCTTCCCCTGGGAGACGGAGAAGGGGCCGAAGGCCCCCGCCCCCGCGACCACCCCGACGGCCGGAGACGACCCGGTGCCCGAACAGGGCGCGGCCTCCCCGTCCGAACGCGACCAGGGCTGAAAGGGGAAGACCCGATGAGCGACGAGGGCAAGTCGATCCTTCTGTACTCCGCCGGCCTGGACTCCTTCCCGGCCTGGCACTACCTGGGCAAACCGCCCGCGGTGTACTTCGACATCCGCCACCACTTCCGCGAAGCCGAGCTGGAGTGCGTTCGTGAGCTCGCCGAGCGGTGCGGCATCGACCTCACGGTCAGCACCGCGCTGGACCTGTCCGCCTGGGACACCCGCCCGCTCATCCCGTTCCGCAACATCTACTTCGCGATGCTCGCCTCCAACTACGAGGCGGACACCATCTGGTGCGTCGGCGTCAGGGGTGACCACACGCTCGACAAGAGCCCCGACGCCTTCGCGCGTATGAGCGAAGTCCTCTCGGAGTTCGCCGGCCGCCCGATCAAGGTCGACAGCCCGTTCTGGGACATGACCAAGACCGACGTCGTGCGCTGGTACGTCGAGGCCGGCCTGCCCGTACGAGACCTGCTGGACACCCTGTCCTGCTTCGAACCGAGCGGGCGGCGCGTGCACTGCGGGCGCTGCTCCAGCTGCCTTCGCCGCTGGATCGCCCTGGCCAACAACCAGATCACCGGCGAGTTCGCCGCCAACCCATGGGAGTGGGAGCGCGTGCAGAGCTACTACCTGCGGGCCATGCGCGATGGCACCTACCCCGAGCACCGGGCCGAGGAGTTCTTCGCCGCCCTCAAGACGGTCGGCGCCCCGACCTGACCGCAAAGCTCGCCCATCCCTTCCCCCAGACCTGCACGGCGGCTCGCCGTGCAACCACCGGACGGAGACCGACCACGATGAACACCGGCACCCTGAACTTCGCCGCGAACCTGTCCATGCTCTACGGCCACCTGCCGCTCCTTCAGCGCCCCGCTGCCGCGGCCGCCGCCGGATTCACGGCCGCCGAGATCTGGTGGCCCTTCGACTCCCCCGTTCCGGCCGACCGCGACGTCGACGCCCTGGCCCGCGCCCTGAGCGACGCCGGCCTGCAGATGGTCGCGATGAACTTCATCGAGGGCGACATGCGCGCCGGTGACCGCGGGCTGCTGTCCGTCCCCGGGCGCGCGGCCGAGTTCCGCGACAGCATCGACACCACCGTCGCCTTCGCCGACCGGACCGGCTGCCGCGTCCTGAACGCCCTCTACGGCAACCGGCAGTCGGACACCGACCCCGGCGCCCAGGACGAGCTTGCCCTGGAGAGCCTGGTCCTGGCGGCCCGCGCCGCCCACCAGGTGGGGGCGTCGGTCGTCCTGGAGACCATCAGCCGCCAGGAGGCCCCCGACTACCCGCTCGGCAACGCCGACGCGACGGTCGCCATGGCCGACCGCGTGAACGACGCCTCTGGCCTGTCGAACACCGGGTTCCTGTGCGACCTGTACCACCACGGCCGCAACGGTGAGGACATCCCCGACCTGCTGAAGCGCCACGCCAGGCGCATCGTGCACTTCCAGATCGCGGATACCCCCGGACGCGGGCGCCCCGGCTCTGGGGTCCTCGACTACCCGGACTTCTTCTCGCGCATCGACGCCTCCGGCTACGACGGCTGGATCGGCCTGGAGTACGAGCCGACCCGCGACCCGGCCGTCGACTTCGACTGGCTGCCCTCCCTGACCGCCAGCGGCTGACCCCACCGCATCCCGTCCATCAACCACTCGGAGAGGAGACCCGATGCGCCCCGGCACGCAAGGCAGCACCGTCGGCCCCCCGCACCATGCCGCCCCCGCCACACTGGCCGGCCCGCCCGGCCCGTCCGCCGGCCGCGCCCCCGTGTGGCGGCTCGACGGCCCGCGCGGGCTCCTGGTCAGCACCGAAGGAGTCTGGGGCGCGGGCAAGACCACGACCGCCGAACTGGCCGGGGAACAGCTGCGGGCCACGGGCTTCACGGTGGCCGTCCTCCACTACGGGCCCCGCCCCGGCACGATCGGCCGGCTCTCCGAGGTCCTCGAAGCCCAGCCCCTGCGCTCCCGCACCGGCGCCGGCGGCTACGCACACGCCCACCACGCCACCGTCGACGTCCTGCTGCGCCTGTGCCGCGAAGCCCACCAGCACCAAACGTTCTACGAGCCGGCCCTGGCCGAGCACGACGTCGTCATCATCGACCACGGCGTCTACTCCAAGATCGCCTGGGCGCTGACCGTCCTGACCGAGACCCACCCCGACCCGCCCGCCGACGAGACCCTGCAGCGTCTACTCGACATCGTGGCGCCCTGGTTCCTCCACCCCGACCTGGCCGTCTTCCTCAACACCCCCTGGCCGCTGGCCCGCGAACGCGCCATCGCCCGCGGCCGGGGAGGCGGCAACCCCGCCGCGATCGAGCGCCTGCTGTTCCTCCCCCGCTACTCGACGGCCTACCGGCGGGTGCTCGACGCCCACCACCCCCGCGTCCTGCCCATCCGGGTGGACCTGCGCGAAGCACCGGAGGTGGCCGCCGAGATGGCCGCCGCGATCACCGGCCAGCTCTGCGCACCGCTGCCCGCAGCACCCGTCCCCGCTACCTCGACGAGATGAGTGCCCTGTGTCCTTCCTGACCGACCGCCCGCGCGAGCGGACGATCATCGACGCCTCCTTGTGGTCCGCCGACCTGGGCGCGCTGACCGCCGAGGTCGAGCGGATCGGCCCGTACGCCGACTCCTTCCACATCGACGCCTCCGACATCTCCTTCACCCCCGACGCGATCTTCTTCCCCGACCTGGTCCGTACCCTGCGCCCCCGCACCGAGGTTCCGTTCCACGTCCACCTGATGGCGCACCGTCCGGCCGAGCTGGCCGCGGCGTTCGCCGACGCCGGCGCGAACCTGATCACCGTCCACGCCGAAGCCGACGGAGCGCTGGAGGCGATCACCCGCATCCGTGCCGGAGGCCAGGCGGCCGGCCTCGCGCTCACCCTGGACCTGGCCCCCGAGCACGTCGAGGACCTCCTCGAATCCGTCGACGCCGTCACCATGGTGGGCACCCCGCTGGGTACCAAGGGCACCGGCATGGTCCCCGAGGCCCTGGACCGCATGCGGGTCATCCGCCAGATCCTCGACCGGCGCGGCACGGACATCCCCCTCCTGGCCGACGGCGGGATCCGCGAGCACACGGTGCCCGACCTCGTCGCCGCCGGTGCCACCGGCGTCGTGGCGGGCTCGCTGCTCTTCGGCAGCGACGACCCGGCCGCGACCGCCGCGTGGATCCGCAGCCAGCCCACCTCCACGTGTCCGCACGGAGATGCCCGGTGACCGGCTCCGTGCTGCCCCTGGCGGGGTGGACGGTCAGCCTCGACCTGTGGGGCACCCTCATCACCCACGGGGACCGGAAGGCCGCGGACGCCTGGCGGATCATGGAGTTCGACCGCGTCCTTCACGCCTACGGCCACCACCCGGCGCCGGAGCAGCTGAGCGAGATCGTGGGCCGCACCCGGGCCGAGGCGGCGCACCAGCAGCGGACGGCCGGAGCGCAGCCCGGCGTCGAGGCTCAGGTCGGGGCGGTGCTCGACGAGCTCGGCATCGACTGGGATGCGCCCGATCTGCTGAAGCTGCTGCTCGCGGTGCACACGCACGCGGTGCTGCGGGCCTGCCCGCAGCCGATCCCCGGGGCGCGCGAGGCCCTGGACGCGATCAAGGCCGCGGGAGGGCGCCTGGTGCTGACGTCCAACACCCTGGCCACGCCGTCGGACGTCCACCGGCTGCTGCTGTCCGATCTCGGCCTGCTCGACCGGTTCGACGACCTGCTGTTCTCCGGCGACTTGGGAGTGGCCAAGCCCCGACCCGAGGTGTTCGCCACCGTCGCCGAGCGGGCCGTCATGCCGCCCGGTCGCGTCGTCCACGTCGGCGACGACCTGCTCACCGATGTGGACGGTGCCCTGGTCGCCGGATGCCGGGCCATCCACTACAACCCCCGCCGCGAGGCCGCCCGGCCCCCCGTCCCCGACTTCGCCGATCTCGCCGATTTGCCGGACCTGCTGGTCTCCTCGTGCAGCGCGGCCGCCGCAGAGCTGATCTCACGGAGTGTTTCCCATGACTGACCTGGCCACCGGCCCCGGCCCCGCCGCGGGCACGGCCCTCCTGAGCGCCGCGGGCGACGGAGTGGACCGGCACCTGTCCGACCTGCTGGCCACCGCGGCGAACGGGGCGCCGGCCTGCTACCTGGCCGACCCCGGCGCCGCCCGCGCCGCCTGCGAGGGAGGGAGTGACCCGGTGCTCTACACCGCGCACCGCGACATCCTCCCGCCCACCCGGGCCCTGGGCGCCGAGTGGTTCGCCGACCTCTGCGTCTATCGGCCCGGCCGGCTGCCCGGCGGCGAACTCAACCGCTCGATCGGCCACTGGAACACCCCGGCCCAGCTCGAGGTGTTCGAGGTCCTGTCCGGGCGCGTGCTGATGATCACCGCCTGGCACGACCCGTCCGGCACCCCGGTGCTGAACTGGCAGGCGTGCGGGCCCGGCGACCTGGTCGCCGTGCCGTTCGGGGCCTGGCACCAGACCTCGGTCCTGGACGGCCCCGCCACCGTGTTCAACATCTACACCGACCTGCCCGGCACCGAGCAGCAACACACCAGCCGGCACGCCGCCCAGCACGCCGAGGTCAAGTACCGCTCCAGCGCACCGGTGGAGATCACCGCGATCCGGGCCGGGACCGGCTTCACCCTCACCGGGTCCCGGCGCGGCCGCGACCACTGGGGGCGCGGTGTGCGGGCCGTCGAGCCGGCGTGGTTGCGCGAGGCGGTCGGCCCCAACGGCCTCGTCGCCCTCCACACCTCCGCCTGCGCCGACCGGATGTCCCGGCTGGTGGACGCGGCCCGCACGCACCTGCCCCAGGCGCAGCCCCGGCCGGAAGGAGACCGCCCGTGACGGCCCCCACCAACGACCAGGTCCCCGCCCGGCAGCCGGGCCGTCTCTGGGAGACCACGTTCACTCAGGCCGAGGCCAGCGTCTGCCTGCGCACCAACTCGAAGGCCGCCTTCACCCACGCCACGGGCACCCTGTACGCCTACGAGCAGACCGGCCCGGCCTTCGCGCACTGGCAGATCAACCTCCTGGTCGACGGCGGCCCGGCGTACGAAGAGGTCGAGGGCTTCACCGACGCTCCCACGGTCGAGATCGGGCCCCGCCTTACGGCCGCCGTCCTCGCGCGGCCCGGCGGCCGCGCCTTCTGGGTGGAGGCGCTGCACACCCTGATCGTGACCGACACCCAGCAGGCGACGATCACCGTGCGCTGCGCGAAGGAGGCGGCGGCGCTGCACTGGGCGGCGCGGCTGCCCCGGCAGGCCATCACCGCCCAGCTCCTGGAGAACGGCGCGGTCTACGCGCACACCGCGGCCTTCTCTCTGGGCGGGCGCGGCGTCGTCATCGCCGGACACCGCGGCCGCGGCAAGACCACCACCCTGCTCGCCGGCCTCCACCGCCTCGGCGCCAACTACGTCACCAACGACCGGCTGCTGCTGCGCGCCGAGGAGGAGGGCGGGCTCGCCGGGTACGTGTGGCCCGCGCGGCTGCGGGCCGGCATCGGCACACTGGCCGCCCTGCCGCACCTGGCCGGTCTCGTCCCCGAAGCCCAGCGCACAGTGCCCGCCGAACAGCGGTGGTCGAGCCGGCCCAAGGTGCCCATCGAGCCGTGGGACTTCGACCGGCTGCTGTCCGGCGACGGCCAGGTCCTCGGCTCGGTCCGCCCGGCCATGCTGCTCTTCCCCCGGCTCGACCTCGAGCGGACCACGGTGAGCGCCGAGCCGGTCGCGGGCGCCGAGGCCCGCGACGAGCTGCTGCACACACGCCTGTTCATGACCGACCCCGGCTGCGGGCCCAGCTCCCACATCAACCACTGGCTCTGGCCCGCACCCGACCCGGCCATCACCGACGGCAACCTGAGCTGCGTGGTCGACGCCCTGGCCGAACTGCCCTGCTACCGGATCCACGCCGGTGCCGACCCGGCCGCCCTCGCCGACACCGTCGGCCGCCTCCTCGGCACTGGAGCGGAGGTACACGGGTGAACGCCCCCGCCAGGCCCACCGCTGCGACGCCGCCGCTGCCCGCGGGAGACGGGCCGGCCGCAGCGGCCCTGCGGTGGCTGTGCGATCCCCACCCGGACATCCGCCCGTCCGCGCCGGCTTCCGTCCCGCTCGGCACGGTGTTGGAGGCAGCGATCGACGCCAAGCTGGTCTGCCTGCTGGCCCACCGTCTCCTGAGCGGCCCCCCGGACGCGAGCCTTTCCCGTCCGATGCGCTCCGTCCTCGGCCAGATCGCGCGCGCCAACACGCTGCACAACCAGCTCCACCGCAACGAAGCCGTCCGAATCGTGCGGGCGCTCACCGGCCGGGACGTGCCCGTCGCGGTGCTGAACGGACTCGCGTACGACACCGCCCTGTACCCGCCCGGCGGGCTCCGGCAGTTCACCGACATCGACCTCCTGGTCGACGCCGCCGACCGGGACGCGGCCCTGGATGTGCTGGCTGAACTCGGCTTCACCCAGCCGGGCCGCGGTGCGCACACACGCCGGCGGTCCACCGGGGACGCGCTGACGCCCACTGTGAGCATCGACATCACCACCGGTCTGGGCCACACCGCCGACCCGGCGGACGTACGGGCGGCTCTTGCCCGGACCGAGGCCGCAGGCGACGGCGACGGCGGAGAGGCGTTGCCCGTGCTCGCCCAGGCGGACGCGCTGGCGCACGCTCTCGCCCGTCTCGCCGCACGCCCGCGCTGGTCCGGCCTGGCCGACGCCGCCCGCCTCGCCCTGGCCGCCCCGGACTCCTCCCACGAAGCCGCGGCGGCGGTTCCGCAGCCGCTCCGCGCAGGATGGGCGGTGCTGCACAGCCGCCTGCCCGACCTGGTTCCCGGCCCGCCGCCGGTGGCTGGCGGGCCGGGTCGAGAAGAGGTCGCCCGGTGATCGTGCAACTGGCCGGCCTGCCCGGGACCGGCAAGACCACCCTCGGTCGGGAACTGACCCGCGCGCTCGGTCCGAAGACCCTGCTGCTCGACAAGGACCGGATCCGCGACGCGCTGTTCGGCCCGCACCTGGTCGCCTACACCCGGGAACAGGACGACTTCTGCGTCCACGTCATGCACCTGACGGCCGGACGGCACCTCGGTGAACACCCGGACGGGGCCGTCGTCCTCGACGGGCGCACCTGCTCACGCCGCTACCAGGTCGAGGACGTGCAGCGGTTGGCCAAGGAGACCGGCCGGCCGCTGCGCATCATCGAATGCGTCTGCCGCGACGACGTCGCCGCCGCCCGCCTGAACCGAGACGTGCAGGCGGGCACCCACCCGGCCGCCAACCGCGACCCCGACCTCTACCGACGGCTCAAGGCCTCCGCGGAGCCGATCACCGTCCCCGCGCTGCGCCTGGACACCAGCGCCCCCGTCCCGGACTGCACCCGTACCGCCCTGGCCTACCTGATGGCCGAGCACCCGCCCACCCGAACCGTCCCGAAGGGAACCCCCACCGCATGAGCCCCGAACTCCCGGCGCTGCTCGACCTCGCCCGCTCGGTCACCGAACGGGCCGAGCAGCAGCTGCGCGACCTCACCCCGGACCTGATCACCGCCAAGGGCGACCGCGACATGGTCACCAACGTCGATCTCGCCATCGAACGCGAGGCCCGAAAGTCCCTCCTGGACGGGGCCCCCGGCATCGGATTCGTCGGCGAGGAGGAGGGCGGCGACACCGACGCCGACACCCACTGGATCATCGACCCGGTCGACGGCACCGCGAACTTCATCCGCGGCCTGCCGCTGTGCGGGATCTCCCTCGCCCTCGTCCACCACAGCGTGCCCGTCCTCGGCGTCATCCACCTGCCCCTGATCGGGCGCCGCTACTGGGCAGCCCAGGGCCTGGGCGCCTTCCGCGACGGCCAGCGCATCAGCGCCGCCGGCACCAGGACGCTGCCCGAGGCGATGATCGCCGTCGGCGACTACGGAACGGGACCCGATGGCCCCGAGCGCAACCGCGTCGCCCTCGCCATCCAGGCCCACCTCGCCGAGAAGGCCCAGCGCGTGCGCATGCTCGGGTCCGCCGCCGTGGATCTGGCCTTCGTCGCCGACGGCACCCTCGACGCCACCATCACCCTGGGCAACCACGACTGGGACATGGCCGCGGGCGTCGTCCTCGCCCGCGAGGCCGGCGCCGTCATCATGGACACCGACGGCAGCCCGCACACCCCCGACTCGCTCACCACCATCACGACGGCGCCCGGCCTGCGCGACGCCGTTCTCGACATCGTCGCGGCCACCACCACGGGCACCCCGTGGGCGGCCACAGCGGGGAGCCCGGCATGCTGATCGCGTTCGAGGGTCTTCCCGGCGCCGGGAAGACCACGCAGTCCCGGCTCCTCGCCGACCACCTCACCCGCGAGCAGGTGCCGGTCAACTACCTGCCCGACAACCTGACCCGCACCGAGGACACCCTGGGCAGCACGCTCCTGGACCTCTTCGCCAGCGGGGACCCCTTCTCCCGGCACGGCAACATCGTCACCGACACGATGCTCGCCACCGCGATCCGCACCAACACCGTCGCCACGCACATCGCCCCGGCCCTCAGCGTCGGGCAGACGGTCATCGAGGACCGCGGCATCCACACCATCCAGTCGTACAGCCTCGCCACCCTCCTGCAGAAGCACCCCGGCCGGCCTGCGGACGGCATCGGGTGGCTGCGGTCCGTCTCCGCGATGTCCGGGCCGCCGGCCGACGTGGCCGTGTGGCTGCGCCTGCCCGCCGACGAGGCCATCACCCGGGCCGCCCAGCGTGAGGGCCAGCCCTACACCGCCGAGCAGCACGCCTTCCTGCGCCATGTCCACGACGCCTACGGCCACCTCGCCGCCGACGACCCCGGTCTGGTCACCGTCGACGTCCTCGGACTCACACCTGACCAGGTCCACCAGGCCGTCGTCGACGCGATCGCCGAACGCGTCCCGATACCCGCCCCGGCCGAACACAGTTCTTCCATGCGGTAGAGCGAACCGACCCGTTCTTCCCGTACCGCCGACCACCAGACGTCACGGAGTACCCCGCATGCACCCCACGCGCCTCGCCCCGCCCGCCGAGCTCCTCACCGACCTGCGCGTCGCCCGCACCGGCAGCGAGATCCGCCTCAAGGAAGTGCTCGCCGGCCACGGCCTGCGCCCGCTCACCGGCGGCTTCCAGAACCACGTCTACGCCTGGGACGACCCCGAGGCCGGGCCCATCTGCGTCAAGCTCTACGCCAAGGGCAACCACCGCCGGCGCGTGGACCGCGAGTGGGCGGCCCTGACCCTGCTCGCCGAGCACCAGGCCGACGACGTCCCCCGCCCGCTGTGGCTCGACCAGCACGACGAGGTCCCCGCCATCGGCATGACGCTGCTGAAGGGCACGCCGCTGCTGGAGAGCCCCGACCTGGAAGCCGCCCTCAAGGGCCTGGCCCAGACCACCGAGCGCCTCCACGCCGTGCCCCTGTCCGGGCTGATGGCCGAACTGGAGCGCATCGACTCCGGCTCCCACTACATGCTGCGCCTGACCGGCAGCTGGCCCGAACTCCTCGCCGGCCACGAGGACGACCCGCTGACCGCCGACATGCGCGCCCTGCTCACCGCCTGGCACGCCAGCGGCGACGCCGAACTCGTCGACGACACCTCCGCCCCGGCCGTGCTCTCCCGAGGCGACTCCAACCTCAACAACTGGCTGCGCGACGAAGCCTCCAGCCCCTGCGTCGACTTCGAGTACAGCGGGCACAGCACCGTCCACTTCGACGCCGCCGACCTGATCGAACACATCAGCGCCCGCGAGATCCCCGACAGCACCTGGATCACGCTCCTGCCCGACCTCGGCATCACCCCCGCCAACCGCCACCTCTTCCTCGCCGCCCAGCGCACCTGTGCCCTGCGCTGGCTCGCCGTGCTGTGGAAGCAGCGGCACACCCGCGCTGACGAGTTCGCCACCCAGCACGCCCGCGTACGGCTCCTGCAGAGCCCCGACAACCCCTGGCACGGCTGAACACCCGTCGAACCAGCCGACCGAGCAGCGGCGGCTGTCCGTGCGCGGCCGCCGCGCCTCCGACTACGTGAGGGAAGACCATGACCGCGATACCGAGGACCGTCAGCTTGCTGTGGGCGCTGCGTTCCTACTGCGGCTCGCACAAGTGCAAGCCCTGCTACTTCACCTGGCTCGACGAGCAGCGCGTCGCCAAGACCCCCGGCCTGCTGTCGCACTTCTCGCCAAACGACCTGCCGACCGCGGAGGTGATGGCCTTCGCCCGCACCCTGGCCGGCTCGGCCGTAGGGCGGGTCTTCCTCGCCGGCGGCGAGCCGCTCATGTGGCGGCCCATCCTCGACCTCATCGAGATCCTCAAGGGCGGAGGGCTCGAGGTCGTGGTGTGCACCAGCGGCGTGGCCCTGAACCAGCCGGACATGGCCCGCCGCCTGGTGGAGCTGGGAGTGGACGGTTTCTCCGTCTCGCTGGACTCCACCGACCCCGACTACAACGACACCTGGCGCCCGCCCCGCAAGGACGGCGATGGCTGGGAGGGCGTCGTCAGCGGCATCAAGGCCCTGCTGGCCGCCCGCGGCCCGCAGGCCCGGCCCCGGGTCGGCCTCTACACCGTCATCACCAAGCTCAACCTGCCGGACGTCCTCGGCGTGCCGCAGCTGGCCGCCGACCTCGGCTGCGACTACGCCGTGCCCCAGCCGGTCGCCTTGCCCGAGGGGCACAGCCTCTACGACACCCTGGTCCTCACCGACGCCGAACTCCCAGTCCTGGAGGAACAGTTCGACCGTCTCTACGCCGCCGACCTCCCCCTCCAGCTCCCGCCCAGGACCTACCCCGGCCAGGTCGCCTCCGCCATCCACCACCTCACCGGAGCCGTCGAGGGCTGCTTCGGCGGGGACACCCTGTACTTCGCCGAGCCCGACGGCTCGCTCTGGGACTGCCCCTCCTCCCTGAAGATGGCCGCCACGCCCACCGAGCGCCACCGCACCATCAAGGGCGCCGACGCGGCCAAGCTCTTCGGCAAGCCCTCCGGCTGCGGAAGCGACTGCGCCCTGTTCAGCGTCGACTGCGTGAACATGTGGCCCCTGATGGACTTCGACCGGGTGCTGGGCACCACGACCTCCGGGAGCCCCGCGTGACGACGACCTCCCACGCCCTGGAAGCGCTGAAGGCGTCCATCGACCGCATGCCGGACCCGGCCGGCCGCGTCGAGGCCGCCGCCATGGAAGCCGAACTCGCCACCGGCCACGGAGTCCGGCACGCCATCGCGGTCTCCTCCGGCACGGCGGCGCTGCACTCCGCGCTGGTCGCCTGCGGCGTCGGCCCCGGCGACGAGGTCCTCCTCCCCGCCGCCACCGTGATCATGACGGTGTCCGCCGTAACCGCCGCCGGCGCCCGTCCGGTCTTCGTCGACGCCGCCGAGGACGGGCGCGGCATGGACTTGGCTGACGTGGCCGCCAAGACCACCGAGCGCACCCGCGCGATCGTCCCCGTCCACCTCGCCGGACGGACCGATGGCCTGATCGACCTCGTCGCGTACGCGCAGTCGGCCGGCCTGCACGTCGTGGAGGACGCCTGCCAGGCCCAGGGCAGCACCACTCGGGGGCGCGCGGCTGGCACGGTCGGCGGCATCGGCTGCTTCTCCCTCAAGGACGGCAAGATCATCTCCTGTGGGGAGGGCGGCTACCTCCTCACCGACGACGACGAACTCGCCGCCCGCGCCGCCGCGTACCGTACGCACTGGCTCACCCCCGCCCCCGGCGCACCGGCCGCCAGCCGGCGGGGGATGAACTACCGCCTGGCCGAACCCCTCGCCGCGCTCGCCCGGCACAACCTGAAGGCCCTGGACCAGGCCGTGGCGCGGCGCCGCGAGCAGGCCCTCCAGCTCTATGACCTCGTCGGCGACACCCCGGGACTCACCGTGCACGCCCCTGCTCCCGACGACGCCCCCAACGGGTACAGCGCCCTGTGGCGCGTCGATCTCGACCGCCCCCGGGACTTCAGCACCCGCCTGGCCGAGGCCGGGGTCGCCAACTCCGTCGGCACCTACCGGCTCCGGGCGGCACACCAGCACCCGGCCTGCCAGGACCTGAGCCCGGCCAACTGCCCGCGCGCCGCCCAGGCCGTGGACCGGATGCTGGCCGTCACCCTCCAGCAGCAGACCACCGAGGCCGACCTGCATCGCTTCGCCGAGACCATCCAGCGCGAGGCCAAGAGCTGGGCGGAGGGACGATGACCGTGAACCTCCCGCCGCAGCCCGTCCCGGCGGCTTCACCCGAGGTGGACGAGCTGCTCCAGGACGTCGACGGCGTCGTCGTCGACTGGGACGGCACCGTCGTCGACAACGCCGAGATCCGGCTGAGCGCGCTCCGGCAGGCACTCGCCCCGTACAGCGTGGACGTCGACGCACAGTGGTACGCCCTGAACTGCGGGCTTCCCATCCGCGAGGTCATCGCCCGCCTGGCAGGCCCGCGCACGCTCCCGGTCGAGGAGATCGTGCCGGCCAGCCGACGCCTGCTCCTGGGCGGCCCGCCGCCGCGGCTGATCGACAGCACGGTCGAACTACTGCGCCGGGCCGAGGCCCTTGGCCTGCCGCGGGCCGTCGCCTCTGCCGCGGCCGGAATCCTCATCCACCCCGTCATCGAGCGGCTCGGCCTCGGGGCGCTTCTGCCAGTGGTGGTGACGGCCGAGTCTGTGGCCCAGGCCAAACCGGCCCCCGACGCGTACCTGGAGGCCGCCCGGTTGATCGAGCGAGCCCCCGCCCGATGCCTGGCCGTCGACGATGCACCCGATGGCATCACATCCGCGCTGGAGGCGGGCATGCGGGTTCTCGCCGTCCGCGACGGCCTGCTTGTCCCCGTGCCCCGCCTCATCCCCGGCTGACCCGCGGTGCCCCCGCCCGAGGGCGGGGGCACCGCGACAACCAACCAGAACCCCACCGCCCCGTCCTCTCGTGCCCTCGGAGTGCCATGCCCCGCAACCAAGCCGTAGCCGATCAAGAGCCCTGGTGGATCGCCAACTACCGGGGCCGCGGCCCCCACCAGCGCTACGGGCACCACAACCACGCCAAGACGCAACGCACGGTCGACTTCTTCATCCACCGCATGGGCCTCGAGTCCGGCCAGGCGATCCTCGACCTGTGCTGCGCCTTCGGCCGCCACACGCATGAATTCACCCGCCGCGGCTTCCACCGCACCGTCGGGGTGGACCTGTCCCCCGACATGCTCGCGCATGCGGCCTCGTCGGCCGGCACGGACGGCCGACGCCCCCGATTCGTACGCGCCGACGTTCGGGCGCTGCCCTTCCGCAACGCCTCCGCCGATGCCGTGCTGATGCTGCGGAGCTTCGGGTTTCTCGACACCCCTGAGGAAGACCTCGACGTCCTGAAGGAGGCCGCCCGCGTCCTTCAGCCCGGCGCCCTCCTGGGCATGGACCACTTCCCGCCCAACAGCGCCACGGCCAAAGTGGGCACCCGAGTCCTGAAGGGTCCCGACGCGACGACCACCGTGCACACCACCTGGGACCCGGAGACCGCCCGGCTCAACAGCCGCATGTCCACCCGCTACCAGGACGGCCATGTCGAGCCGTACCACAGCTCCTCGCGTCTCTACACCCCTGAGAACCTTCGGTCGGCCCTCGCCCAGGCTGGGTTCACGGTGCACGCGACGTTCGGCGGGTATGACGGCAGCGCCCTCGCCGGGGACAGCAGACGATGCGTCGTCATCGCACGCCGGACATGACCCGCGGCCCGGGCTGGGGCCCCGGGCGGAGCTGGGCGCTCTCAGTCGAACAGCGAGCCCTGCACCGTGGGCGGCGGAAGGTACTTCTCCTCGACCGGCTTCGGCACGGTGCCGGCAATCTCCTCCAGCTGGGCAAAGGTCGACCATCGGCTCGCGGCCGCACCGCGCTCGACCGCGTGTCGAAATACCTGGGCCACCGTCCAGGCCTCCTGGGTGGCGGGCCGGCGTCCCGGGTGCAGCGGCACGCCCAGATGCTGAGCCAGCTCTTCGAACCCTCCCTCGACGCCGGGACAGGCGGTTCGAGCGAGCTCCACCGCGTCCCACTGGGTCAGGGAGGCCAGGCGCGGGCACGCGGCCCGCTCGTTGTGCAGCAGCGAGGCCTCGATGAGGCCCAGCGCGGCGACGATCCGGTGCGGCCCTTCCGTCACATACCGCTCGATCTCCCGCAGGGCGAGGCCAGCGGATCCTTCAGGGAGTTCGTGAGGCAGGCGGGGCGGCCGCGGCTTCTTCCAAGAGGAGTGATGCTCTTCGCGGATCTCCTGGTGAACCCGCCACAGGGGCTGGAAGTCCTCGCCACTGAGAGCGAGGGCGGCTACGGCCGCCGGAACGAGGCCGCCGGGCTGGCGGCGCATCTCCACATCGACGACCACGAAAGTCGTGGAACCGAACTCGGCATCCATCATGCGCACCAGCACCACGATATCGACCCCGTGCGGCAGTGCGGGGCACATCTCATCGTTGCCGCAGCCAGCCCGCCAGACCATGCCCGCTCGCCGACGCGAACCTCGGCGATTCGGCCAACCCCGCAGCTCGGCAGACCCGTTGTGGCGGACGGGTCCATGCATTCTCCACGCGCCGCAACCCGCTCTATCTCGGGAGATCCGGAGCGACCGAAAAACACCAGTTCGATATCTCGGCTCGCTCGTTGAGCCTCATGGACCAGGCGTGACCGACAGATCGGGGGAGCAGCTTGAGCACGGGCAGTACATCCGCGCAGCAGGGCAAGGCCGTATCGGAGGCGAGTCCTGCGGAAGACACCGTGAGCACGCCGCAGGAGGAGGAATTCCTCTACCGGGACACCTCTCGGCTTCAGGCCGGGGCGCAGATGACGACCGTCACGATGGCACGGCGCCTGCCCGCGCTGGTGCTGCGCTCTTTGAAGATGGCCTGGCGAGTGGACCGGGTCGCGACGTCCGGTCTGCTCGCCTGCCAGGTCGGCACCGGCGTGCTCGCGGCCCTGGGCCTGTTGGCCGTCACCGGAACCCTGACCGCGCTGATCTCCTCCGGCGACATCTCCGACCGGCTGTGGGAGGCGGCCCCACAGCTGGCCGTCATCGCCGCGGCGGCCGGCCTTCGCGCCCTACTGGGCATCACCGTGACGTGGCTGACCGGGCGGCTGCGGCCTTTTCTGGCCCGGGCCGCGGAGCTCACCATGATCGAGGCGGCGCTCGGCGCCGAGCTCGCCGCGAACAACCAGCCCGGCTACAACGACTTCTACGACATCGCCGACCGCGGGTCCCAGGTCACACCCGATCTTGTGGAGGAAGCCCAGGACGTGCTGGCCGCCACCGCGACCCTCGCGGCCGGAGCCACCGTCCTCGCCGTGATCCACCCGGTCCTCCTGCCTCTGCTGCTGCTGGCGTGTCTGCCGCAGGCCGCCGCGTACGTTCGGGCCGCGCGCGTGGTGTACCTGGCGGGCCTGGAAACCTCCGGCCGGCGCCGGATGCTCCACAAGCTGCGCTGGCACATGGCCTATATGGAGTCCAGCGAGGAGATGCGTGCCTGCCTGGCCGGCCCGTTCCTACTCGGCCGGTACCGGCGGCTCGCCGCCTCGGTCAACGCTGCCGAACGCAAGGCCGCGGACACCGGTGCGTGGATGGGCCTGGCTGGCGCGGCCGCCGGCGGGGTGGCCTCGGCCGCGGTGTGGGCCGCGCTGCTATGGCTCCTGGCCTCCGGGCACATGGACCTGGCGGCCGGAGGCGGCGCGGTCTTCGCCCTCCAGACCGCGACCGGATCCGTCCGCGGAATCATCAACGGTGGTGCCCGGCTGGTGCGCACCGGCTGGTACGTGCAGGACTGGCAGAACTTCCTCGACAATGCCCACGGCCAGGCCATGGCCGGCTCGCGCGGTACGAAGACGCTGTCCGGGGCCCCGGAGCGGTTCGAGGTCCGCGACGTCACCTACCGGTACGACGGCGCCGACCGGGACAGCCTGAGCGGGGTGTCGCTGCGCGTGCGGCGCGGCGAGATCGTGGCGCTGGTCGGGGAGAACGGATCGGGGAAGTCCACGCTTTCCCGGCTGATCTGCGGACTGCTCCTGCCCACCTCCGGCGAGGTGGCCTGGGACCACACCACAACCGCCCAGATGGAACCCTGGAAGGCGTGGAAGCACGTCGCCCTAGCTCCGCAGAGGTACACGTACCTGCCGCTGACCCTGCGGGACAACATCACCTTCGGGCAGGGCGACCGCAGTGACGCCGCCGTCCTGGCGGCCTGTGCGGCGTCCGGCGCCACCGACATGCTGCCCGCTCTCCGGTCCGGCCTCGACACCCTGTTGACCTCCGAGTGGTTCGGCGGCCAACAGCTGTCCGGCGGGCAGTGGCAGCGCGTCGTGCTCACCCGGGCCTTCCACCGCGACGCGGCCCTGCTGGTGATGGACGAGCCCACGGCCGCCCTCGACGCCCGAGCTGAGCACCACGTCTTCACCGGGCTGCGGGAGCTGGCCAAGGACCGGGCCATCCTCCTGATCACGCACCGGCTCGCCAACGTCGCCGTAGCCGACCGCATCGTCGTCCTCGACCAGGGACGCCTGGTGCAGGAGGGGACCTACGCGCAGCTCACCCGGGAGCCGGGTCTGTTCCGGTCTCTGTGGGAACTCCAGCGGCGCACCGGCGGTGACGAGGCGGGCGACACCGCGTGATCTCAGCCCGTACGGCCGTGCCGCCCGCCCGCGAAGGAGCCCCATCATGACCACCACGTCCACCGCGGCCGCGACCTATTGGGAACCGCTCTGGTCCCAAGGCCGCCGCTACCGGCAGCTCGACGACACCGAGAACCGGCTGCTCGAGAACCGTCTCGGCTCCGGCGGAGACCGCCCGGCCCTCGACATCGGCTGTGGCGACGGCTCGCTCGCCCGGCGCCTCGCCGAACTCGGCTACCGCGCCACCGGCATCGACTGCTCTCCCAGCGCCATCGCGCTCGCCGCCGCCCAGGACGCGAGGCCCGGCCACGAGCCGGTGTGGCGGTGCATGGACATCACCACCGACGACCTCCGTGCCCTGCCCGAGCCGGCGTTTGCGGTCGTCACCTGCCGCCTGGTCTACCGATGGATCGACGACAAAGCCGCCTTCCTCGACCGCGTCCGTCGCCTCCTTGCCCCGGGCGGGACCTTCTGGGTGGTCACCGAGCTCGCCGGGCGCCGCCCCGCTACCGACCCTTTGCGGGGCCTCGGCATCACTCCCGCGCAGGCGGAAATCCTCACCGCGGGCTGGTCCGCCGTCCGGACCGCCGACCTCGACGTCCTGCGCTGCTACGCCCTGCGCCCCTGATCCCCGCCCCGGCTACCGGATGGAGAACTTGGTGACCAACGAATCGGACACCGTCGAGACCTGGAACGTCTACGGCGCCCACCAACTGGCCAGAAGGCTGGAGCTGCCCGAACTGGACCGGTGGGACTGGGGCATCCCCGACGTCGGTCCCGGCATCGAAGCGCTCGGCGACGTGAACGGGCTGCGCGTCCTCGACCTCGGCAGCGGCCTTTGCCGGCATGCCGCTTACCTCGCCGCCCGGGGCGCCGACGTCACAGCCGTGGATGCCTCCCCCGCCCAGCACCAGCGCGCCCTCACTCGCTACCCGGACGCCCCGGGTCTGCACTTGGTATGCGCCGACGCCGTGGCCCACCTGCGCGACGCCGATCCGTACGACCTGATCTACTCCGTCGGCTCCATGCCGTACCTGGACCCCGACCGGCTGCTGCCAGTCCTGGCCAACAACCTTGCCCCGGGAGGCCGGTTGCTTTTCTCGGCGCTGCACACCAACTCGGACGGCACCGGGCCGTCGGCCGAGTTGATGCCGCGCCCCGAGATCCTGCGGCTGCCCGGTACCACCGAAGACCACCGAGTGAACATGTGGGTCCTCACCCCGCAGCTGTGGGAAGACCTCTTGGTCCAGCACGGGCTCAGAATGGAGGCGGTCACCGCGATCGACTCCCCGAAACCGGACAACCACGTCTCCTACCGGCTGTACGCAGCCCGGCACCTGCAGCGGGTGCCCAGCCCGGGGGGTCGCTCCGGGCCAGTCCCCCGGCGCGATGACCGAGCCGTAGACCGGAAACCGACGGCGGTTCCAGGGGAGGTGACACCGTGGCCGCGCTGACGGACGATCCGCGCTTCGCCGCGACAACGTTCGTGGTGATCGACTTCGAGGGCCTCACCCCGGCAGGACGGCCCGCCGAGCCGATCGAGGTCGCGGCGCTGGCGCTGTGCACCAGGGATGGCCGACTGGTGGAAACCGGCCGGTTCGAGGATCTGATGCGACCGCCTGCTGACGTGCCCGTGACCGCGCGGGACGTCCAGCTCAAGGGCATCACCCAGCGAATGCTCACCTCGGCGGCCCCCGCTGCCGAGGTGATAGCGCAACTCGAGGCGCGCCTGACTACACCGCCGTACCGGCTGGTCGCCCACCACGCCTCCGCAGAAGCCAGACTCATCGCCCGCCAGTCAGAACACTGTCCCGTACTCGCCGCGACGCCGCTGCTGGACACGTTGCGCCTGGCCAAGGCCGTCGTGCCCGGTCTTGGCTCCTACGGACTGGACAGCCTGCTCGGCCACTACGGCATCCCCAAGCCTGCCGGACGGCACCGGGCGATGCCGGATGTCGAGGTCACCGCTCAGTTGCTGATCCGCCTCCTGGACGACGGGTGCGCGGGCGGCCGGTGGAGCACGCTGCTGGAGCTGGACATGGCCGCCGGATTGCAGCCCACCCAGCCGCCCCCGGCTCCGGACGCGGAACAGGAGGCCCTGTTCTGACCGACGGCCCGCCGCAAGGAGACGTCGGGCGGCCGATGCCACCGCGGAACCACACCCGTAAGGAGACTCTTCACGATGAACCTTCCGCGCCTGCCGTCGCTGCTGGGGGTGTTCGCGCACCCGGACGACGAGAGCCTCCTGGCTGGCGCGGCGTGCTCGCTCAGCATCACGCCGTCGGCGCCCGTACCGCCGTCGTCACCGCGACCTGGGGGCCGGACAGCCGCCGCCACCCCGAACTCACAGACGCCCTGCATGCCTTGGGTGCCGGCGCCGCACGGCTGCTCGGCTACAACGACGCACGCAACCACGAGGCGGCCCCCGGCCAGCCCCGACTCGTGGATGCTCCCCTCGACGAAGCAGTCGGCCGCCTCGTCGCTCACATCCGGGCCTTCCGGCCCGACATCGTCGTCGGGCACGACGCGGTCGGCCAGCTGACCGGCGATCCCGACCACGTACGCACGCACCAGATCACTCTCCTCGCCGTCGAAGCGGCCGGCCTCGCCCACCTTTATCCCGAAGCGGGCCCGCCCTGGCAGCCGACCGCCCTGTACGCGGCTACGCACCCCGAGTCCGGTGTTGGCCTGCTCGGCCCGCTGTTGGAAGGGTTGGGCAAGACCATCCTCGCGGTACCGGACTCGTACGTGACCACCAGCGTCGACGTCACACCGTGGGCCGACATGAAGTGGGCCGCGATCCTCGCGCACCGCGGCGAAGTCGCACGCGAGCGGTCCCTGCCCGGCATCCTCGCCCGCCTTCCCGAAGCCGACCGCAACCGGATCATCCAGACCGAGCACTTCACCCGCCTCACCGCCGGCCCTGCAAGGGGCGACCCCGTCCAGCTGGCCCACTGACACCTCGACCCTGTGCCAGCCGCCTTTCACCGCGTCCACGAACAAGCACCTAACCGTAGGAGAGCGATGACGACGACTTCTGCCCCCGACGAGCGCCTCAGCGTGACCAGGGCATTGCGGCTGGCGGTCGCGCAGAGCACGGTGCCGGAGGACCCAACTGACCGAGGTGCACTGCGGGCAGCCGGGCAAGAGATCCGGGCCCTGATGGTCGAGGCCGCCGAGGCAGGTGCGCAGTTGGTGCAGTTCCCCGAGGGGGCGATCACCTACCCGAGCAAGCACGTCATGGCGGCGGGCCCGGCCGGCGAGCTGGTGCCGGCTGATTGGAGTCGTGCCGCGTGGGACGTGATGCGCGAGGAAGCGGAGTCGATCACCGCGCTGGCGGGGAAGCTCGGGCTGTGGACGGTGTTCGGATCGGTCCATCCGCTCACACCGCCGAACCGACCGCACAACAGCCTCTACGTCGTCGCCGACGGCGGCCAGCTGGTCGCACGGTATGACAAGAGGTTCCTGTCCCACACCGAGGTGTCCTACCTGTACTCCCCTGGACACCAGCCGCTGGTCATCGAGGTGGACGGCATTCGGTTCGGCTTCGCGCTGTGTATCGAGGCGAACTTTCCGGAGGTGTTCGACGAGTACGAGCGCTTGGACGTCGACTGCGTCCTGCTGTCGGTGATGGTCGACGACGCGCCCCGTGCCCGTGTCGCGCAGGCGTACGGGACGCTCTACAACTACTGGCTCGGCTACTCGGTCCCGTCCCAGTTCAGCGCTACGGTGCCGTCCGGGGTCGTGGCGCCCGGCGGGAGGTGGCTGGCGCGCTGTCCCGCGAACGGACAGCCCGCCCTCGCGATCGCGGACATCGACTTGGACTCGCAGGACGAAGACATCGACGTGGCCGTTCGCTGCGCCCGCCCGTGGCGGCGCACTGCGCGGGCCGGACTCTACGAGGAGCGGATCCCTGTCGGGGATCCTCGCAGCGATGTACGCACAACGTTCTGAAGCTGCCCTGCTCTCGGTATCCCCCCGCCCCTCACCAGGCCGTCACCGAACTCGCTGTGCGGCTGGTTCCGAGTCAGCAACGAAGGGCGAGGTTCTGGGGGTTGTCGTCGGTGGTGGCGGCAACCAGGTCGCGTTGCCGGTCAAGGCGGGCGGTGAGAGCTGGCGCCGTGCCGCAGTTCAGTGGTCGGGGTTTTGGCGTCGGAGGAACTCCCGGGCTCCGCGGAGGCGGGTGGCGAGGTTTTTCTGGGTGACGCGGCTGTCGAGGTGGACGCGGAGTGCGCCAGGGAGGCCGCTGTCGGCGCGACGGGCGGTCGGCAACAGCGATGCGTCAAGGCCGTCTCGCTGTGCAATGAGGGTGCCGAGTTCGTGGCGAGTGACGGCGTCCGGGCCGGCGAGGTGAAAGATGCCAGCCGCATCGGACAGGGTGAGCTCCCACAGTGCGGCGGCCAGATCGCCGACGTGGACGGGGCACCGGACATCGTCCGTGAACAGGGCCCCGTCCCGCGTGCCGGCGACCAAGGCGTGCACCATGCGTTCGTGCTCGGACCGGCCATCGCCGATGATCAGCGAGGTCCGTGCGACGACGGCGCCCTCGTCCAGGAGCCGCACGACGGTTTCGGCCGCCGCCTTGGCCGCCCCGTACGGCGTTACCGGGTCGGGTAGGCACGTCTCGTCGTATGGGTCGTGGCGGCGGCCGGAGAAGACGGCGTCACTCGAGACGTGGACCAGGCGGATTCCCCGTTGAGCCGCGGCTTGGGCCAGGCGCATCCCGCCCTCGGCCGTGACTGCCCACTGGGATCCGCCACTGCTCGCGTTGACGACCGCCGTTGGGCTGACCGCATCCAGGATCTCCCGCACGCTCGCAGGGTTGCGCAGATCAAGGCGGTGCCACGTCACTCCGGCGATCTCGCCGGGATGTGAGTGGAAGGTGGCGGCCGTCTGACGGCCCGCTGCATGTCCCTGGCAGGCCAGCTCGGCGCCCAGGAACCCGCTGCCGCCCACGACCAGTACCGTCATACCTTCCACGCTAGGACAGCAACGCCCGTCCCGAGGCGGAACCTGAAGTGCGTCGTGGGAGACACGTCCAGCCGGTCGGTGCGGAACATCGCCTGCTCCGCCACGATCGACCGGCGCGGGGCCGCACGTGCCGTCCTGTCGTGAGGTCATCCGCACACCGCCTCGGGTGATCCGTCGTCAGGCCAGGTCGGGCGGTACGGGTCGTCGATGTTCCACCCCCGCCATGCGGTGTCGCGGAGCTCGCCCGTGCTCTCGTCGACCACGCCCTCGGGAACCAGCCGCAGCCGAGGCCGGGCGGACCTGCGCCGCTCGACGGCGTACTGCGCGCGTTCGGTGAGCCACTGCCGGTACCAGCGCCGCTGGTCGCCGTGTCGTTTGCGGCGCCGCTCGCCCAGGCCGGCGGTGCCCCGGGTGAGCGCGACGTGCTCGAGCTGGTCGGGGTCGGGGCGAAGGCTGCGCCGCCGGCCAGGTGGCGGGGCAAGTAGACCAGGCCGTCGGCCTCCTCGGCGAGACCGTCTTCGACGAGCTTGTCCAAGCGGCGGCGCACCGTGGTGCGGTGCAGGCCCGTCGCCGCGGCCAAGGACGCGACGTCGGCCCCGTCGAGCGGGTCGAGGGCGGCGAGGATCCGGGCGCCGAAGGTGCCGTGGGCGTAGTGGTGACAGGCGTTGGTACCCATCACGGAGCCCAGCGCGCGCGTGCTCAACTCCCGCTCCGTGTGCGCGCCCGGGACACCCTCTGCCCCCCCTCTCCCCCGAGGCTGGACGGTGTCCCGGGCGCGCACACGACTTCTGGTCTTCGGGCTTTTCGGGGGGATGCGCAGGGACCAGGTCGAGCTGTGCTCTCCGGTGCCGGCCGCGACCAGGAGCAGTCACTTGGCCTCCCGCAGGCGGGGCGTTGCTGGCTTCACGGTCGAGCCGGCGCATCCCATCAGCTCGGCCAGCTGCCGTACCGAGACCTCGTGCCCGAGTCCGCCGGCCTGTTCGGCCAGCTGCAGCCGCGCAGTGAGGTTCTTGAGATCGGTGCCGCCACCGGGCCCCGGCCACACGACGGCTTCCACGGCGGCCCGCAGGCGGGCGATCGCCACCATGGCATCGGCCCGGCACACGATCGTGCCGGAAGTACCCACGTACGCACGTGCCTTGTCGAGCATCCCGGCGAGCTTGCCCTCGGCGTACCGCTCCCCCTTGCGGGAGCGCAGCGACCGCGCCCAGGCGCCGCCCGCCGTCGGGCGCAGCACCAGTGCCTCCCACCACTGCGCGAGGGTCCACTCCCGGCCGGGCTGGGAGACCGCGACCGCCAGGGCCATCGTCAGCCGGTAGCCGGAATCGGCGGCCGTCCTGCCCGCGTACCGGTGTTCGGTGTCTCCTTCCAGCAGCAGTCGGCGCCCCCGCCCCGACAGACCCGGCAGCCCTTGCACCCACTCGGTCAACGACGGCCGCCGCACCGGCCGGTGCGCGACAGTTACCCGTACGGGACGGTTCATGCCCCCACCCCCGCCTCGCTGCTACGTGCCAGCGAGCCCGGCAAAGCCGGGGGCCGTCGTACGGACACGGCACGCTCCGTCGGCGCCGGGCGGATCAGGCCACGGACCTGAGCGGCCGCCTGCGCATACCAGTCGGGTTCGGCATCCGCTTCGGACGTGGGCCGGGCGGCCCGCAACGTACGCAGCTGGTCGTTCAGGAGCGCGTGTGCCGTGTTGAACCGGGCCATCTGGGCGGTCTCTTCAGCCGCCTCGCGGGCCTCCTCAAGGTTGTCGTGGAGGTGGCTGCGCCGCATCTCGGTGGCGAAGACCTTCTCGTACTCGGCCTGGGCCGACGGCTGGTGAGCGAACCAGTTCACAGCCCGGCGTTGCAAGGCGCCCAGTTGGAGTTCCGCGGCCAACCGCGCCGCGAGCGCCACCGACTCGGCGAACACGCCACCGCCCGCCGCGAGCAGCTCCCTCACCGCCTGGTCGATCGCGCCGCGCATGTCCCGCTCGGTCCGGTGAACGGCATCCAGCCGGTGCGCCTCGCCGTTCATGCCCCAGGTGGCCACCGCCACGTCGACGGCCTCGGCCACCAGTTCCTCGACGCGGCGCTCGTCGCGGCACCGGCCGCACAGACCGGCTGTCTCCGGCGTCCCGCACACCGTGCAAGCCAGCGCCCGCCGGGCGGCCTCCTGGGCCGCCTGCTGGGCCCGCTGCTCGGCCCACACCCGCTCACGGGCCTGCCGCTGGCGGAGGGCATCCTCGCGGCGCACCGCCGCGGCGGCGGCCTCCCGCTGCCAGCACGCGTTCAGCTCCGCCTCGAACACCAGCCGGTCAACCCGGCCGCCGGCCAGAGCCGTTGCCGCCTGGGCGAAGGCCCGGGAGCGCAGCGCCCGTCCGTCCAGGACCAGCATCTGGCAGGCGGAGCAGTCGGCCCGGGTGTCCATCCGTCGTCCGTCGTCGCACCGACTGTCAGGGCACAACGCCCGGCGCGGCAGAGCACGGCCGACCAGCCACCCCACCGGGTCGGTGACCGGCACCGTGCCCTGCTCGATCAACCGGCGCTTGAGCCGCTCCCGGAGAACCCGCTCGGCATCCACCCCTGGACCGCACGCCCCCAAGACTTCGCTGAGCCGCGCCCGGACCACCTTCGTGACGTAACGCCTGGTCGTCAACCGGTCCAACCGGCCCCACACCATGGCCACCGGCTCCAGCACACGCTCCAGCCCTCTGGGCACCTGAGCCCACACCGGCGGCGACCCCCCCGACGCATCCTGCCACGCCTCAAGCGTCGACACCGCGGCCGACGAACCCGACTCCCCCTCCGCCAGCAGCAGATCAGGCTTGTCCCCGCGAAGCGGGCCAGCCCCGGCGTCGACGGCCGCCACGTCACCGTGGAGACCATCCTCCAGCGCCGGGGAGTTCCCGCCCTCGCACGCGCGTACCGGCTGAGGGCAGTACCCCGACGCGGCTTCGCCGGAAAACCCGAAACCTCCAGTACCCTCACCACATACATCAGCCACAACAGCGTGGTTGGCGTGAGGGTCTGCAGCAGCGCAACTCGCCTCCAACGTCTCAAAGACGGCCTGACCTGCGAAAAGATTGCTACCAGCGTCGTCGAGATCCCTGGGTGCAGTTCCGGAACCCTCCTCGGCGCCTCCAAGGTCATCCCAGGACAGCTGCCGCCACCCATCCCCCTCCACCACAAGCACGTCGGACTCTTCACGCCGGGCACACCGAACACAGCCCGCCGCATCACCGGCAGACGCCAGATCAGCAGACGCAGAACTCTCGAGCTCGGCATCGTCCGGGACCGCGGCCGCGGACCCATGCGCGGCCGCCACCGCTGGCACCACGAGTCGACCCGGCGCGACCGTCACCGCTTCCGCTGCCACAAGCCGGCCCAGCACCGTCGCCGCCACCGGCACACGGCACCCCAACATCCGCGCCAGCGTCACCGCCGCCCGGCCATGACGAGCCACCGTCTTCGCCAACGGCCCACCAACCAACGGCACCCGCCCGTCCGGCCGTGCATGCAAGGCGAGCAGAACCAGCGCCAGCCGATCCGACGCCGCGCCCCTCCCCCGCCGTCCCTTCTTCACCAGCAGGCCCGGGGGCGTGGCGCACTGCTCACCCCACCCCGGAGCGAACAACTCCTCCATAAACCGCAGCAGCGTCGCCAACTCGGCCTTCGACAACGCCAAAGGTGCGCCGACGTCGTTCCGGGCCTCCCACAGAGCTTCCACCCGATACTCGACACCGGTCGGCAGACCGTCGCCGCCCCGCAGCACACGCGCAGCCACGGCATCAACGTCACGGAGAACGTTGAGTACTTCGTGGTCGACGGTCGACTCCGACACCCCGAGCCAACGACCCAGCTCCCTGGCCGTGATCTCAACCCGGCAGCTGCCATGGCTGGCCTTCGCCATCAGCACGAGGGTGCCGAGACGCACAACATCCTTGCGGCCGACGAGCCTGGGATCGGCAAGCAGAGCGCGGACGGCCGTCAACAGCCGGAACCCCATGCCGCGCCCCAGCTGAAGGGCCAGAGTCGGTCGGTCGGCCAGGTATGGAGAGCTTGACGAGACGCCATGCGAGGGCGCTCGCCCTGGAATTTTCGACTTCTTGGGTAGGCTTTCGCCTGCTTCAGGCATGACTGAGCCGACCCTCGTACGGGTAGCTATGATCTGCTCCAGTCGAGGAGGTACAAGGACGTCCGTCATCGCCACCCGGCGCGCTAGGCCGTAGCAGAACAGCCGGGCATGCGACGTGATTCAGCTAGGGATGTCGGTTGTGCCTCACCTCCTTGACAACAGCAGTGGCCCGGGACCGCAGATCCCGGGCCGTCCTGCTACATGAGCCCCCGCAGGGCGTTTCTCAGTGGAGCGTGCCGGAAGCCAATGCTTCGCGGTCGACTCCGGCTGCTGGCCTCTCGGCGGAGTGCCCGGCGAGTCACTTTGTTTCCCGATCAGGACGCCGGCCAAAGTGCTTGAGCTGGGGTCCGTACTCGTTGCGAAGGCTTATGTCGTCCACCGGACGACGAATGAGCCCGCCGTCCGGAAGGCCATAGAGCTCGGACCAACGAGACTGTGCACCCTTTGTTTGGTGCTCGATGATTCGGATCGCTGAGCCACGGTGCTGCGATGACACATGCTGCCGCACCTTCTGGTACGTGGCGTCGTTGAGTGCGGTGCTTGACGTCGCAAACACCGTGACCTGTTGGGGAATGGTGCTGAAGCCCAGGAGAGCGATCTCCGTGTCTTGGACAGTGATCGTGGTGTCCAAGATCTTGCGCGGCCAGTGAAAGATAGTTTCGAGGTTCGGTGGAAGTTCAGCGATCCATTCGCCGATTGGGACTGCGACGAAGTTCGACCGCTGGTGCGCGAGGACAAATCCCGTGTGGGCACCGAAATCGTTGGTTACCTCAACGCCCTCAGGGGTAATCCACAGGATTGAGTCCATCTTGGTGGCTGGGTCACGTGCTGCATCTCGCGCCGCGTTGACCGCAAGGGACACCCAGGGCTCCATCGCCCGAGCCTCGCTTCGAGAGCGCTTCTTGCCCGGCCAGACGAGCTGATCCACAAAGGCGAACACGCGTACGACAATGACGTCTTCCCCGTCGAGCGCACTTGCGTTCACGAGACCGAGCTGGGCGGCCTTGGTAACCCAGGAGCGGTTGACGTTGGCCGTGCTCGCGAGAACGGCCGGCTGCACGTAGGCGGACAAGGCGTCTCCAGTGTGTGTCCTTCAGGCTGTGGATCACCGTAGCGCATTGCGGCCCGTTCTCGTGTCACGACGCGACACGAGATTCCCTCGATTCTTCGCCCCCGCCTGGGTGTTCGTCCGAATTGTTCTGTTATACCGAGCTGTTTGCGTGTCGCGTCGCGTCATAGTCGAGGCACTCAAGAGGGCTGAACGATACGAACATAGGAGCGCGCCTAGATCCCTACAGACATCGCTACAGACATCGCTACAGGCATCCCTACAGAACTACTGATGTAGCTACGAAGGCGCATTCTCAACGGCACGCCGAGTGTCCCGGCTCATGGAAGGGCAGGCAGAAGTGCGGAGGCGCCGACCACAGCGATGTGGTCGGCGCCTCCGCGAATCCGAGGGGCTTCCTGTGCCCTACTTCCCGAGCGGCCCTTCTGCTTCGAGATCGCGGAGGAAGCTGTCAAGGGCCCCTGAGTAGACGTGGACGGCGATGCGCGCGTGCCCTGCTTCCCGGAGATCATTGGCTAGGGGCGCTGCGACGGCATAGACCTCAGGGCTGACCCGATGGCTGGCTTGCTTCCCCGTGCCCACGTCCGTCTCGCGAGAGAGGAGGAACTCCTCGGCGAGCGCCAACTGCTCCTCTATGGTCGTCGGCAGATACTGGCTCATTGCAGCGTCGACATACTGCGCAGCCGTCAGCGACTTACCGGACGACGAACAGTCTTGCGCCACCCGTTTGCTTAGCTGTGTCACCAAGTCCGCCGCGAAGCGGAACGGATGCGTCTGCCAGGCGTCCCGACGGAGCTTGAGGTCCACCCTGCTGCTACGCCATGAGTTGAGCAGTGCCGTGTGTGCGGGCCCCACCTTGGAGCCCTGGCGGGTGGAGACAGAGCGCTTTCGCCGGGACCCTGGTGAAGGTGCTCCCCCCGCTCTTGGCTCAGCCTCAGTCGTCTCGGCTGTGGTCGCCTCCTCCCCCAGTACCGGCTGCTCGTCGTCATGAGCAACGAGGTGCTGGTCAGCGGCCTCCCCGTCGTCGGGTAGGTCTTGGTAGGGATGCGGGGTCGTTCGGCGCGTTGCTCCAGAGCTAGCAGCGTCTGGAGATGAATGATCACCGAGATCCGTTCGTGCCGGTTCACTGGGTTGCACATCCGTGGCGGAGACCGACAGAGGCGTGACGGAGCCGGGTTCCGCTCCCTCGCTCAACGCCTGGTCTTCGGCCCGCGTCTGCGTAGTGTCCGGCGCAACCGCCTTAGCCGCGCCCTGCGAGTCAGGAGGTGTGCTCGGGGCAGGCACGGCAATGGCGTCTTGTGAGGCCGAAGCCGGAACTTGGACAGCCTTAAGTGGCTGAACTCCGGCACCCTGACCCAGGACTGATCGGGCCGCCACGCTTGCCGCCCCCGACAGGGCGGGATTGCTGAGCAAGTCTGGACGAGGCCTGAGACCCGCGACCTTCTTCGCCGTCCTCTTCTTGGGTTGCTTGCGCTCCGCTCCGGAGGGCTCTTCCTCAGGCATCGACGTTCTCCTCGACAAGGACCGGATCGGCGATGGTCCACTTCTGGCGCGGCAGTTGGATGCGGTCCAGGATCTCCTCCACGACGCCCGTGTACTGCTTGCCACACGAGTGATTCGGGAACCGCGTTACGGCGGGCCGGCCGTGGATGTAGGACTCCGAGATGCGGACGTCGCGTCGCACATCCGTAACGAACGGAAAGAGGCCCCGCCCTGGCTCAGCGTTGATGCCGTCACCAATCATCGCGTTCCGGATGTCCACGTCTTGAGCCGTCCACGCAGACTCGGGGTTGGAGCGATTGAGTAGAGCGCCGAGAAGCTGCGGCTCGCAGACTCCCTGAGTGTTCGTCGCGATCGCGTGCGTGGCTGCGCTCAGAACCAGGGCACCCTTGATGGACTGGTACTCCGGGATGCAGACGGTTACCACGAAGTCAGCGGCCGCCAGCGCCACTGCGTTGAGGTGGGATACGGCTGGCGGGGTGTCGATGAGGACGAAGTGGAAGCCCCGTGCCTCCTGGAGCAAGAGGTGCCGAAGGGTGACGATCTCCTTGTAGGGCTTCGTCACGAAGGCGTTCTGCGCCGCTGACATGGATGCCTCTTCCGAGGCAAGGACGCAGAGCTGACCGTGTCCTTCGAAGTCCCCCAGTACCTCGTCGGTGCGGTCGAACATCGCCTGCTTGAGATGCGGACGCGGGAACTTCTGGAGAGCCATCTGCAGGATGTAGCCGAGAGACCGCTGGAGCTCCGCTTCGTTCGCAGCCTCATCCTCATGGCCGCCGAGCGTGATGCCGAGCGCGGTTCCAGCTTGCGCCTGTGGCTCAAGATCAACAATTAGGACGTTGTAGCCGGCCATGGAGAGGCGTGCGCCCAAGTTCACGGTGGTGGTGGTCTTGCCCACGCCGCCCTTCTGAGTGGCGATGGCAAGCACCACCGGCGCCGGGAGCGATGCCTCGTCGGCGACGTCGACGTCGCTCGGAAGGGCTGTGGTCATCGCGAGGGCCTCCGGAGTTGGGAGAGAGGGTGGCTGCGGGAGACGGCGAGTTGACTGTCGCGTCGTGTCACGCGCTTGAGGTGTATCTGAGTGGCAGTACTTGTCATTTGCTGCATCACGAGTGCGCTCTGCTGGTTATTACGGACATTGGGGGCGTGCTTCGTGCACTGGATGTCTGCAGTCCGTGTCACGACGCGACACGGGCGACCATAACAGGAAGATGCGACGAGTGTTGGTGTTGTGGCGTAGCGCGGGGCGTGTCGCGAGTCTTGCGGTGCACCGAGTCCACGCCAGTACCGAGGCCGCGGAGCTTGAGGGGCTGCCGCCAAGGCAGGGGGGTGTGCAGGCGGCGACAAGAGGCCATGCATCTAGATAGCGCGAAGGGACATGGTGCGCGTACAGGCAGAGTAGCGGGGTCAGACGTGCCAAGGTGCGGAACGTCCGAGCAGGGTGCGTTCGCAGCATGGAACGCTCGGATCGACGCGCAGGCGGCGACGTCGTCGCAGGTGCGCGGGGTGATGGTGAGCAACTGCCGGTGTAGGTGCAGTGTGTGTCGATAGAGGTGCGTGTGAGGTGGAGAGACGACCGACCTGGCTCCATCGATCGAAACCTACAGAGGTACGAACATCCCTACAGAGATACCTATAGAGATCCCTACGTACCTACTGGCATGCCTACAAGCATGCCTACGGAGATGAGTAAATTAGCTCAGTCCTAGCAGTCAGTGCGCAAACTATGGAGGCGCAAAGAGTATGTGTCGGCCATAGACGGCGAGTGTAAAGTGTAGGAGCAGTACCAACATATGTGTTGGTAGGGGCAAGTAAATGGCCAGTGGTAAGTGCACAGGACGGGTTGCAAGTCCATGCCGACTGGAACGAATTTTTCACTGAATCAGAGCCGAGGCGAGTGCGCACTCTTTTGGTACATCAGTGACTAGGTGCAGTGTCGGCGTACCAGTATCGTGGAGTCCAAAGGGACCTGATGTTGCAAATCCGTCCCAAACAAGCTGCTTGAGACAATTTCCGACGACCAACCGTCTCCGGTCGATGTTAAAAGCCCGTCGTAATGAGGCTGTTCGAGGCCACTGCTTGTAGACATCCCAATGGAGAATTCAAGAAGGTGGAGAGCCCGAGGAGGCAGTGGCCGTGTGGCGCAGGCAGTGGACACCGGGGGGAGCCACACGGCATTAACACCACGTCTGGCGGCGACCGGGCTGTGGCCGATGGCAGTAGGGCCCCTAAAGGTCTACAGCCAGAACTCCTCGGCGCGCTGAACGGCTCCGCCGCACGCGGCGGGCCCAGGTGCCTACACGGCCCGAGTGGGCTTGGAGAGGTGGGCCAGACGGACAACCTCTGGTCAGCCGAAGCAGTCGCCCGGGGCTGGATCGCCGGGGGCCTGGCCCGCACTCGACGATCCTGTAGTGAAGCGCAGCCAGAGCTGGCCGTTGCCGGTGCGGATGTCCAGGGTGTTGGGGCCGGTGCTCTGGACGTGGCCGGCGGGCCGGGCGCGCAAAACCCTGCGGGCGGCCAGGAGGACGTCCAGGCCGGGGAGTTCCCGGTGGTTGGGGTCGGTGGGCTGTGTCCAGCCGTTGTCGGTGCGGGTGTGGACGGTGTAGTTGGCGTCGGGGTCGATCAGCTGGCGGGCGGTGGCGTAGGCGTGGTTGGGGTTCATGTCGCTGCTCCGTCGGACGAGGGGCGGGGGTGTTCGTGCTCGCCGGCGTTGTTCACCTCAACGAGCAGCAGTCCGGGCTCTTCGTTCTGGTCCTCGATGTGGACGTAGGGGACGTCGGTGGCGGGGCCCCAATGGGCTCGGCGGCGGATGAGGACGCTGACGCCGTGGACCTGGATCTCGTAGACGTCGCTGGGGGTGTTGTCCTCGGGGGAGGCGTCGACCACGGTGATCGACGCGTCGCGGATGCGGTGGAGTTCGGGGTCGGCCATGGAGGTTCCGGAGGTTGTCGGCGCGGAGTCGGGGGAGTAGGTGGCGGGGTCGAGTGCGACGAGAGCCTCGGCGATGGCCGAGGCAAGGTGGGAAGGGATGAGGCTGGAGTTCTGCAGCAGAGCGAGCTTGTCGCGCGGGGTGTCGGCGTGGTCAATCGCGTCGAGCTGGTCCTGGTCCTCGGTGTCGTCGCACGCCCACTGCTGGGCTTCGGCGAGGAGGGCTTCGAAGAGGGGGCCGGCTGCGTCGGTGGGGTTCATGAGGGGCCTTGGGGATCGGGGTGCCGTGCCCTGCGGGCCCGGCACCGGAGGGCGGCGTGGGGTGGTGTCAGGGCTTGGCGGGGAGGAAGTGGACGAGGCGGAGGGGGGTTTGCGGCCCGCGCTCGTTGAAGGCGTCGACGCAGTCGGAACAGGTCGCCAGGCGGGGATCGGCCGCGATGGGCTGGTGGGACTCGGCGCCGCACAGGGTCCAGCCCTTGCTCGTCGGAGCCAGTGGGGAGGTGAGGGGGCCCGGATTCCAGGCGGTGGGGTCGGTCGTGGCTGCGATGCACGCCTCCGTGGTGGGGACGGGCGGGGCGTTGCGGACGGCTTCGGCGAGTTGGAGGAGGAGGCCGAGCACCTTGTCGCGGTTGCCGTAGAGGGCGATGCCGTCGCTGCTGTCGTAGACGGCGGCGACGATCTCGCCGGGCTCGACGAGTGCGTCGTCGGAGCTGAAGCCGGGGTAGAGCAGGACCGGTGTGGCGTCGGCGGAGACCCACTCGAATTCGGTGTTGCCGAGCATGGGAGAGCCCTTCGGGTAGGAGTGTGGGACACGGGCGAGCAGGCGCCCGGCGCGTGGCCGGGCGCAGCTGTGGGTGAGGTCAGGGGGTGACCGGCTCGACGTGTTCGACGGTGTCGTCGAGCCAGGCGCCGTCGTCGCGGGCGAACTCCTCGTTCGCGCGTTGCACGGCGTGGCGGTGGGTGTCGACGGGGAACGTGCACGCCCAGTTCGCGCCGTTGGCGAACGCGGGCCGGGTGAGGGCGTCGACGGCGTCCTGGTCCTCGTCGTCGACCTGGTGGGACGCGGTGATGCTGAGGGTGGCGTTGTCCGTGGACCAGCGGCCGATCAGCAGAGTGGACATGGCGTGGCTGGCCTTCGTGGCTGGCCGGGACCCGGCGGTGGCTCACCGGGCCCTGGGGACGGTGAGGTTCAGGAGGCCAGGACGACGCGGATGTGTTCGCCGTAGCCCGGCTTGGACCAGTTGGTGAGGGAGTCGAGGGCGGCGGCGATGTCCGCGAAGCGGTCCCGGTCACGGAACCCGTCGGTGACCTCTTGGGTCCTGCCGCCGTACATCTCGGTGACCTCGGCGCCGCGCCAGCCGGGGCCGCCCCAGTAGTCGAAGACCACGGCGTCGGGCATCGGGGCGTCGGGGCCGTAGTGCCGGAGCAGCGCGCGGCGCAGCGCGGCCCACCGGCGCTCGGTGTACATGCACGGGTGGAGGTCGCCGACCGGCTTGCCCTTGCTGCCCCATCCGCAGCCCTCGCAGTAGCGCTGCCCCCGGTAGTTATAGGCGGGGCAGGCCGGGTTGCCGCAGCGCCATATGTAGCCGGCCTGGCGGGCGAGTTCGTGGATGCGCTGGGTCTCGGGCTCGTCGGCATGGGCGAGGAGACGGGCTATGACGGATCGGACCGCTTCGGCTTCGGACATGGGAGATCTCCGTAAGGGGGCGTGGGGGAGCGGCAGTGCGGCTCCGAGAGGGGGGCGGGGTGGAGGGGAACGTCACCCTCAACACGAATAACACTACACACTGAAACACGAATAGGCAACAAATCGGGATGGTGTGGGCCCGCGCAGCCCAACCCTTCAGGAGACGCAGCGCCACGGGGCCAACGCGCTGCCGTAGGCGGGACCCAACGGCTCGGAGTCCGAGCAAAAGCGCATGGACACACTGACCTTCATCTCGCGCGCGCCGGCCCTTCGGGAGCGCCGGCGCCGCCAACACGCCAGCCATCGGCTCAGCCTCAGCCATTCCGGAGAACGCGGTCCCCCTCCTGGGCCACCATCAGAGGCATGCGTGAAGAGGACTTCCAGGAAGAGCAGTACTTCGGCGACGACTTCATTCACCTCACTGACGCGCCCTTGTGGGAGGGAGAGGCCCTGCCCAGGTCGCGCAGGACCAAGAACTTCAAGAATCGGCATCTGCTTCCCGGGGCCAGGGTGCGACTGCTCGACTACTTCGACACGGGGCGTACGCCCCCCAAGGAGATCTGCGCCGCCGTACGGCACAGGGCGTGGGAGGACCTGGAAGAAGCAGGAGGGTCGCTCGATGCCGTCGGCGACCGGCTCTACGTCCTGGAGTTCCGGTCCATGATCGAGAAGCTGTCCTACATCAAGGTCGGCAGGGCGGAGAACACGCCTGCCAACACCCGCGAGGTCGTGGATCGCATCTCACGCCATGAAAGCGATGCGCAGGTGACTCAGGCGCTTCTGTTCCAGGCGTGGATCTCGCGCCCGTGTGCCACGGCTGAGGGATGGGAGACAGGCGTCAAGGATAATCTGACGGCCGTGACGGAGATCCTGAGAGTCGGCGTGGCGGTCAAGAAGGAGTACTTCCGAGGCATCAGCCACTTCGACGCCGTGCGGGTTGCGAAGATGCACCAGGAGCACGTTGATCTGGCCTAACGCCGAGGAGCGCGCGATCCGGCGAGCGTGTCGGCGATGGTCAGGAGAGACGGACGATGCCGATGTGCACGGTCCGGCCGCACGGGAGGCTTCCCCGCCCGTCCAGACCGCTGTCGGTGCGCCATGTCCGGACCTGCTCCAGCCCTGCGCCGGCGGCAGCGGCGACACTCTCCGCGTCGTCACCGCGTGCGGCTGTCGCCAGCAGCCGGACGGTGAAGACCTGGCCGTCGTCGTCCACCCACAACTGGGCCCCCGACAGCAGCTCTTGGTCCAGTGCGGCCGTCCACGGGGCCAGCGTACGCAGCAGGGTAGCCGCTGCCGACGTCGACGTTGCGCGGAGTCTGGGCGTGGTCTCGCGCACCGGCGTGTCCACGGCGGCGACCAGGACCACTTCGTCTTCCAGGTCCGCCGTGATCACACCGTCGTCCTGGTCGACCGCCCGGCCGGCTACCTCGCCGCCCGTCGCCGCTGACAGGCGCGCCATGCTCGCCGAGGCGGCCGGCCCGCTCGCGCACACCTCCGCCTGCACGTCCCGGTCGCTCATGCACAGCCGGACCGGCTCCAACGGGCCACAGCTATCCAGCAGGCGGGCAACCGCTTCCACGCAGCGGGCCAGGGAGAGTGACATGGCCGCCATTCTCGCCCCAGCGAGGTCGAGGCGTTGGGTTGTCCGGCCAACGGGCCGGCTTGAACCCGGGCAGCCGCCGGTCGGCGGTCAGCTGCCCGCGGCGGCCGTCGGTCGGGTGTCGGTGACCGGCCTGAGCCACGACACCGCGTCGTGGGCGTAGCTCTGGAACGCCGGGACGAGGTCCGAGGAGTCGTCCAGGGCGCTGAAGTTGAACGCGATGCTCGTGGCATCGTCGTCCAGGGCGCACAACTGGCTCCCGCAGTTGGGGCAGCGACCGCGCCGCGTCTTCTGTGGGTACGTGTAGAACCAGACCGGCTCCCGGCCGATCCACACCAGACCCGCCAGAGGGAAACAGACCCACGACATCACCGGCCCGCCGCTCAGCTTCTGGCAATGCCGGCAACTGCACAGGTGGGGCGCGTCAGGAGCATCGGGCACCTCGAAGCGGACGGCCCCGCACAGGCAGCCGCCGCAGCGTAGGGCGGACGACGAAGAAGAGTCGGTGGTGGTCACGGCTTACTCCCAGGATCGAAGACCAGCAGCACGAACGCATGTGCTGCTCACGTACACCTCTACCGATCGGGCAGCAGTTCGGTTGCTGTCTTGAGAACCGGTTCACCAAGACGTGTGTCTTCGGCTCAAGTACGCCACGGGAAAGGCGTTGTGGGCTGCGCCACGCGCCAGTGCCGGGCCGCCGGGCGGCCGGAGGCCACGGCACCACATGGCCTGGGGGCCTAGGGCTACGCGACGCCGTCGACGGGGACATGCCCGGAGACGTGCCAGTCCCACAGCTGGTGGGCGCTGTCCAGGCTGGGGCACCAGGTGACCTTGCGTCCGTTGCGGCAGATTTCGCCGGCACCCGGCGCGCACCGGCACACCACCCGGAACTGTCCGGCGCGCGCGGTCACGACCGCCTGCACGATCCGGCCCACGTGCGTGCCGTGGACGACATCCAGACGGATGGCCGCGGCGAGCTGTTCCGCCGTGACCACCTCCAGCCGGTCGACCGAGTCCAGCGCCTGGCAGACACCGCCGTCAGGGAGCGTGTACGACTTCACCGCCACCCACTGCCCGAGCCGGACGACGGCACCGACCACTGCGGCACGCTCCTGCTCGGGATAGCGCTGCATGACCAGGTCGCCCCGACGGATGTGAGGGGCATCCGCCAGACGCTGGAGCGAGCTCACCGAGACCTTCGCGCTGACGCGGCCCTCGAGCCGCGCGGACTCCACAGTCCACACACCCGGCCCGGGCTTCATCAGCTCCCACTCGCCCGGCCGGCCCTCCACCTCCACGATCTCACCGGCACAGAACATCCCGCCGTCGGGCGGAGCGTCGGGGGCCCAGAGCATGGCCTGAGTAGACCTCACCACTTCTTCACAACTTCCTATCCGTGTTCATTCGAGTGACCTCGAAGCCGCGAGCCGTCGGCCCGGCCCGCCTTCTCGGAGGCAGGCCGGGCCGCAACTAGGCAAGCGCGCTTCGCGCGGCCGGTCAGCCTTGGGCCTTCGCCGCCTCGGCGGTGAGCTCTTGGTGCACGCGCAGCGCCGCAGCCGCGTACGCCACGGGCGACGGGTTGGCACCCTGCACGTCCGTCATCGCCGCAAGGAAGCGTGCGTAGAGGGCCTGGTCGGCGTCGTCGACGACGTCCTCGATCAGCTTGAACGCGCTCGTTGCGAAGCGGCGGATGGCCAGCGGACGGGCCTTGCGGCCGGCCGTGCCCTGCCTGTCGCGCTCGACCACACACTCGGCGTGAGTGTCCGTCAGAGCGAGCACGCGCAGCATCCGCTCGCGGTCGACCATGTCGGGGGCCATGTCCTGCCACAGCTGCCCGACCCGGACTGGTCCGACGGCGGAGGAGACGGGGGAGGGGCTGGTACTCATGAGGAACTCCTCAACAGGGGCGAAGGATTGGTGCCGGGCGGCCGCCCGGGGGCAAGCGGAGGATCGGGGGACTCAGGCCGTGGTCCCGGGGACGGGAGCCTTGAGGATGCGGAGGTTCTCCGCCTGGATCTCGGCGCAGAACCGGCAGATGACCACCCACAACGGCATGGACAGCCCGTCGAGCTGGTCATGGAGCAACCGGGCGGCTTCGTGCATGCCGTGCTGCGCGCGGACCACGTCCATCGAGTCCAGGCCGCGCGACCTCCGCTCAAGAGACCGGCCTGCGCCGAGCAGGAGGTCGTGGGCCTCGCGGCTGACCGTCTCCAGCCGCAGCGGATGCGCTGGGGTGAGCCGGGACGGCGGCGGCGGGGCCGGGTCGAAGGCGGTCGGGCGGGCCGCGCTGTAGCGCGTCGCCCACAGCTCGACCATGTAGACCGCGGCGGCCTGCCAGGCCGCTTCGTCGTGCTCGCCGGTGCGCTCCTGGAACGTCGCGATCGCCCGGTCGAGGAGGACCTCGGCGCGCTCCAGTGCCGTGCCGTGGCCGAGGCGGAAGTCTTCCAGGGCCTTGGCGGCCTCGATCACGTGCACCTGGGCCGCGGGGGCGTGATCGGTGAGGCTGCGGCGCATCAGGATGTCGCCTGCCTCCACGACGATCCGCGAGCCTGGCGCGGCGGGCTCCCCTGGTTCGGGGGACAGATAGGGCATGGCTGTCGTACTCCTCAGGTGTCATGTCGGTCGCGGGAGGCGGATCCCGGCGGGCCAGGAGACGGGCAAGTCCCGGCGCGTGCCGTGTCGTTGCGGACAAGGCCGCCTTCTCGTTTCTCCTCCTCCGGGCGGCCCCGGCCAACGCTTAATGACAATACATCTTGAAATCCCATCAGGCAACAACCACAATACATACTGGAATCTCAACAAGGCGCTTGCATCCGCTGGCTCGGGTGCGTTAGATTCGCGTTAGATTTGAACTCTGAGGGTGGAGGTGGAGATGGGGGCCAGTGACCCGGTGACGGCTGTACTCGACCGGATCTCGTTCGACGGTCCGGTGCCGCCACTGCCGGAACCGGCGGAACGGGTCAGGCTCCGGGAGGCGTTCGGCTGGACCGTGACGCAGATGGGCCAGGCCAACGACGTCCGCCGCGAGACGGTGTGGACCTGGGAATCGGACCCGCCCCGCACGCCGCGCGGCGAGAAGGGGCAGCGGTACGCCAGGATCCTCGCCTACTTCGCCGCCGAGCTCGCTCGCGTTGGTGCAGAGGGTGGCTCCGCCACCTTGGAACCCGAGCCCGAAGGCGAACCCGGGTCAGCGCCGGATGCGCTCGCCGCGGAGGCGACTCCTCTCGAGTTCGAGTTCGACATCGAGGACCCTCCCGAGCTCTCCTGGCCGGACACCGAGTCCGCCCCGGCGCGCGCGGATACGGCGGTACCCGAGTTCGACGCGCCCGGCTCCTGGATCGACCTGCCGGAGGGCGTCACCCGGCTGTGCGTCCGCTGCGGGCACCCGACGTCCAGCGTCGTGGACGGCCAGCCCCGCCACGTGTACCTCCAGGCCATGGCCGCCATGGGCATGCCCCGCTGCGGCACCCGGCCCACCACGCAGGCCGAGGCCGCCTCCGCCCCGCGGACCGAGACGACGGCGCCCACGTCCGCCGTTGCCCCTCCCGCCCCCGCGGCGCCGGCGGTCGCCGCACCGGTGGCCACCCCGGCACCGGCCCTCCCCGCTGCCGCCGCACCCGCCGGCCGTCCGCTGGCCGCGACGCGCCGCCCGGGCACCGCTCCGGCCTCCCGCCGTACGAAGCGCACGGCGAAGAAGCCGGCCGTGAAGCCGGTGCCGCCGGAGTACGCCGACGGCCCTTTGGCCGTCCTCGGCATCACCGACGGCGCCCTCACCGCGCACCTCGCTGACGGCCGCACCGTTCCGTGCCCGGCCAAGACCCTCCAGGCCCTGGCCGCGTGGGCGCTGGACAAGCGGAAGATCCGCCTGGGCGCGGCCAAGGTCCACGACAACGGCTTCGACCAGGACCCGCTGATCATCCTCACGGAGGGCGCCGTCGCCCACTTCGGCCTGCCCACCAACCTTGCGGACCAGGAAGACTTCCGCCTGCCGGCCGACCACAAGGCCCTCAAGAGCCTCACCAAGGCCGGATGGGAACTCACCAAGGCGGGGTTCGGCCCGTGGCCGCGGATCTTCAAGCGTCTCGACGGCAAGCGCCACTGCATCCAGCTCTTCCTCACCCCGTGGGGCGCCCTGGAGAGCCGCGTCTGGGGCCCGGCCGGCGAGCTACCCGCGGGCGACCTCGCCAGGATGCTTGGCACCTACGCCCGCCTGGTCATCACCCCCCGCGGCACCGTCGCCGTCACCGGCGAGGAGCTCATGACCTCGCTGCGCCCGCCCACCAAGGCCGAGTGGAGCCAAGACGAGGGCAAGTACGTCTCGGCGAAGGTGCCCCACACACTCCACACCCTCGTCGACCCCGCCCCGTGCGAGGCCCCCGACGAGCATCCCGTCGTCGCCGCCGACTACCCGGAGGAAGGCTCCCGGCGGCCCGCCAGCGAGGCCCTCGACGAGGAGGCGTGCATCTGGGTCCGTCCCGCCGACCTGATCACCGACGCCGAGCGGGCGTGCACCCACGTCGCCGCCCTGGACGTGCAGGTCGCCTTCCTCGCGGCCTGCCGCCGGCTGCACGTCGGCACCGGACCCGCCATCCACTACCCCCGCAACCCCGCCTTCGACCCCGACCTGCCCGGCTCCTGGTACCTCGACCTCTCCCACGTCGAGACCGACCCGCGCCTGCCCAGCCCCTTCACCTCCAGCGGCGAACGCCCCGACGGCCCCGGCTGGTACGCCACCCCCACCGTCGCCTACGCCGTCGAACTCGGCGCCGACGTCCGCCCCATGGAGGCATGGGTCCGTGAGACCCACAGCCCCTACCTCCAGCCCTGGTACGACACGCTGCGCGACGCCTACCTGACCGTGATGGCCGAACTCGGCGTCACCCAGGACCTCGACGACGAAGCCTTCCTCGCGGCCATGGCCGTCTACAAGGACGGCGACCCGCTGCTGGTGACCCTGGCCAACGCGATCAAGGCCACCGCCAAGTCGGGCATCGGCAAGCTGCGCCAGCGCCCCAACATGGGCGTCGACCACGTCTTCGGCGACCCGTGGCCGGCCCTGAAGCGCCTGACGTGGCGGCCCGACATCCGTGCCATGATCCTGTCGAAGGCGCGGACCAACATGCACCGCAAGATGCACAACCTCGCCACCACGGCGGGCCGTTACCCCCTCGCGGTCAACAACGACTGCGTCGTCTACGCCACCGACGGCCTGTCGCCGCTGCCCCTCCTCCTCGGCCCCGACGGCCAGCCGATCCGCGGCGGGTTCCGCCTCGGTGTCAACCCCGGCTCCGTCAAGCACCAGGGCTCCCAGACCATCGGCTGGGCCCTGGACCTGCTCGCCGACGGAGTCAACATCGCCAACGAGATCAAGGACGCCTCGCTCGTCCGCGTGGCCTGAGACCAAGGAAGCTGACTGACCGTGGGACTGATCGAAGACCGCCTGGACGAGGCCGCCGAGACCGCCTACTCCCAGCCGATCCCCAAGACCCTCGGCGCCCGGATCCGTTTCCTGCTCAAGCAGGAGAAGGGCGTCAGCCGTGCTGAGGCCGCCCGCGCGGTCGCCGAGAAGATCGGCAAGTCCCAGCGCACCGTCGAGCGCTACCGCGACGACAAGATCAAGTCCACGAAGCCCGAGACCGCCGCCCTCGTCGAAGCCGAGGTCAAGAAGCTCTGGCAGCCGATCGTGAAGGCGAAGAAGCTCCAGGCCGCCATCACCACCGGCGGCATCAAGGTCGACGTACGCGCCAAGTTCGGGTTCACGTCCCCCAAGGGCACCACCAACGACCCCCGCTACCGCCGCCTCACCCGCCGCCTGGACGCAGCCACCGCCGCCGCCCTCTTCGAGGCCAAGACAGCCGGCGCCTCCGAGGAAGACCTCGCCCAGATCGTCGCCGACGGACTGCGCGACGACTACTTCACCGACGGCGGCACCCGTGCCACCTCCCTACAGCAGGTCGAGCTGACCGGCATCGACCACATCCGCTTCAGCATCACCTGACCGCCGACCGCCCCCGGCTGAGAGGACCGGCCACCCCGTGACCGCGACCATCACCACCCCGCCGCCTCGGATCAGGCTGCGCCCGCACCAGTCCAAGGCCGTCCACGCCGCGCACACCGCGCTGCGCCACACCGCCCGGACCTCCGTCGTGATGGCCTGCGGCACCGGCAAGACGTACGTCGCCGCGCGCACCGCCGCCCGCGTCGCCCCCCAGGGCACCCGGCTGGTGCTCCTGCCCACCCTGGAACTCCTCGCCCAGACCATCGACAACTGGCGCACCGCCGGCATGAACGGCCCGGTCCTGGCCCTGTGCTCCAAGCGCCCCAACACCGCGGGCGAGCCGGTCGCGTTCACCACCGACCCGGCCGTCCTCGCCTCCACCGTCCGCCAGAACCCCGGCCTGACGGTGTTCGCCACCTACCACTCCCTGCACCGCGTCCAAGACGCCCACCACCGCTTCGCCCTCCCCACCTGGTCGCTGATCGCCATCGACGAAGCCCACCGCACCAGCGGTGACCTGGGAAAACGCTGGGCCGCCGTCCACGACGACGAACTGATCCCCGCACACAAGCGGCTCTACCTCACCGCCACCCCCAGGATCTGGTCGGCCGGCGAGCCCGATGACGACGAGGACGACTCGCTCGTCGCATCCATGGACAACCCCGCCCTCTACGGCGACACCTGCTTCCGCCTCCCGCTCGCCGAGGCCATCGACATAGACCTCCTGGCCGACTACCGCGTCGTCGTCATGGAAGTCCACGAGGCCACCATCCGCACCCGGCTTGGCATCTCCGACAAGGCCACCGAAGCCGAACTGCGCCAGGCCGCGCTCCAGATCGCCGTCCTGCGAGCCATGGCCGAGCTCGACCTGCGCCGCGTCGTCTCCTTCCACCACCGCGTCGCCGACGCCCACGCCTTCGCCAGCACCCTCCCCGAGACCGCCGCCCTCCTCCACGCACTCGACGAGACCGGAACCAGCTGCCCCGACCCGGGCGAACTGTGGGCGGCCGGCCTCGACAGCACCATGGACCCCGCCTACCGCCGCGAACTCCTCGACCGCTTCGACGGCCGCCCCGGCGAGTTCCTCGAGCCTGCCCACCGCACCGTGATCGCGAACGCTCGCCTTCTCGGCGAGGGCGTCAACATCCCCAGCATCGACACCGTCGTCTTCGCCGACCCCAAAGAGAGCATCGTCGACACGGTGCAGGCCGTCGGCCGGGCGCTGCGGCAAAAGCCCGGCCAGGGCAAGAAGGCCACCCTCATCGTCCCCGTGTACGTCGCCCCCGGCGAAGACGCCGACGACCTCATGGGCTCGAACCTGTACCGGCCGCTCTGGCGGGTCCTCCAGGCTCTGCGTGCACACGATGACCGCATCGCCGACCGTCTCGCCGTCCCCCAGCAGCCCGCCCACCCGGTCCCGCAAGACGAGGACGAGGAGACCGGCGTGCCCGTGGACGTCGTCTTCGACCGGCCCTTCCCCGCCGACACCATCGCCCAGGCGTTCCGGCTGCGCGTCCTGCACCCCCGCGAGGCGTCCTTCCGCCGCGGCCTGGAAGCCGCCACCGCCTACCAGCAGCACCACGGGCACCTCGACGTCCCCCGGCTCTACGACGACGAGAACGGCTTCGCACTGGGCCGCTGGATCAACCGGGCCCGAAAGGCGTACACGGCCGGCACCCTCAAGCCCGCCCAGATCAAGGCCCTCGAACACCTCGGCATCATCTGGAACCTCCAGACCCAGGCCGCTGAACGCGGACTGCTCCACGCCCGCAACTGGGCCGCCCGCCACGGCCATCTCGCCGCCCCCACCGGCGAGATGGCCGGCGACTTCGCCCTCGGCCGCTGGCTCACCAACCGCCGGGCCGCAGCCCGCACCCGCGCGGACAACGGACTCGAACCCGACCCCACCGACACCGCGCTCACCGAGATCGACCCGTACTGGAACCCGCCGTGGTCGATCACCTGGCAGCGCCTCTACTACACCGCCCGCACCTACGCCGACGCCAGCATCACCCTCGACGACCTCCCCGCCGACTTCATCACCGACGACGACGGACCCCTCGGCGAGTGGGTCCGCGCCCAAAGCGCCGACTACAGCACCCTCCACCCCGACCAGCTCCGGCTCGTGCGCGAACTGGGCATCACCCTGATCGAACCCGCCGAAGACGAACCGCCGCAGCCCACCGGCCGCGCCGCCCGCCAACAGCGGCAGCTCGACCACGGCCTGGCGGCCGTCGCCGCCTTCCGCGCCCGTGAAGGCCACCTCCACATCCGCCAGCGCGACACCGTCACCGTCGACGGCGAGGAGTTCAAGGTCGGCCAGTGGCTCAAGAACCTCCGCAAACGCTGGGACACCCTGCCCCCCGAGCATCTCCAAGCCGTCACCGAAGCCGGACTGACCCCCCACCCACCACAGCCGTCGACCGAGGACACCGCTTCAGCCGGCACCTGACACGGGCGGCCCGGGGGAGACTTGCTCACCGATCCCCGGCTGGGCACCCGTATCCAATCCGGCCGACGGCCGGTTGTCGGCAGTGACGCACTTCGCGTGCTCCTCGCCGACAGACCGGAAAGCCACTGATGACCGACCAGCACCCCGGCACCGGCGACGGCGTACGCACCGCCGCCGCACACCTGGTAGCGGCCTTCACCCACCTCGGAGCCGAGCACAAGGCCCTGACGGCCGAACAGGAACAGCCCGCCAACAAGGACATCAAGAGCACGGTGCGCCGGATGACCGGCGAGATCGGAGAGACAAGCCGCATCCTCGCCCACGCCACCACCGCGCTCGCCACCGTGCACGGGATGCGCACGCTCGGCATCAACGGACAGATGGCCCGCGACGAGACGGGCGCCCCCTACAGCCCGCTCCTCAGCCTCGCCGATCCCGACGAACAGCTGTACGAAGCGCTCAGCCTCGTCCAAGCCGCCGCCCAGCACCTGGGCAGCGCGTACACCCCCACCAGGAAACACCCCGAACTGGCCGACGTTAGGCAGCCCGCGCAGATGCGGACGGTTCTGACCCGCATGCGGGACGCCGTCACCGTACTGTCCGCGGAGCTCGCCGCCCGGGGACGTGGCGAGCCCACCGAGTTCGCCGAGTGCGTCGCCTTCCTCGAGGACCTCGCCAAGCGGACGTGTCCCGGCCTTCCCGCCCAAGCCGGGCCGAGCGCCCAGGAGGTGACCGCCGCGATCCTCGCTGATCCCGGTATCGCCCGCGCGGCCGCCGCGGCGCTCCAGCACGTCCCCGGCTGACGCCAGGCCCGGGCCGTGAGCGACCCGCCGCGGCACCGGGGCGAAGCGTTGTCAGACCCCGGTGACAGGATGGCGGCAGAAGAGCCGTGTCCGCCCAGCGGGCACGGCACCCCGAGCATCACGGAGCACCGCCCATGAATCGCAGTGAGCTGATCGCAGCCCTCGCCGAGCGCGCCGAGGTGACCCGCAAGGACGCCGACGCCGTGCTGGCCGCCCTCGCCGAGACCGTCGGCGACGTCGTCGCCAAGGGCGACGAGAAGGTCACCATCCCCGGCTTCCTGACCTTCGAGCGCACCCACCGTGCCGCTCGCACCGCCCGCAACCCGCAGACCGGCGAGCCGCTCGAGATCCCGGCCGGCTTCAGCGTGAAGGTCTCCGCCGGCACCAAGCTCAAGGAAGCCGCGAAGGGCAAGTAGGCGCCAGCCTCCCGCGGGCAGCGACCCAGCACCGAAGAGCCCGAGGCCCGCTGGGCGGCACAACTTGCACGCCTCACCCGCGCGGGAGCCGGATTGGTGTCCCGCCCACGGGGTAGAACGGACGCCGGACGCCCTTCGATGACGGAGGGCACCACCCACAGACCGACCGGGAACCACCCGGCGATTTCGAAGGACAGACGCATGGCCAGCGGCACCGTGAAGTGGTTCAACGCCGAGAAGGGCTTCGGCTTCATCCAGCAGGACGGCGGTGGACCGGACGTCTTCGCCCACTACTCCAACATCTCCGGCAACGGTTTCCGCGAGCTCCTCGAAGGCGAGCAGGTCACCTTCGACGTGACCCAGGGCCAGAAGGGCCCCCAGGCCGAGAACATCGTCCGCCGCGGCTGACCCCCGGAAAATGAGCGCCGCCCCGCGACGGCCACTGTGTAGAGTGGCGTCACCGACGCGGGGTGGAGCAGCTCGGTAGCTCGCTGGGCTCATAACCCAGAGGTCGCAGGTTCAAATCCTGTCCCCGCTACTGACCGAAGGGCCCGGATCCGTCCGGGCCCTTCGCCGTATCCGAACTCCCACGTACCCGGGGTGCCAACGACCTCCTCGCCTCCTCCTGGCGCAGCTGCCCGGGCCTCTCCCCACAGGCTGGCGTCATTCCGACATCGGCGGAGGCCACAGGAGCCGGGCCCGGCCGTACCGGGCCCGGGCCGCATCCGCGCTCAGACCGTGCGGGCGTCCGATCTGCTCCCAGGTGGCGCCGACCTCTCGATCCGCGATCACCGCGCACCGCACCAGCTCGCTGGTCAGGTGACGGAAGTCTGCGGCCGCGGCGCTGTGCAGTCCCGCGTCGGCCCGCTCGTTGCCGACCGCGTCGGCCACCAGCAGCTCCAGGGCCTCGCACCGAGCCCGGATCTCGCGCGAGATCTGCACCAGAGCGATCCGTGCCCGGAGGGCAGCTGCCGCGCGCCGCCGCTCCCGGTACGCCTCTTGCCGGCAGGAACGCGGACGAGGGCAGTACCGGCGCCGCCGCCCGCCGGGCAGTCCCGCACCGCACCACCCACATCTGTCGTCCATATCCGAAGCATCTCCCCGGAACTCGATGACAGCATCTGAAGCCGCCGCCGTCCGGCGATACCGGTGCTGCCCGCCCAACCGCCTCACCACACGGCACTGACCTGCTAAGACGTCCATGGAACGTCGGTGGGGGCCTCGGGGTCGGCATCGCCTCACGCAGTCCCGGCAAGGCGTTTTCGTATGCTCCGGCGCACTGCGGGCACGCCCTTACTCCGCGGCGCGCCTGGAGCCAGCCGGCCCAGGGCTCGGACACGCAGGGCTGGAGGTCTTGATGCGGGGCACGACGGTCGCCGGCCGGTACCGGCTGAAGGAGCCGATCGGCAGGGGGGGTATGGGCACCGTGTGGCGGGCCGAGGACCTCCACGAGCACCACGACATCGCCCTCAAGATCATCCCGGTGGGGGAGGGGGACCCGGTGCGGGAAGCGGCCTTCCGCCGCGAGGCGCAGGTCGCCGCGCGCCTGTCCCACCCGAACGTCGTCGCCGTCCGCGACCATGGCGCCGCCAACCTCGACGACCGACGGGTCCTCTTCCTGGCCATGGACCTCGTCGGCGGGCCGCCGCTGAGCACGCTCACCGGCCGCCCGCTCCCCGTCACCCAGGCTTTGACCTGGGCGATCCAGATCAGCCGGGCCCTGGAGTCGGCCCACCATCGCGGCATCGTCCACCGCGACCTCAAGCCGTCCAACATCCTCCTCGACGACGCTGACGGAACCGCGAGGCTGTGCGACTTCGGCATCGCCCGTCTGGCCGACACCACCCACCACACCCTGACCGTGACCGGCGTCGCCATCGGCACCCCCGCCTACATGTCGCCCGAGCAGGCCCGCGGCGACACCACCCTGGGCGCGCCCAGTGACCTGTACTCGCTCGGCTGCCTCCTCCACGAGCTCCTCGCCGGCAGCGTCCCCTTCACCGGCACGGGATGGCAGGTCCTCAACCAGCACCTCAACACCGCGCCGACCCCGCTGTCCGCCCTGCGCCCCGGCGCCCCCCGCGAGCTCGAGGAGCTGGTCCTGGAGCTCCTCGACAAGGACCCCGACCGCAGGCCGACCGCGGCCGACACCCGCACCCGCCTCACCCAGCTTCACGCGGCCCTGGCCGCCATCGCTGACGCACCCACAGCCGTGCCGACCCAGCAGCTGCCCACGCCCACCCCCGTCGTAGCCGTCCCCGACACCGCGGCCCAGGAATGCAGCGGCCCGAGGGCGGGCCGCACGGCCCTCCACGCGGGGGCTGTCACCGCTGCCGCGATCGCCGGTGAGCTCTCCCTGACCACAGCGCTCCCGACCACCTGGTCGGTCGCCCTCGGCAGCGCCGCCGGGCTGCTGCTCGCGGGCGTCTACTGCCTCGACCCGCCCCGGCCACATGCCGCACAAGAATTGCGGATCACGACTGCCGGCCTGCTGACCATGCTGATCCTGACCGGCGGCGCAGTCCTCGCGACGCTCATCGCAGCCCCTTCCCACTGGAAGTCCGCCCTGGCGCTGGCCTTCATGGGTGGGCCCACGCTCGTCGGAGGCGCCACGGGCGTGCGCCGGCTGATCGAGGGTGCCCTTCGGCGGCGTACGGGCTGGAGCGCCGACCTGGCCACCACCGCCGGCGCCCTGCACACGACCATCCTGCTGCTTGCCGCCCATCACGCCGGCTTCTCGGCAGTCGCCCTCGCCCTCGTCGGTGTCGTGCTGTGGCCGGCCGCCGCACTGCTGACTGCAGTGGTCACTCCCGGCCGGGCCGGACATGGAGATTCCGCGGAGGGAGGGAGGACGGCTCAGATCGGGCGGGCGCCGAGCGGGCGGCCCCAGTCGGCGGTCGCGGCGTAGCGGTTGAGGACCTCGGTGATCCGGGGCGCGGCTTCCAGGCTGAGCCCGCCGGCGGTGACGGTGACGCGGTGGCACGGTGGGGGGCGGCCCTCGGGGTTGTAATCGGTGTACTTCCCGTCGTCGTGCCGCATGAGGTCGGGGACGACGTCGACGAGTCCGAAGGCCTGGAGCGCCTGGTGAGTCTCGAAGGCCTCGCGGGTCAGGCCGTAGGCGCCGGCGCGCTCCGCTCCGGTGACGTAGGGCTCCTCGTGCTGGGGGTTCTGGTTGACGTCGAGCCACATCAGGTAGGCGGCGATCTCGCTGGGGGTCAGCAGATGCACCCAGCCGTGGCTGAAGAACTCGGTCGGGATGTCGATGCACGGCTCCTTCGCCGTGGGCACCCGGTAGGTGATGGGGGCGTTGTCCGTGCTCTGGCCGCTGTCGCACAGCAGGCTGAAGTCGCGGAACGGCTGGTACTCGCCGCGGTGGGGCAGGTCGAGCAGGTGCTGGTCGTTGAGGGTCTTGAGAGCCTCGGTGATCTGCCGGAGCTTGTTCGCCTTCGGGCTGGCGACGTAGCCGGTGCCACCCCGGTGGCGGGCGAAGGCGCAGACCAGCCGTTCGAGAGAGAACGGCTGCTCGCGGCCGTGCTCGATGGGGAGGTCGCAGTGCCACTGCCGCCCGGGGGCCGCCTGGCACGCGGCGGCGAACAGCAGCAGCAGGTGCAGTCGGCCGGTGACCCCGCGCGGTGCGATCAGCCGTCCGGCCGGGGGCCGCTTCTCGCGGGGCAGGCCGTTGCGCTCCGTCTCGACCTCGAGGGGAACGGAATGACGGAGATAGGGGCGGCGTACACGGACCACCGCGGGAGCGCGACCTGATGCCGACAGCTCTTCGGCGGCCGCGGAGGCGTCCGCGACCATGCCGCTGCCGGTGAGCGCCGCCAGCGTCTCACGACGGGTCTTCACCGCCTTCGCGGCTACCGCGGCCGCATCCCGCCCGTGCCGGACCACGGCACCCCTCCCGAACTGCATCGTTTTGATAGCTACGGATTGACCTGTATGTTGCGCCTCATCGTCCGCTCCATCGAGAGGTGAGCCGTCATACAGGTCAAGCCGTAGAGCCAGTATACGGAAGCGGACCGGAACCGGGGGTTTCATGGTGTGTACGCGAGCAGCAGGCCCCGACGTAGGTCAGGGACCCGCCCGGCCCGCGGAGCAAGGCGTACCGGGCCCGGAAACGTCTTAGCCCCGGCGACATGATCACGAAGATCAGCGGTCCACCGGGGCTTGTCACCCATGACTATACCCGACTTCTCAGCAGGAGGAACCGTGACGCACGCATCCCCGGCCCCCGCGCCGGGGCCGTGGGTGGAGAACTGGCTCAGCCCCGCCCGGCACAGCATCTACCTGAGCGCAGCCGGCGGCGACCCCGTCCGCGCCCTGGCGCTGTACGAGTGGAACACGGCCCTGACCTGCGCGGTCCTGCGCGACCTGAGCCACTTCGAGATCGCTCTGCGTAACGCGTACGCCGGAGCGCTGGACGCAACCTGGACTGGTGCGACGCACTGGCTCGACGACCCGGCCAGCCCGCTTCGGGCCCCGCTGATCCGTGTCAAGAAGGGCGGCCGGCGCGGCCCGCGGCAGGTCGACATCAACGACAAGACCCGCAGCGCCATCGACAGCGCCCGCAAGCGCTACGGTCGCACGGCCCCGCCGGGAAAGGTCATCGCCGATCTGTCGCTGGGAGTGTGGCGGTACCTGTCCACCTCCGCCCACGAGAAGACGCTGTGGGTGCCCCACCTCCACTTCGCGTTCCCGCCCGGCACCAACCGCGCGACGGTCGACCAGCTCATCGGCGACCTGCACGAGCTGCGCAACCGGGCCGCCCACTGGGAACCGCTGCTGACTGTCCCCGTCGACGTGCGGATGAAGGACCTGCTGACGGTCACCGGCCTGCTGGGTCCCGACCTCGCCGCCTACATCCAGCACTCCAGCCACGTCACCCCGATGCTCGCCCAGCGTCCGTAGCCGTCATCGGCGCGGCGGAAGACTCCTTCGTCTGACGCCGCGCCCCGACCGTGACTCCCGCACTCGTGACCGGTCCGATCCCGACAGCTGGCGGACGATTCCGCCCGAACTCCCGGCCGCGGGCCCGGAGCGGAATCGCCGGGGCCAGGCGTGTCACCGGGCCCCGGTCCGCCGTTACCCGCACATGACCGACGCCACGACCTTCAGCGGCGAGACGATTCCCTGCGCCGTGATCGACCAGCTCCTGGCCACCGCCGACTGCACCACCGGCGTCCGCCCCCTCGCGAACACCACCCTCACCAAAGAAGCGGGCTACAAGTACGGCCTGGCCTACTGACTGTCCGGGGGCCGCGACCTTCTCGACGATGCCCACAGCGCCGGCATCGACAACCTTCTCGGTCACGCGGCGCCAGCAGTCGTGGCCTTCGCGCTGCACCACTCGGTGCACTGCTGCCCGACCGGACGAGCGAGCAGTGGGAGCGGCTCGATGCCGCCGCCATCGCCCTGCACTCCCGGATCTGCGAGGACCTGACCGGAGCGAATGGCACCGGTGAGGATGCATCCCCGCCCCTCGCACCCGAACCTGCGGACTGAACTCCGGACCGCCGGGCGGAGGCGGGCACCGGCTCCCCCAAGCGATCACCGGCGTCGATGTCAGTGGTCGCCCTTATGCTGCGCCGCACAGCGAGGCACGACCCCGCTCACCCTTCACGAGCGGGGAGTTGGACCCATGGCGCGCATCGGCCGACCGCGGAAGGACCCCCACGAGCCGGAAGAGATCATGCGGGCAGCGGGCCTGGAACCGCTGGAGCCCTACCCCGGCAGCTCCGCCCCCTGGCGGTGCCGCCATACGGCGTGCGGGCGGGAGGTCACCCCCCGCCTGAGCAACGTCACCAAGGGACAGCGCGGCTGCGTCTACTGCTCCGGGCGGGCCCGGCTCGACCCCGAGGCCGCAGCCGGCGTCATGCGGGCGGCCGGCCTGGAGCCCCTGGAGCCCTATCCCGGCAGCGACCGGAAGTGGCGGTGCCGCCACGTCGCCTGCGGGCGCGAGGTCACGCCCACCTACGTCCGGATCAACTCGGGTGCCGGGCCCTGCCGGTGGTGCGCGCCGAACGCGCCGGTCGACCCGGACGTCGCCGCGGCCGACATGCGGGCCGCGGGCCTGGAACCCCTCGGCCCGTACCCGGGAGTGGACACGCCGTGGCCCGTCCGCTGCCGGACGTGCGGAGCGCCCGGGGCACCCACGCTGGGCTCCATCCGGCAGGGACAGGGCGGCTGTTACCCCTGTGGCCGGCGCAAGGCCAACGAGTCGATGCGCCACGACGCCGAGACCGCGGCCGCGGTGATGCGGGAAGCGGGCCTGGAGCCGCTGGAGCCGTACCCCGGGACCGCGTTCCCGTGGAAGAGCCGCTGCACCAAGTGCGGGTCCATCGTCTCCCCTCGCCTGGGTTCCCTGACCGGCCAGAGCCGGCGTCCGGCCTGCAAGCGGTGCGCCGACCGGGCCAACGGTGAGGCGCAGCGCCACGACGAGGACCTGGCCGTCGCCGAGATGCGCGAACACGGATTCGAACCCCAGGAACCGTACCGCGGGGTCAAGTACCCCTGGCGGTGCCTGTGCCACGGCTGCGGCACCATCACCTCGCCGACCTTCGGATCCATCCTCGCCGGCCAGAGCGGATGCCGGCGCTGCGCCGACCTCCGCGCCGGCGCCGCCCGACGGGAAGACCCCGAGCGCGCCGCCGCCTCCATGCGAGAGGCCGGCCTCGAGCCCCTGGAGCCCTACACCACGACCATGACGCCCTGGCGCTGCCGCTGCACCACCTGCGGCCGCACCTCGCCCCCCACCCTGGCCAAGATCCGCAGCGGCCGCAGATGCAAGTACTGCGCCCGCTTCGGCTTCGACCGCGCCGCGCCCGCCCGCGTCTACGTCGTCACCCACGCACAGCACGGTGCGGTCAAGATCGGCGTCGCCGGCGCCCTTCAGCGCAACGACCGCATCGCCCAGCACCGCCGCCTCGGATGGACCCTGTTCTACGAACACCACGTGCCCACCGGCGACGACGCCCTGGCCGTGGAGCAGACGATCCTGCGGCGCCTGCGCGCCGCCGGGCACGGCGTCTTCCTCACCGCCGTCCAGATGCCCAACGGCTGGACCGAGACGTTCGACGCAGCCCGCGTCACGGCCGCCCAGCTTCGGGACGCGATCCGAGAACACCAGCCCACGCCGGCCCCTCCCGAGCCGCTGACCCTGTTCTAGCGGCCCAGCCGGGCCGGGGAGCAAGCCAACCTCGGCGGGTCGGGGCGGTGATGGGGCGGGCTATGCGGCGCCCTGGAGGGGGAGGGCCGCCGCGGCGGCCAGCTTGGCGGACTCCAGCGCCTTGGTGAACGTCGAGGCGACTACGGCGGCCTCGTCGGTCAGCGCCTCGATCTCGGCGACCGCCAGGTCGTCGACCGTGGTGCGGGCAAGAAGGTCGAGGAGTTCGTCGCTGCCCGCGTCCAGCCGCTCGATCTCCCGTACCTCGGCGTAGCGGGCGTCGGCCTCGGCGACCTGCGAGGCGTAGGCCTCCAGCGCCGCCACCCGCCGCTCGATGCCGTGCAGGCTCGTCGCGAGCACACGCCGGCGAGAGGCGAGCAGCTCGGCCACCGCGGCGTTGTCCGTCTCCTGCGGCGCCCTGTGACCCTTGCGGGCCACGCGGCTGTAGTTCCGCAGGTCTTGGGCGATCGCCCACTCCTGACGGGGGAATGCCGCCTCGTTGCGCTGGGCGTCGAGCCACCTCTCGCGGTGCACCCTGGAGTCGAGCACGGCCGTCATCGCCTGCCGCGCACGTGCCAGAAGTTCCTGGGCCTCAGCGGTCAGGTTCCTCGGATGAACGAGGTGCTGCTGGACGGCGGCGAGCCGGCGCAGCTGCCCGTTGTAGAGCGCCCGATCGGCGATCAGACCGGCGCAGAGCACGGCCACGACGCCGGCGGCCAGCGGCCACACGGACAGCAGCGTGTGCGCCATGTCGACGGCCTCCTGCAGCTTCCGGTCCAGCGTGCCGACGAGGCTGGAGGAGTCGGCGGCGGGATCCACGATCTCAAGGCCACCGGTCCACCACCACACCACACCGGCAACCGCGACTCCCGCTCCGCCGCGCGCAAGAAGGGGGACGGCCGCCCACAGCGGGTTGGCCGGGCGGCCCACGTACCGGCCAGGGTCCTCAAGAGCCTGCCGCAGGACCTTCCGAGTGGCGTCCGAGAGCTCCGCATCCGGGTCAAGGACCGGGCGCGTCGCGCTGTCCGCGGACTCCGTCACCGCTTCCTCCCCTTGTACGACCACAGGCCGCTCGGCCCTGCTCCACCTGTCCCGGCGGTGACCGCGCTGTCGCGGGCCGACACCTGGGTCCGCGCCACGGTACGTGATCGCCTTCCGGCGCCAAGGCGATTGGACCCAGTGGACTGCCGCTGTCTCTGAGCGCCAGCCCCATCCACCGTGCCACTGCCGGGATACTGCCGACCGCAAGCACCTTGATCGCATGATTCCGTAACACGTACGCTGACGGCCGTTACTGTGTGTGGCGCAGAGTGAACAGTCCGCTGAACGCGGTTCGCTCGGGTTGCCTGCGGGATGCGGGGGTGCAGGTTGGACAACTCCATGCCGGTGGCAGCTGGTGTTCCGCCCATCCATTTCGGAGTGCACGAACTGAGGACCGGAAGCGCGGACGGGGCACGGGCCGACTTCGAGAAGATGCTCGCGCAGCTCGCCAGTGCGACCAATCCGAACGTCCGGATGATCGCCGCGAATCCGGGCGACTGGGGAATCGACGCTTTCGCCGGTGACCTCGGCGGTGCCATCACGGTCTGGCAGTCCAAGTACTTCATGCCGAAGACCACAACCAGCCAGTCGCAGCAGATTCGCGAGTCCCTCGCGAACGGGCTGAAAGCCGCAGCGGCCAACGGTCACACCATCACGCTCTGGATCCTGTGCATCCCCTCCAGCATGGACGGGCCGGCAGCCCAATGGTGGGATGGCTGGAAGAAGCGGCAGGAGAAGGCGCATGGCCTCGTCATCGAACTGTGGGACGAGACCACGCTCATGAAGAAGCTGCTGAGCCCCGAAGGTGACCAGGTACGCCGTGCCTATTACGAACCCTTCACGGCGCCCGCCGCCCCCACCCAGGAGCAGATACGCCTCGTGCTGGACGTGGAGGAGGACAAGGCGGCGGCGCTCGACTCGGCTCTATTCGTGCGCCAGATGACCGAGGCCGGCCACGTCGAACTGGACTCGGCGAAACGGCAGTTCTTCAACGCCGACCTGGTGGCGCGCGAAGTCGCGCACAAGGGCGTGCCAGCTGAGGTTGCCGCACTGAGCTCTGCTGACGCCACCCTTCACGGGGTGTGGGAGATGCAGTTCAACGAGTGCTCGGCCGAGGGCACCCTCGCTGCTCTGCACGGCCGGGTATGGCGCGAGGTGCGCGGCGAGCACGACAAACTGCCCAAAGTGCTGCGTCTGGAGGTGACGCACAGCTGGGGTCTGGTCCACCGGCTGGTCGACAACCGTCGGGCAGGGTGGGTCGCACACTGGCGGCAGATCGCGAGCGGTCATGCCGACGACTGAGGTTTCGCGTCTGTCCGTACCGCTCGACCACTGATGAGGAGCATGCCGTGCAAGCAGACCGGCCGGTTGTGATGCCCGAGGACGAGGTACCTTTCCGTCTCGCTCAACTGCTGCTGCTCCTTGACGCCGTCGCCGCGCAGGACGCAAACGGGGCGACCCTGGAACGCATCGGGTACTACGACTTCCTGTCCGCGAACCCCTTCCTCGTAGTTCCCTCCGAGGGCCGGGACGCGAGCCTCCTCCGGCTGGCCGGATTCGACCCGCAGGTCCTTGCCTACGCGTCCTCTTCACAGCGATTCACGAGCCGGCGAGAACGGATCCAGCACGACTTGGCGCTCCTGGTGGCCTATGGGTGCTGCCAGGTCCGAAATCGCAACGGCTCCCTCACCTACTCGATCACAGAGGCCGGTCAGCACCTCGGCGGGCAGTTCACCGCCACCTACGCCACCTCCTTTGCTACCGCCGCCGACATCGTCGTCCGCCAGCTCCGCAAACTCAGCGACAAAAGGCTGCGCGAGCAGACCGCACAGTGGCTCAGGCCGGACGGACCCGACGGACCCGCAGCTGCCCTCATGAGCGTCCTGGGGCCAGGCCCGTTGCTGGAAACGTCCTGGGAGGGATGATCACCATGGAGCCGCTTCCCGGCATCCGGATCCGCCGTCTGCGCCTGGTCGGCATGGAGCGGTCCTACGACGTCGATTTCACCGCCGAACAACGGGTACGGAACCTCTCCGTCATCGCCGGGGCATTCAGCTCCGGCAAAACAGCGGTCCTGGAATTCATCGCCTACGGGCTCGGCGCGAAACGGCACCCCCGCCACCAGGAGGTGCTGCGAAGGGTCCGTTCATGCCTCCTAGAGGTCGAGCTCTCCGGCGAGCCGCACGTGATCGAGCGGTCGGTCGGAGAGCCCTCGAAGGTCGCCTTCGTACGCCGCGGAACGCTCGACAGCAAGCCCACCTCCAGGGCCGAGAGCAGGCCCATCGACCCGCCCGGGGCACCGGAGAGCCTGTCCTCCCTCCTCCTGAGTCACTGCAAGCTCGAAGGCGTCCAGCTACGCGAAGCGCCCACCAACAGCGAATCCCGCACGGACCCGCTCAGCTTCCGCGACTTGATGTGGCTCGCCTTCCTGCCCAACGAACGCGTCGCGGACAAGAACTTCCTGTTCGAGAACGACTACATGCGCAAGCACAAACTGCGGCAGGTCGTCGACGTCGCCTTCGGGGTCCATGACGACCGCGCCGTCGAACTCGGCCAGCGCATCCAGGAACTCGGCGGCCGGCTCAACCGCGCCAAAGCCGAACTCGCAGCAGCCCGTACCTTCGTCGTGGAGCAGGCTCCCACCGCACTGGACGGTGAACCCACACCTGCCGTCCACGAACAGGAGCTGGCTGACATCACGAGCCAGCTCACGGAGTTGGACCGCCGGGCGCAGGCGGGAACGGAATTCGCGGCCGAGCTGCGCCACCAGCACAAAGAGGCGGCCCAGGCTTCTCACCGGGCGGCAGCGGTCCTGCGGGACTGTGAAACACAGCTCCAACGCCTGATGCCTCTCCGCGCACAGTACGCCGACGATCTCCTCAAGCTCGGCATGCTCGGCGAGGCACAGCAGATCTTCGACCCCCTGAGCGTCACCACCTGCCCCGCCTGCCTGAACCGGCTGTCGGCTCCCCCCACCGCCGACAACGGACGCTGCAGCCTCTGCCGCCACGAACTGACAGCAGCGGAAGGGACGTTGGTCCTGGGTGCTGCCGACACCGGCAGCCAGGCCGGAGACAACCGGGTGGACGTCGCAGCCGAGACCCGGTCCACCAAGGCCCGCCTCAAGGAGATCACCACCTACATCGACGAGCTCGGCGCCTCGCTCGTCACACTCAAACTCCGGGCGGAAGAGGCGGCCGTCCGGGAAGAGGAAGCCGCTGCCGCGCTGGACGCCGCGACGTCGCCCTCAGTCTCACCGTTCCTTGCAGCCCGCGACGACCTCCACCGAAGGCGCGAACAGGTCCTGCGCCAACTCGAACAGGCCGAGAGCGCGGTCAAACTCCGCGAAGGACTTGCCAAACGGGCCGACGCCGTGGAACGCCACGAAGCCCAGATCGCCCGTCTCCGCGAGGAACTCGCACGACTCGGAGACGCCTCCCACGACCGCGATCGGGTCATCGCCAAGATCAGCGGCCGATACGGCGAGCTCCTGCGAGCCTGGCGCTACCCCAAGGTCAGTACGCCCTTCATCAAGACCGACCTCACCCCCTTCGTGCGCGGTGAGCCGTACCAGGAAGCCTCCTCCGGCGCCCGCACCCTGCTCACCCTCGCCTGGCAGCTGGCCGTATTCGAAATCGCCGTCGAAGCAGGGGCCGCACACCCGGGATTCCTCATGATCGACAGCCCCCAGAAAAACCTCGGCCACGGCGGCACCCTCGATGCCGTGATCGCGGACGCCGTCGCCATCGACGACTTCTACCACCACCTCTCCCTCTGGCTCGCAGAGCGCGGTAGCCGAGCACAGCTCATCGTCGCCGACAACAGCCCGCCACCGCTGGTGGAAGGCAGCGTGGTGGTGCGCTACAGCCGCAACGAGGACCGTCCGCCGTACGGGCTGATCGAGGACGAAACCAGTGCGGACGAGGAGGCAGAAGCCGACGCGTGAAACGCCCTCCCAAACAGGGGTCCTTTCCTCGATAACTGGCTGTGACCGATGGCTCGCGCGTGCAGGATGTAGCCATGGAGAACGAGGTGCCCTTGTCCGGTGGACGCATCACTACAGGGGTGGTCAGGATCGGCGATACCGTCCGGCGGCCAGTCACCGCGTCGTCCGCCTTCGTCGCCGAATTGCTCGATGACCTTCGACGGCAGGGCTTCACTGGCGCTCCGCGTCATCTGGGGTTCGACGAGGCCCACCGCGAGATCCTCAGCTACCTTCCTGGCTGGGTGCCCGCCCGCTTCCAGCGCTGGACCGACCCTCAGGTGGCTGCCGCCGGCTCCCTGCTCCGCGCTTTCCACGACGCCACCAGTGCGAGCCGCCTGGCCGGTCGGCACCCCGTTGTCTGCCACCACGACCCGGGGCCGAACAACACGGTCTTCGCAGACGACGTCCCGTTCGCCTTCATCGACTTCGACACCGCCGCCCCCGGTGATCCGATGGAAGACCTCGGTTACATGGCATGGACCTGGTGCATTTCCTCCAAGCCTGACGCTCCAGCCGCCGCCAGCCAGGCCGCACAGGTACGAATCCTCGCTGGCGCGTACGGGCTCGATGACGCCTCCCGCTCACGTCTCATCGATGCCGCGCTCGACCGCCAGATGCGCAATGCCCGGTGGTGGCGCCACCACCTCATGCGCCCGTCTCCGCACGTCGCTGACGACCACGAGATCGCCGAGCGCATCCGGTGGTCCGAACGGGAGCACGCCTACACCTTGGCCAACCGCACGGCCTTCGACGCCGCCCTGCACTGACATCCGACACTCGTCCGATCCGCATGCGCGATCAAGGCTCGCTGGCACACTCCGGCGTCCGCAACCTCGGTGACCCTGGGGAGCCTTCGCCCGGCGTCCGAACGATCCCGGAAACTCGTCCGCTCTGACTGTCACACCGCGCGCCGTCCGCACACCTGTACCAGGTGACAGCGGACCTCACAGCGGGAGCAGCACGTGACCCAGACCAACACCCTCACCACGAAAGAGCCCCGGCGACAGCAGGGCCTTCGCCCGACCGACACGGCCGTCCCCCCGGTCGCCCTGCGCCAGATGGCCACGGGCGAAACGGAAGAGACCGCCCGAGACGAGCTCCCGGACGTCGAGCACCTCATCCCGACGCCAGCGCCCGAACAGGCCCGAGGCGAGGCACGGATCTTCCATGCGCTGATCACCGCCTACGGCCGGCACCGCCCCACCTTCACCGGCGGCCCGTTCGGCATCCGCAGCCTCACCCCCCGCACCGACGAACTGGTGGTGCGGATCGCGCCCGCCCAGATGGACCGGTGGATCGACGCCCTCGCCCACCGGCCGGGCGGGACAGGCGTCGCAGGCCTGCGCTGGGCCGGCCTGCGAGAGGGGATTGCCCTGACGCTGCCCGGGATGAGGCTGCTCCTCGCCGGCATCAGCGAGACCGACTGGCGTGCCGCGCTCGGCCGCCGGTCCGCCGACCAGAGCAGCCTGATGCCGCACTGGATCCCCCAGTTCCGCGGCGAACCCGAGTACGCAGCCGCCCAGGACGCCGAACTCGCGGGCCTCGCCGACCACCTGTGCGCCACCTTGCGCCGGATCCGGCTCCTCGACGCCCTCACCCGTATCAGCGGTCACGTCCACCTGTTCACCACCCGCCACCACGGCGGCCTCCACCTGATCGAGGCATGTGAGGCCACCCCCACCGTCCTGCCGCTGTGGACCTCCCGGTCCGTCCCCCTGGCCCTGTGGCCCGCCGGACCGATCCCCGCTCCGGGCCCTGCCGACCCACGCGCAGCTGTCCTCGACCTGCTTACCGAGATCGAACCCGCCCGCGCCCCGTCCGGCACCGCCGATCACCCCGCTGCCCGCGCCCTCTGCCTCATCGCCGGCCTCAGTACGGAGCCTGTTCTGGTCCAGGCCGCCGGGCACGCTCTCGACGTCGCCACCCGCGTTCTCGCCGACCCCGCCCACGCCAGCGTGTACGCCGCCGGCGGCTGGGCAGGCAGCTGCCGCAGGTACCCCGAAGGCACGGTCCACGGAAGCGACCCCTGCCTCCCGCCCGGCGCCGAGGCCGTCACCGACCTCCCCGAGGAAGCCGTCCAGCGCCTCGGCCAGCACTTCTCCAGCCGGCCCTTGGACACCTCCCACACCGACCTCGCCGGCGCCGGCCGGGAGGAACTCGTCCACCTGCTCGACTGGGCACTCGCCGTCGCGACCCGCCCCGCCAACCGGCCGGACTGGACCCGCGACAGGACCGACGGCACGCTTCAGCACGCCCAGCCGCTGCCCGACCACGACGGCATCCTGACCCTGACCGCCACCACCACCGGCGTCTACCGCGTCAGCCTGGACGCACTGGGGCTGAGCGACCTCGCCGACGAGGACGACACCGTGGAATGGGAAGGGGAGGCCGCGCCCTCGCAGAGCGCCGCCGTCCTGCTCGCCGAACACGCCGCGATCGAAGCCGCCGTCTGCCTGCCCTTCCAGCGCGAACACCGCAAGCAGCGCCTCCTGCTGCCCGCGGCGGTGTCGGCCGATCCGACGATCCGGTCCGTCATCGCCGGAGCCGACTACGTTCTGGGGTTCTTCACCTTCGCCAGCGTCCTCGGCCGCCTCCACGAGCGCGTGTGCTCCACCCAGGGAGTAGCCGACGGCCACTGGCGAAGCGACCCCCCGCCCGACGGCCCGGCCACCCTCACCGCTCTCATCAGCGACTGGTGCGCGCTGCCCTCACCTCACCACGGCGAAGCCGCCAACACCGCCACCGTCGACAGCCCTGACTATCTCCGCCACCTCGCTGCCCACCGCGCGGCGCTCGACCCGTTCGTCACCCGCTACCTCGCCGCCGCCGACAATCTCCCCGGCGCGCGCACCTTCGAAGAACGGCACCTCGCCGGCTTCGCAGCCCTGCGCACCACCGACCTGTCCGCCCTGGCCCGCACCGAGATCCGCCCCGTCGGCGAACGGCTCCTCCGCCTGGTCCGGTCCATCCCACAGGACCCTGCCCAGCTGACCGCCTGGTACGAACACCACCTCGACCGGGCCTGAACCCCGCCGACCTCGGAAGAAGGAGCAACCGCACGATGAGCGATCAACTGGCGGACCCGACAGCGTTCGTAGGGGTCATCGGACGCGGGAAGGCGCCGCTGTCGGGTGACGCCGACGCCGACCAGTACACGGCCGTGCTCAGGCGCGCCCTGCACACCGTCGAATGCCGCGAACTCGGCCCGGAGGCCGCCGGTCAGAAGTTCGGACCGTTCGCGGACACCTCCGACGACCGTGTGACCGTGCTCGTGGACGAGCACCAGATCCGGGACCGCTACCCCGGCCACGACGAGCTCCACCACCTGGCGCACGCGGTCCGTGAGCGAGGACCAGCGGTGGACGTCGTCATGGTGCTGCCCAAGCCAGCCACGCCGTTCATGGACGAGATGGCCCCCGTCGTCAGCAAGGTCGCCGAGCCCGCCTGCGGCCCAGCGCCGGCCGGGCCCACCCGCTGGGTGTACGAGCCGAGCCGCCCACTGCAACCGCTCCGGTGGTACCCGGGGGGTGAGCGTGAAGCGGCGGACGAGCGGTAACGGTTCGGGCCGGAGGCGGTGCTCGCCGCGTCGCGTCGGCAGACGTGAGCACGGGCGGGCGTGTCAGGAGCAGCGGGCGGGTGGCCGGTCGGGAGCGGGGCAGGCTGACATGGGAATGCGGCCCGAAGGAAATCTCCTCGGGCCGCAGTTCGGAATCTGTATACGCTTTCGCAGCCGGCCTGCGCGCCGGCGTCCAGCCGGGCCCGGCCCGGGACGAATCAGGGGGACCAGATGACCACCACGAAGACCTCAAGCCCGGCAGTACCGGTGCCCAGCTGTACGCCGGGCGCCCCCGTCGCCCTCTTCAGCGACGAGGCGTCCGCGGTGACGAGAGCCGTGCCCGGCGCGGCCCGAAACCTGCCGCGGCCACTGGACACCCTGACCTGGCAGGAGCCCCCCGCCATGGAGGACGCGGACGACGTCGCGCGGTGACCGCATGGCCCGGGCCACGTCGCCTTTCGCCGCTCGGCTGATCCGTCCAGGTGCCCCACCACGATCACCGGTTGTGCCAAGCAGAGTGGTCCTCGTTCCACTGCTCCCGGGCCCGGGCCCGCTCCACTTCTGCGTCGAGACGCTCGACGCGCGTTCCGTCCTTGATGTGGACATCGGCGTGCGACGAACCAGCGTGGTACCGGTGGCGCTGGCTGACCATGACCACGGTCAGGGCGATACCCGCCTGGTTCGGCATCGCCATCGCCGTCGACACGAAGGGCCCCGCCGGGCCGCCCGGCACCGAGATCCAGTCGTCCTCGTGGGCCTGCCAGGGGAAGATCAGGTCTCCTCCCTGAGGGCCGGTGCCGGAGGGAAGACCTGCGAGCGCCGGTTCAAGACCGGCGGTCTGCCTGGCGAGCGCCTCCAGTTCGAGGACGGCCACCTGAAAATTGTCCCCGGGGGCTGCCATCTGCCCGAGCATGGCGAGCTCTGAGGCCACCCGGCGCCAGTCCTCCGCGCGGTCACCGGTGATGCTCCGGTCCGTACGCAGTGTGGTGAGGGTGCGGGTGATGAAGGCGTGACGGGCGCGTTCTCGGCCTGCGTTGCCTCCCATGGCCGGGGGCAGAGGCGGGAGGCGGTCGGTGAGGTGCTGGGCGCGGAGCCGGGTGTCCGGGGCGGGCATCGGGGTCCTCGAAGTCGGAGGGCGTTTGGGTGGGTTCTGGCCTGCTGCTGCGTGCCGGTCCGGTGTCATCGCGCAAGTACGACGGCACCGGACCGGGCGGAGTGGGTTCGGCGGGCACCGGCCGGAGCGGGGAGGGGGCTACTCGCCCCGGGTGCTCCACCCGAAGAAGCACCAGGTCGGTTCGTCTCCCGGCGTGCGCAGCAGCAGTGCGGCGGCGCCGGATCTGACGATCGGGTCGAAATCCTCGATCAGGCGGTCGGCGAGCCAGTCGGCGTCGTCCTCGCACAGCGGCGCGCCGTCTTGGCCGTCGAAGCAGCCGTCGGCGCGCAGCCGGTCTCGGCCGTCGACGACCTTCACCTCGGTCACCTTCGACAGGTCCGCGCGGGGCCGGAACGGATCGTGCGGCTGTTCGGCGTCCTGGGCGGCGAACGCGGTGAAGGCCGCTTCGGGCGTGGGCCCGCTCGCCGTGAAGCGGAACAGCATGGGGTCCGTGATCATGTCGGTCCTCACATCTGGGCGCCGGGCGCCGGGAGTTCGGTCTGCTGGCCGGGGCCGCTGTTGAGGGCGTGCACGAATCGGCCCAGGGCGACGGGGATGGTTCCCTCCAGCTCCGGTGCGCCCTCTCGTCCGGCGACCGACAAGTGGGGCTGCCCGCCACGGGCCCGCACGATGTGGAAGGCGCGCTGGTTGAGGTCGACGGCGTGGACGATCCGGACTTCCTGGCGGCCGGGCAGGAGATGGTTCACCCGTTCACCGCTGTCCCGCAGCATGCGCAGTTCCGGCGGGAGTTGGACGTTCTTCGGCTTGTTCCACCCCTCGAACATGAACCCAACAGCGAAGATGGAGTCCTCATGCACCTCGCCGGGGACCAGGAGGGACGGAACGGGCGGCAGTGCCTCAGCGTGGTGCCGCAAGGCGTCGGCGGGGTTGATCCCCACCGGGTTCCACACGACCTCCGGGATGAACTCCACCTCCACGCGCGGGGGCCGCAGACGGAGCATGAACAGGCGGGGAGGAAGGTCCCAGCCCTGTTGTTCACCGAGCCGGGATTCGATGTCGGCCAGGACGGAGGCGACCATGTCGGAGGCCAGGTCGTGCGACGGGTGCGCAGCGGGGAGGGGCTGGAGGTCTTGGGGCATGGAGGAGCCACCTTTCGTCCCGGCCGCGCAAGAAGGCGGCCGCAGCGAATGCGATCAAGGGAGAGGAAGAGGGCCGGTCTGACCCGGCGACATGACCAATCTACATACTGAAATGCGAATATGCAACAACTCTGTCTGTGTGTACGGCGCCGATCTCACGCGCACGCAGGTCACAATGGGGGTGGTCTCGACGGCGTCCGGCTACTGGGGGAGTGTCTTTGTCCATCGACCGCCTGCAGCCCATCAGTCCCGCAGCGCTGGCCGCCCGTACAACCCGAGTTCAGATCCCTCCCTCCCGCGCCGACGCCGACGACGCCTCGGTCGAGAGCACGCCCTTGGCCCTGATGGACGCGGACGCCTTCCGCAATACGCTTCAACGCGTCGTCGCCCAGGGCACATCCGCTGCTGCGGTCGCGTCCGAAGCCACCCGCCGGATCGCCGGGGGCGACCTCGACGTCGCCGCCCTGCGGACCGTGCTGCTCGACACGGCCGGAACAGACGTCTGGCCGCCCGTACAGCACGCTGCCATCACCGCCGTCGCCGCCAGCCCGGCCCTGGCGCCGAGCATCATCTCCATGCACGCCCAACTGCTGCGCACCCCCTCCGCGACCGTCCGGGAGGGACAGGGGGATGATGGCCAGCCGTTCTTCGTCGCACAGGCCACCTTCGCCCCAGCTGGCCGTGACATCACCGGCAGCGCCCAGCGGGCCCGCACCCGTAAGGCGGCGCGGCAGCAGGCCATGACCACCCTCATTGCCGCGCTCGCCGGGCTGCCGGACCCCCTCGCCGATCGCGCGGTACTCGACTGGACCTGGGACACGCCCGCCGCCCAGCCCCAGGTGCCCGCTCCAGCAGTCGAAGTTAACCCCGTGTCGGCCTTGAACGAGTTCCACCAGGCCGGCCACATCACCCGGCCCGACTACCGGCCCCCCACACCGGCGCCCACCGGCTTCACGGCCACGGTCACCGCCGTCCACCGTGGCCGGCAGCTCACCGGTGAAGGAACCGGCCCCACCAAGCGGCAGGCCCGGGCCGAAGCAGCCGACCGGCTCCTCGAGGCCCTGCAGACCGCTCTCGGCGCCGACGCCGAGCCCCCGGCCGTGACCGAACCGGCGGCGGCGTCCGCCCAACCCGCGCTCCCCGTACCCACCGCGCCGACAGAGAACCAGGAGCCGCCGCACGCCCTCCCCGCCGGCCCCGCCGACCTGTTCGCCGCCCACCGCCGTCTCGAACAGGCCCTCGCCGACGGCGCCGCCCTGGCCCTGCTGCCCTCACGCCACCCCGGCCGGACCGCATGGATGCTGTTCCAGCCCGACGGCACACCCCTGCCTGCCCCCGGCCATGTGCCTCCGCCGCTTCAGCCGGTCACCCGCGACCTCGTCCTCGCCGGAGCCGGCGGCATCATGCCCCGCCGAGCCACCGTCACCGGCCTCGCCGTCCCCGTCGGCCTCGCCCTGCCCACACTGCTCACCCCCCGAGCAGGCGAACACCCCTCCGTCACCGGATGGCGAGCAGGCCTTCGCCTGGCCGTGGAATGCGTGGCCCAGCAGCGCGTCTACCCCGCCCTGACCGCCGACGGCCAGGGCTGCTGGCGCATCGGCCCGATCACCGAACCGCTGCGCACCGCCGTCACCGCGGCCGCCGCCCGGATGGCCCCCGAGGGACACTGCCTCCTCGCCGGCCACAGCCCCCTGCGCGTCCCGGCACCCGAGACCGCCCTCTGGCCCCTGCTCGACGCCGTCGCCGACGCGATGATCCGAACCCCAGGGACCGCTTGCCTCCTGGGACCCGGCCCGTTCACCAGCACCCCGGCCCCCGACACCGAGCCCAGCGCAGAGCTGTGGGCCTGGGCCGACGCCATCGAGGACGCCGCCGACCCCTGCCCCGCTCCCCGCCTCACGCTGCGCATCAAGGAGCCCGAGGCAGGCGAGCACGCCCCCACCGCCCAAGCTGTCCTGCACCTGGCCGCCGACGACCAGGACGACCCCGTGTCGGCGAGCAGCATCGGGGACGGCCACCCCACCCACCCCGCCCTGACGCCCGCCGTACTGCCCGGCGTACGCCGCGCGCTGCGCCGCGGCGCCCGCCACTTCCCGCCGCTCGGCGACCTCGCCGGACAGGAACGCCCCCGCCGCCTCACCCTGTCCGCCGAGGATTTGGCCCGCCTCCACGACCACGCCGCCGCCCCGCTCGCCACGGCCGGCATCACCGTCCAGTGGCCGCCCGCGCTCCTCGGCGCGCTCACCGCCACCGCGGTCATCGGCCGCCGCCAGGACGCCGCCGACGAGTTCACCGCCGGCAGCGGCTTCCTGGCCCTGGACCGCCTGGTGGACTGCCGCTGGCACATCAGCATCGACGGCGAACCGCTGACCGAGGACGAGATGACCGCCCTCGCCGACGCCGCGTGGCCGCTGATCCGCATGCGCGGGCGCTGGCTGCTCATCGACCCCGACACCGCCCGCCGCGCCCGCCATCGCGACCTCGCGCCGCTGCCCTCGCTCGACGCGCTCGCCGCCGCCCTGTCCGGCACCCTCACGCACGAAGGCGAGACCCTCGACGTCCGGGCCGCTGGCACGCTGGCCACCCTCGTCGACGCCCTGCGCCAGGCCCCCGACGACCCCCGGCCCGTGCCACCGCCGACCGGCTTGCACGCGAGCCTTCGTCACTACCAGCAGCGGGCCCTGACCTGGCTCGCGCACACCTTCGACCTGGGCTTCGGAGCGCTCCTCGCCGACGACATGGGCCTGGGCAAGACGCTGACGACCATCGCTTTGCACCTCTACCGCGCCGAAACGGCTGGCGAAGCCGCCGGCCCGACCCTCGTGGTCTGCCCGGCCTCCCTCATCACGAACTGGCAGCGCGAGATCGCCCGCTTCGCCCCGGACACCGCTGTCCTCCGGTACCACGGCACCGGCCGCACCCTCGACACCGATGCGCTCGACCACACCACGGTCGTCATCACCACCTACGGCACCCTGCGCCGCGACCCCGCCCTCACCGCCACCCAGTGGGGCATGGTCGTGGCCGACGAGGCCCAGCACATCAAGAACCCGGCCTCCGCCACAGCCAAGGCACTACGCGACGTCCCCGCCCGGGCCCGGCTCGCGGTCACCGGCACCCCCGTCGAGAACAACCTGACGGAACTGTGGGCCATCCTCGACTGGACCAACCCCGGCCTGTTCGGCACCCGTTCCGCCTTTCGCGCCCGCTACGGCGCCGTCGAGAAAGACCCCAACGCGCCCGCCGCCGCGGGGCTTGCCCGGCTTGTCGCCCCGTTCATGCTGCGCCGACGAAAGACTGACCCCGGCATCGCCCCCGAGCTGCCCGGCAAGGTCCACCATCACCGCATCGTCGCGCTCACCGACGAGCAGACCGGCCTGTACGAGGCGATCGTCCGCGACACCATGGACAAGATCACCACCAGTAGCGGGATCGAACGCCGCGGCCTGGTCCTGAAGTTGCTCCAGGCCCTGCGCCAGATCTGCAACACCCCCACCCTCTACCTGAAGGAGTCCCTGGACGACGCCGAGCCGGCAGGCCTCGCCCGGCGCTCGGGCAAGCTCGCAGCCCTGGACGAGCTCACGGCGACCCTCGCCGACCGGGGCGAAGCCGCGCTCGTCTTCACCGGCTATGTCCAGATGGGTCGCATCCTCGAGCACCACCTGCGCGTCCGCGGCCGCTCCGTCCGCTTCCTCCACGGCGGCACCCCGCCGGCCCGCCGCCAGGAGCTCGTCGACGCCTTCCAGCACGACCCCGACCCAGCCCCGGTGTTCATCCTGTCCGTCAAGGCGGCCGGCACCGGACTGACCCTCACCCGGGCCGAGCACGTCATCCACTACGACCGGCCCTGGAACCCCGCCGTGGAGGATCAGGCCACCGACCGCGCCCACCGCATCGGACAGCACCGCACCGTCCAGGTCCACCACCTGATCACCGAGGGCACCGTCGAGGATCACATCAACGAACTGCTCGCCCGCAAGCGGGCCCTGACCGACGCCGTTCTCGCCTCCGGCGAAGGCGCCTTCACCGAACTCGACGACACCGAGCTGACCGCCCTCGTCACCCTGGGAACCCGATGACTGGCACCGCCCGATCTCTCGCGCCGCTGGCTGGCGCGTGGAAGCAGGCCTTTCACCTCGCCACCAACGGCTCCGGTTCCTACGGCAAGGGCCTCAACCTTGCGCGCAAAGGGGCCGTCGCCCAGATCCAGACTCAGCCGGGCAGAATCAGCGCCCCCGTCGCCGCGAAGAAGGCCACCCACCAGGCCGCGATCCACGTCCCCGAGCTGACCGCGACCCAATGGGACACGCTGGCGGCCAAGCTCGCCGACGATCCCCAGGCCGTTGCCGACCTCGTCGCCAACCGGGTCCCTGCCACGATCGCCGACTCAGGGCACGCTGGCGGCATCTCCGTCGCCCCGCCGGCCGACGGCATCACCTTCTCCTGTTCCTGCCCCACCGGCCGGACCCACCGCGTCTGCGACCACAGTGCAGCCCTCGGCCACGCCGTCGCCGAACGCCTCGCCGCTACCCCGTCCCTGCTGCTCGGCGCCCGCGGCATGACCGCCCGGGCGCTCGCTGCCCACGTACGCGACCTCGTCGATGGCGCCGACCCCGGCCCCCTCCCTGCAGACGCCAACGGCACCGTGCGCGCCACCCAGCTCTACGCGCTGGCCGCCCACCGCCCCCCACAACCCCCGCCGGACCTCGACCTCGATGCCGTCAGCACCCTCACCTGGAGCGACGCACCCCTCCCCGGGCCCCGAGCCCACGACCTGATGTGGATGACCACCGATGCCGCCGCCCGCGCTAGGACCCTCCTGGCCGGCACCGCCGCTCCGCCCCACGACGAGCTGGCCGACATCATGCGGATCCTCGCCAGCCCCGACGGCGCAGACCATCTGCAGGCCGCCCAGCACACCACCGGCATCCCCGAAGCCACCCTGCGGGCGATGATGATCGGCTACCGCCACGGCGGCCCGGCCGGCGCCCACGCCACCCTCGCCGCCGCGCCAGCAACCATCGACGTCCTCGAACGGGCACGAGAGACCGTCCACGCCTCCCGCGCTGTCGGCCTCGGGACCATCACCGTCGACGGCGGTGCGCTCACCGACACGACCGCCGGAGTCCAGATCCGCCCGGGCCCCGACGGCCGCTGGTACCCCTTCACCCTCTGGCGCGCCGACGAGTGGCGTCCCGCACCCGGAGCCTGCGACGATCCTGCCGAGGCCTTCCGCGCCGCACGGCGCGCCCGCGCCGCACGACCACTCAGGCGATAGCCCGACCGGCGACCTGACCAGGACGTCCCGAGCCCGAAAGACCCACCGCATGCCCTTGGATCCGCAGACCGGCGTACGCGTCTACCAGTTCATCGTCGACCGGCTCGAGGACCGGCGCCGCGAGCAGTACCCCGCCGGCCGTGAGGCGTACGAGGCCGACTGGAGCGCCGCCCACGATCTGGAGAAACACTTCACCGAGGCCGTACATGCCGATGACCTCGACAAAGCTGAGCAGCTCCTTGAGGAGCTCACCGACATGGCGGCTCCGTGGTGCGACCACCCTCACCACCCGGCCAATCAGGCCCGTGACGGGCACCAGGCCGACCCGACGGTCCCGGGTACCCGGTCGTGAGGCGGCAGTTTGTCCTTCCAAGCGGCGTGGTCGCCTTGATGGTGGCGCTCACGCCGACCGTGATCAGCACCCGCAGTACGCCATGGGCCGTGGGATGGGCCGCCATCCTTCTCGGAGCCGTCCTCCTGCTGATGCTGCTCGCCCTGGTAGAGCACCTCACTTCACCAGACCGACCCGAGCCCCACGACGCCCCAGAATCCTGACCCCTCTGACCCGTCGTCATCGTTCTGGGTAAAAGCGGCTATCAGCCCTCCGACGGAGACGCACGACCATGGGCGTTGTGCCAGCCGGCTGCCGCCGGATCCGAAGCCGGGGATCCGGAATCTGCAGATGCGCCGTCAGAACGGCTGAGATCATGGCAAGAGGGTCAGTTCATGATCAGGGCACAGCAGTGGGGGCGCCGATGGACGAGAAGTGCACGGTGCGCGCGGTCGCGATCGACTACAAGGCAGTCCTGCACGGGCCCGGGCGCGCGCACGAGGGGATCGCTGAACTGCTGGGGTGGCTCGATCAACGCGATGTGGCGTGGGTGCTGCTGACCAACGACCCGATGGACGCCAAGTCGGCCCTTGCTGCGGCCGGCCTTCCCGAACCGGCCCTGCATCTGTGCCGCGACGACATCCCGGACAAGGCGAAGCGCGGAAACAAGGCCTGGCTGGAGGCGGTCGCGGACAGACTCGGCCTCCGCATGAACCAGCTCATCCTCATCGGGACCTCGCAGTTCGACTGGTACACAGGCATCCACGCCGGCGTCGTCCACATCCACGCCCGCTGGGCCAGCCGCCTGGGAGCGAAGATCACCTCGCTGATGTCCGATGAGCCCGCCGACGTCATCGAGCTCTTGGAGTACTTCCTGCTGCACGAGCCGAGCTGGGCGTTCCGTCTCGATGACGAGGACCGCGCCTTCGCGATTCGCTCGATGCTGCCCTTCAACGCGCGGTTCCCCCGCGGCGGCGGCCGGACCTTCACGATCAAGGACATCTTCACCTACGAGAACACCGTCAAGGTCGGTGACGAGGACGCGCGCGATGTCCTGATGCTGCACCTTCTGTGTGCGGCCTACCTCGACGGTGCGCTGCCTGGTCAGAGCTTCTTCTGCGTGTACCCCAGCAGCACACCGGCCAAGGGCAACCCGCAGCTCGACGGTTTCCTGCAGCGCGCCAAGGTCATGACCGGCTCCTCCTACAAGGAGGACCTTCTCGAACGCGTCGTTCAGGCCCCGGATACCAGCCTGGAGCGGTACAAGAGGAGCGTCGGCCAGTCGACGGGACGGGACATCTCCATCGCCGCCCAAGCCCGCACCGTACGAGTCAACCCAACCTACAAGAAGAAGATCGCCGGCAAGACGGTGATCGTCTTCGACGACTTCACCACCGAGGGCAAGTCCCTGGAGTGGGCCCGCACCCTCCTCAGCGAGGCCGGAGCAGCACGGGTCATCGCACTGACCATCGGAAAGTACCCATCGCGCCACACCGTCTACCAGCTGCGCCCCGGCGTCACGATCGATCCCTTCACCACCAACGACATCCCCCTGACGCACTTCCAGACGACGACGGGCCCTGGAGGAGCGGAGGAAGGGCCGTCGGCAGTCCTGACGACGGCTATGGAGCACTTCGCCGCCGCTGCGGAGGGTGCCGTCGAACCCCAGGCCGCTCCTGAGGCGGCCCCTGCCCGGATGGCTCATCCGGCACCCCGCCCGGTTCCTGCTGGCACCCGCTCTGCCATGACCGCCTACAAGATCGCCCGGCAGCGGCACCTCGCCGACATGCTCACCCACCTCCAGCAGCATGCGTACCCCCTCGTCTGGCGCGGCGAGTACCTCGTGCCGACCGGGGAGACGACGACCACCGCCTTGTGGTGGATCGCCCTGCCGGGGCAGGTCGAGCAGTGGTACGACACCAGCGAGGCGGAGCGCCTGGTCAGCGGCATCTGCCTGGCGGTAGGGATCATCTGGGAACCGGTCGCGGCGCCCGGCGGGGCCGCCCAGCTTGCCGAAGCCCTCGCCCGTATGGAACAGCGGCGACAGGCCTGAGGAACCGGCTCGACGGCCCCCCTTCCTGTCCGTCTGGGGGCTCCGTACGCCATGATGGAAGTGGCCCGAGTACCTCGCTTCATCCTTCGAACATCCCGGGGCCACGAGTAGAAGGACACCCTGATGGACCTTGATATCACCGCTGACCAGCACGATCTGCTGACCCTGTGCGCGCTGCGTGCTGGCGATGCCACTCTCGACTGGAGCCTGCTCGCCCGCGGCGCCCAGAGCCCCGAGGGCTTGGCCGCGCTCATGGACGGACAGCTGCACGAGGACTCGCGTGCCGCGACCAAGAACCGCCCCCTGCTGCAGCAGGCCCTGTCCGCCGGCCTGGACGTCGCCCGTGCCCGCGTCGACGACGAGCTCGCCGCCGCCGACAAGGCTGGCGCGCGCCTGGTCACCGTCCTGGACAAGGACTACCCGGCGAACCTGCGCGTGATCGGCAACCTGCCGCCGTTCCTCTTCTACCGCGGCGAGCTCGATCAGCGCGACGCCCGCTCCATCGCCATCGTCGGCACCCGCCAGGCATCCGAGGACGGGTTGCGCCGGGCGGCACGGATGGCCCGCGAGCTCGTCGAGCACGACGTCGTGATCGCCAGCGGTCTCGCCAAGGGCATCGACGCTGCCGCCCATCAGGCAACGCTCACCGCGGGCGGCCGGACGTTCGCCGTCATGGGTACCGGCATCGCCGCCCCGATCTACCCGGCCGAGAACCGTCCGCTCGCGAAGGCGATCCTCAGCGCTGGGGGAGCGCTGCTGAGTCAGTTCTGGCCCACGAGCCCGCCGGCGAAGTACACCTTCCCCCGACGCAACGTCGTCACGTCCGGCACCACGCTGGGCAGCGTCGTCATCGAGGCCTCGAGCACGTCAGGCGCGAAGATGCAGGCTCGCCTGGCCGCCGAGCACGGCAAGCTCGTTTTCCTGATCCGTTCCCTCGCCGACACCCAGCCCTGGGCCAAGAAGATGCTGGACGAGGGCCGGGCGATCCTGGTCACCGCCTCCAGCGACATCACCGACCGCCTCGGCCAGGCAGCGGACATCCAGGCCGCAGGACAGCAGCGCCAGCAGCTCGCCCTGGCCGGCCTGTGACGGCCGGTCTCCCCAATCCAGCAGGCTTTCCCAACTGCCCGGTGTGCGCGTACCGCATCACCGGCACCGCCCGCCTGTGCTCCGACTGCGCCGGCCGTACACTCCAGCCGGTCGCCGAACCCCACTGCCCCGTCTGCTCCCAGGCCGTCGCGCCCGGCAGGCAGTGCAGTAATCGGGTGTGTGCGCTCCCGGAAGCTGAGCGGGGGTTCTCGCGTGTCGACGCGGTGGCCATGTACTCCGGAGCCCTGCGCGACAAGATCCACACGCTGAAGTACGAGGGGAGGGCCGGCTGGGCGCTGATCTTCGGCCGGCTCCTCGTTGGTTGGATGGAGAGCCACCCCGAGGCGATGAACGGCGTCGACTACGTTGTCGGCAACCCGTCCCACGTCGGCCGACAGCCCATCCAGCACATCGAGGCGATCATGAACGCCGCCTACACAGAGGACGTGAACCGGGCCTTCCCGCTCAGCCCGCCGGGCGCGCACCGGCTGGTGAAGCACGCTGAGACGGCCCGGTCCGCGAACCGCACCCTGGAGGAGAAGCGCGCGGCCGCGACCGCGCATGCCGCCGCCCTGACCTGGACCGGGGACATCAGCGACATCAAATCGGCCACCATCCTGCTCGTCGACGACGTGTTCACCAGCGGATCGCAGCTCCAGCACGTCGCGCTCCGGCTCCGGGCGACCGGAGCCGCCGACGTCCGGGGGCTCGTTCTCGCCCGGGTCCCCTGGAGCGGATGACACCGCCCGGGACACCGGGACTGGGCCTGTCGGCTGGCTCCGGCCGGTCGGTCAGTGCCGGACGCTTCGCGTCGAACTCACGCGGCGTGCCCAGGACGGTGGTCATGTGGAGGCTGAGGCGCCTCAAGGAAATCCGGGGGGAGCAGCCCGGCGCCACCGTCACCAGCCCGGGCCGGTGACGCCGTGATCGGGGCGTCCGCGTCGGGGATCACGACGATCCCGCCGACGTGGTCTGTGACCCATGTTGGAGGAGTCCGGCCTGCCAGGACGTCGCGTACGTAGTCGGGGACCTCCGCCCGCAGCCCGCGGAGCATGTGAGCGAGGTACGGCACGGAGAAATGCCCGTAGTCGTTGGGGACGTTCTCGAAAAGGGCGCCGGTGACCGTGGCGGCGCGTTCCATGACCGCCGCGCCGGCGAACTGGCCGTGCCTGATCCGCTGGACAGGCCGGAGAAGTTCCTTTGCCACCCTGCGAGATCCTCGCTGCGGTTGCCGCAGGAAGCGCTCGAGGTCATGGTCCAGTCCGCGCGCGAGGGGCACGATCGGCGCGTCCAGGCCGTCGGGGCTGGCGATGTCTTCGACGGGAACGGCGTCGTGGAAGGCGCTCACGCCCGCGTTCTTGGCGTCCAGGCCGACCGCGTTCTCCGCCACCAGAGCGGAGACAGTGGCCACACCGACCCGGTCGCGCTCCTTGCACGGAACGTCGTCATGAGCTCGGTCGCAGGCCAGCGTCGATCGGTACTGGGCGTCCCCGCAGTACAAGACGTACGCGGCGGGGACATGGAAGCGGTTCGCCGCCTTGATCAACTTCGAGAGCTGCGTCCGGTCGTCGCCGCGCGTCTTGTAGCTGAAGTCGATGCTCCAGCGCTTGCCGTGCAACTTCAAGATCTTCGCCTGGACCAGGAGCCCGTAGCAGGTACCGTCCCGGTCCACCCACCACCACAGCCAGTCGGCTCCGTTCTCCTTCTCCTCGTCGGCTGCGAACTCGACGAACCGGATGCGAGGGGATGCGGTGGACAGGAGCACCTGGGTCGCCGTCACCTCACGGAACATCCCGCCGGCGTCCAGCATCCCCGCCATCAGACGATCCACTGCCGTCCGGCCCTGCCGGAGCGCCTCATGAGGGCTGGTCTCATGCCCGGAGAAGTGGCTCAACGCGGCTGCCCTTCTGCGACTTGGCCATGGCTTCCTCATCATCCCCCGGCACCAGGTCCGTCGTGGCCGATCCGGCGTCCTCGTGACCGCCTCCCGGGCCAGACTGCGTTCGATCCGCGTCGGCCCCCGCCACGCGATCGGTTTCCCCGATATATGCGATAAGCGACTGGATGGCGCGGTACGTTGGCAAGCAGTCCTCCCGGGCGTCGCGTCCCCCCGTGCGCGGCGTCCGGGGGCATACCCGCCGGATGCTGCGTGCCCACCGGCCGCCTCCTGTCTGGTAAACGGCAAGCCGCCGGCCACGCGTTCACCGCGATGTGGGCGTAACGCGCTACTTTCCCTTCGGCAGCAGGGCACGCAGGCGTGGGTAGCGGGCGATCAGCCGGGCCAGGTGGGTGCTGAGGCGGCCCGGCCTGAGGGCGGCTGCAACGTGGGCAAGCCAGAAGTCCTCCACGGTGCGCCTGGCGTGCGTCAGGGCGTCCTGGGACGGCGTGGTCTCATCGTGGTCGGGAAGGTGCCGACCGTAGACGGGAATCATCTCGATGCCGGCGGCACGCAGCGCGCACAGGCGGTGCTGGCCGTTGGTCAGATTCTGCTGTCCGGTGTCCCACCAGATGTGGCCCCCTCCGATGAGGGAGCGAAACCAGGCGCGGTCGCGCTCGCTCAGGTGCGTGGCGCGGTAGAGCCGGTCCTGTTCGTCGCTGTCGGGTTCGGCGCGGGCGAAGGCGAGCACGGCCGCGGTGATCGCCTTCCAGTCGTCGGCCTGGTGGTAGGGGCAGGCGGCGAAGTCCTGATCGCCGAGCCGGGTGAACAGCTCGGCGTGGGCGGTTTTGCTGTGCCCCTTGGGGTAGGTGGCGGCCAGGGCCTTCGCCCGCTCACCGTAGGGACACTTGAACAGGCCATGTGGCCAGGGGAGCTGGGAGGCGGCGACGGGGCGGATGCCGGTGACACCGTCCAGGTGCAGAGCCCTCTGGGCGGGGCTGCTGAACCTGCTGGGGTACAGAGCGGCCTCCGAACCAGGCGGCTCCGGCCGTAGACGGGCATCGGCGTGGAGCTGCTCGGTGAGGTCGGGTTGGGTGACACCGGCCAGTTCGTAGAAGGGACCGTCGTGCCAGGCTTCGTCCTCGTCGGAGCGTCGACGCTCCGGGTTGGGCTGGATCAGGACGGTCACCGGAACCTCGGGCAGCACGAGGATGCCGGACAGGCCGTGGACCGAAGCGAGGGTAAGACGACCGCGTGCCCAGGCCGGATCGTTCAACACTGCGTCGAGGGCGTCCCCGGTGAGGTGGCCGATCCATTCGACGCGGTGGAATCCTTCGTCGATGCGCATGTCCCACTGCGGGTGTCGCAGGGCATGGATCTGCAGGTAGTCACCAACCATGACCATGTGGGCCGGCTTCTCGAACACGGCTGCACGCTGCCGGGGCGGCTGCGGCTCGGTCGCGGCGGCCGGCGCCACGAGGTCGGGGCCCTGGATGGTGTTGCGAAAGGGGTGCGGTCCGGCGGCCAAGTGGCTTCCGGTGAACAGGGGTTCTTGGGTCTCTGGCCACCAGGGATGGGCGGAATCCCAGAGGGCTCGGCCGCTGTCGACCTCGCCGAGGGTCCACTGATCACCTTCGCGCAAGATGACCGGGCCCGGCATGCCGTGACAGAACACCACCGCGATCTGCCGGGCTGCCCGGGTACGCACGTGGGTGGAGTCCGGAGCCAGGAAACCGATGTCGGTGATGATCTCCACCCGTTCGATCCGGGCGAACCCTTCGCCGTCCGGCACGCCGTCGACGGCCATCCGTTCCGAAGCGATCTGGAGGTAGTCCCCCGGGCGAAGCGCGGTACTCACGTGCGGAACGGTCATTCCCTACCCCCGGTGCGCCGCCTCACAGGGCGGCGGTCTGTGATCTCCTCGTGTATACCGCACCGGGCCAACAGCTCCTGCCCGGCCTTGCGAGGACTAAGTGCTGTCAGTGCCCGTTGATAACGTGCTTCGTCCAGTCGTGGAGTTCATGAAGGGGCGGGGTACGTGCGGAATGTGACGTGTCATCGGGTCGGCGAGCTGCGGTTGGCCGAGGCGCTCGACGACATCGATGGGCGGGCCTACAAGCGGTGGCACTCGCTGCGGTACGGCAGCATCTCGCCGGCCCTGATACAGGCGATGGCGGACGAGCTTCTCGACCATGTCGCCGCGCGGGCGGTGACGGAGCCGGAGCTCGACGCCGCGGCCGGCACGGTCGCCGTCACCGCCGCAGAGTGTGTGCACGGGGTGCTGAGCATCATGTGCTTCCCGGACGGGGACCAGGAGATCCGGTTCCCCCTCGTCGGGGAGCGGATTAGCACGGACCCGGACGACGACGAGTTCGGGGATGGGCCCATCACCTTCCGGGACGTCGTCAAGGAGGCGCCCACCGCGCGGACGTGGCTCGACATGTTTGAGGTGTGTGTCGTCAGCGGGCATGTGTGGGACTGGGAGCGGGTCATCGGGCTGCTGCTGCGCGGCGACTACGCGCCCGCCATCCGTGACGGCGTGCCCTACAACCGGTACACCTCCGTCTCCGACCCCGCGGACCTCGCCGCCATGGACGCCCTGTGCCTCTATCTCACCGAGGCGGCCGGGCATCTGCCGCGCGACTGGCCTACGGTTCCGCTGCGCAAGCCGGACGCCGGGGAGCGCGCGGAGGCCGCCCGGCGGCTCGACGAGGTCGGCGACGCGCTGAGCGCGGACCAGCGGCTGCTTCGCGTACTCCTCGACGACGACCAGCACGCCTTCGAGGACGCCCTCGTAGCCCGGCTGGTCGCGTACCGGGAGAGCGTCGAGGCCAAGGCCGGTGAACCCGCACCCCGGTCCCTCCTCCCCCTCGGCTCCCTCACCCTGGCTTGCCTCGCCGTCCAGGTCCATGGGTGGGAACTCGGTGTCCGGTCCGGGTATCTGCCGTACGGTCTGCTGGGATCGCCGGACGCGCCGCGCCGGGCGGCGGAGGGGAACCGCAACAACTTGGGCTACTGGGCCGCCAAGTAGGTAGCCCAGCCGGGGCGCGGAGGTGGGCCTCGCTGGCCCGACATCCAGGACGCCGTCGTGGAGACGGACTCGTCCCACCGAGGCAGCGCGTACGTCTGTGCGATAGCCAAGGCCGGAAGACCACCCTGCCCTACGTCTGTGACGCCATCTGTCCTATCTCCACGCCCTGCGACGTGGGTCGACGTCGCCACCGTCAGGCCGGAAAGGCAATCGAAAGACGTTCCGTTTGTCGGTGTGTGGGGCTACTGTCCAAAGACGCAAGATCGCAAGGGGGGCACATGACCATCACCCACGCTGGACCGGGCCGGCCTCCGGGCATTCGCCGGGGTCCCGACGGGCTCACCGACAGGCAGCGGGCCATCGTCGACTGCATCGCCCGTTCCGTCGCTGACCGCGGGTACCCGCCCTCGATGCGCGAGATCGGGCAGGCGGTCGGCCTGACGAGCACCTCCAGCGTCGCGCACCAGCTCCTCGCCCTGGAACGCAAGGGAGCACTCCGCCGCGACCCGCACCGTCCCCGCGCCTACTGCCTCCCCCTCAAGTTCTCTGCGGGAGAGTACGAAGGGCCGGAGAGCGAGCCCGCGGCGGCGGAGGTGCCTCTGGTCGGCCGGATCGCGGCCGGCGCACCGATCCTCGCCGAGGAGATGGTCGAGGACACGTATGTTCTGCCTCGCCAGCTGGTCGGTGAAGGCGAGCTCTTCGCCCTGAAGGTGTCGGGGGAAAGCATGATCGATGCAGCCATCTGCGACGGCGACGTGGTCACCGTCCGGTGGCAGCAGGCCGCCGAGCCGGGCGACATCGTCGCCGCCATGCTCGACGGCGAAGCGACGGTGAAGAGGTTCCAGCGCGACGCGGCCGGCCACGCCTGGCTCGTCGCGCACAATCCCGCGTTCCAGCCGCTCGCGGCCGATGAGGCGGTCATCCTGGGCAAGGTCGTCGCCGTCATGCGCGCCCTCTGATGATCCTCGTGGTGGCACAGGGACAGCCGTCTCCCGCTCCAGCCGTGCTCGGGTCCACGGCCAGGAGCGGAGAGGGCGCTGCGTACGGTACGACCATGATCTTGCCGCTGGAAGACGACTCGAGGCCGCCCTACCTCCAAGCCGCCGAGGTGCTGCGCGACAGGATCCACACCGGCGAGTACCCGGCCGGGAGCCGGCTGCCGTCGGCACGGATACTCCAAGCGCACTTCGGGGTATCCAGTTCGACCGTGCAGAACGCACTGAGAGTGCTGAAGCGGGAGGGCATGGTCTACTCCGTGCTCGGCCGCGGCAGCTACGTCAGCAGCGCACACCCCGGCCTCCTGCCGGCGGCCCGCACACCGCCCTCTCCCGCCCCCAACAACGTGATCGACAACGAACACGACCCCAGGCCCCCCTACGTCCGTACGGCCGACCTACTCAGGCAAGAGATACGGTCCGGCAACCTCGAACCGGGGAGCCGGCTTCCCTCCGCGCGGGAACTCCAAGACAGCTTCGGTATCGCCAACTCAACGGCACAGAACGCCGTGCGCGTGCTCAAACGCGAAGGCCTCGTCTACGCGATCAAGGGCAAGGGCGTGTTCGTCCGTCGCTCCGTACGACAGGACGAGCCGCGCCTTGGTGAGAAGGCGGCATCAGCACAGCCCGGCTCCCGGGCCCAGCCACGAACCGATGAAGAACTCGCCGCAGACCTGGCCGCCGCCGAGCAACGCCTGGCGCGCGCCGCCGACGCCTACACTGCGGCCGGCGCCCAGCTCGACGCCCTCACCCGCGAGGCCCTGCGCCGCGGCATTCCCGTGCCCGCAGCGCCTTCGCCGTCTGTGGCACCCCTCGCACCCCGCGCCACGGTCTGATCCGAGAGCAATCGATCCTCGGTTCCGGCCACCAGAACAGCGCCGACGGTGAATGATGGCGATCGGGACGCACGGGGATGCAGAAGCCAGGCCGCCACTCGACCGCACGCACGCCTTCACGTTGTTGGAGGCTGCCGTCCAGTCGTGGGGCGTCGATGTGCCGGAGGACCCAGGACCGGGTGAGCTGGCACAGCTACTGGACGAGGTCGTGGAACGCCTGAGCGCGGATCGAAGCGACGAGCGGTCGCGGACGGCCGCCGAGCCTCTGGCTCAGGCTGCCGAGGCATTGCGGGCGGTGGCCCGGCTCGGCCCCCTGCCGACGATATCGTTGTGGCACCTGAGGACCGCACTCCGACAAGAAGCCGTTGCCCGCGCCCAACTCGCCGAACAGAGCGATCCCCAGTCGGTCGCGTCCCCGTCGTAACCCAGCGCCCCGAACCGACGAACAGCGTGGCGCACCCATCGAGCCGAGCCCGATGGATACGGTGGCGCCCTGCGGCATCGGTCTGCTGCTCCTCACGCGAACCTCGGCCCACAGGTTCAAGGCGGAGGCGAAGAAGCTCGGCTTCGACCAGAGCCATCCCACCGACCGCACCACCGCACACCAGTGCCTGTTCCTCACGCTCCGCGGGCCGACGGAGCGGAGCGAAAGGTACCCGCCATGCCGACGACCCAGATCAGCAGCCGCGCCCGGACCTACGCCGTCTACACCGGCGCCCCCTACCAGGCCGCATGTGACGCCGTCGCTGCCTTGGAGCCACAAGCTCCCCTCATCCCGGCACCCGCCCAGCACGAGCAACTCCTCCTCGAATCCGAGGTGTTCTACTGGATCCTCAACGCTCAGAGGCACTTCTTCGAGTACCCCTTCGGCATCCGGTACGTTCAGCCCACCCCACACGGCATCCGGCTCCACCTGGAGAGCAACGCCAGCCTCGACAGCCTGCTGAGCGGGCTCCTGCCGTGCCGCTCACCGATGCGCACCGGACGAGACGAGATCTACGGCCTCAACGGCGTCCGCATCAGCGCACGCACCGATCGCGGCATCGAGCTCCGCCGCCTCGGACAGCCGACCAGCATCCGGCTCACCGGCCCCTCGCGCCGCGCCTTCCAAAAGGCCGAGAGCGTGCTCGCGAAGCGGGTCCACAGCAACGGCGGAGAAGCCTGCTGGCTGGTCGGCGACACCTGGACCCCCTACGAGAAGCAGTGGGACACCGAACGCCAACCGATCGCCTACGAATCCACCTGGCGCGACGCCGCCTGGCTCCCCAGCGGACTGGTCCGCCGCCTCGGACTCCTCCACACCGTCGCCGTCCCCCAGGTCGTCACCGGACACGAAGCGCGCCTGGGGGAGTGGTGGGTCCTCCAACTCGAGCACGACTCCGACACCGCCCTACGCCGCGCCGAACTGGTCCAGGCCCTGACCGACCCGCATCATGGTCTGCCGCTGGAGCTCTGCGGCCACCGCGACCTGACACCCGGCGGCAGCCTCGGCCTGGTTCTGCTGAAGTCGCCCGACCGCACCGCCGCTCTCCAGCTGCGCTACGACCGGATCGACTACCCGATCAAGAAGGACCGCGCCGACATGTTCGCGGCGATCAGGCGACGCACCAGTGCCCTGACGGGCGAGGCATCGCTGCCCGCCATGCCCGGTTGCCCGGGAACCGGATGACTCTGGGCACGAGGCGTTGGGGCCTTCGTCAAGGCCCCTTCACCCGAAGGGATTGCCCCGATACGACGATGTCCCATGCCGCCGGCGTTTGCCGTACCGTTCTCGGACTGCGCCTGCCCAGGGGAGTGCGGCGGGCCGGACCGGGGAGAGGGCGGCATCGGAGTGGACGGGGAAGACCAGGAGACCTGGGGTGAGCGAGCGGTCTGCAGAACCGCTGATCCGGACGAGCTTTTCGTCGAGGGCGCGGCCCAGAACAGAGCCAAGGCCCTGTGCACCGGCTGCCCGGTGCGTACCGAGTGCCTGGCCTACGCCCTCGATCACCGGATCGAACACGGAATCTGGGGCGGCATGACCGAACGTGAACGGCGGGCTCTCCTGCGACGGCGCCCCCTGGTCACGTCCTGGCGCCGGCTGCTTGAGACCGCGCGTTCGGAACACGACCGACTCGCCCGACCCGATGAAGCGCGTGCCTGGGAAGCAACTGGGTAACCCTCCGGCCACCGTCGAGGTCCTGTCTGCGTCCCCGGCGGCGGGCGAGAGGGCCGTGACAGCGGTGGGTCCCGACCCGTGAGATGGCCCGGTCCTACAGCAGGTCCATCTCCGCGTCGACGTACCCGAACTGGCCGACCATGTACGCCAGCGCCTCCCGCAGCAGGCGCTGGCGCTCTGCGCGGCCCATGGCCGGTGCCGCGGTGATGGTGACGGCCATCCGCGACCTGGGGCCGCCGTCGTTGGGGCCGAGCGACGTCAGGTCGACGCGCGTGTCCAGATCCGGCAGGACGCCGTTGTCGGCAGGTTGTTCGCACGTCATCCGCAGTTCGGTGGTGGGCGGGGCGGCCCACGACAGCCCGGCCGGGTCGCCGACGACATCGGGCAGCACCTCGGCGGCCGTCTCCCACGCGGCGAGCAGCACGGCCTGGACCTCGTCGAGTCCCAACTGCGTGTCCTCGCCGGCACCCAGGACCGCGGCCCACGCCTCCGGGTTCTCGATCAGGACGTCTGCGCAGGCGACCACGGTGGTCTCCATCGTGGTGGGCAGGGCGAGCATGACGGAGGCCTTCACGGCCGGGCCGCCGTCCGGCCTGGCGATCGTGCACACGTAGCCGACGGAACGGGCAGAGTTGCCAAAGGGCCCCCGCTCCCAGCGAGCGGCGGGCAGATCCGCGCCTCGGCGCCGGGACAGCATCGTCAGCGCGCCCGCCACCGCGCTGTGCGGCAGCTTCTGTTCGAGCAGCGTACGCCGGGGTTTGCTGACCTCCAGCGTGCCCGGGTCGGCCCAGGGCAGGTTCACCAGGGCGCGCAGGCGCAGCGCCGGTGTCTGGCCGGAGGTCCCGATCTCGGCGGACCGACCCTGGTTGAGGCTGAAGCGGGGGAGCGGCTGCCACCGCCACACGCCGCGCTTCGAACGTGTCAGGCGGCCCGCGCCCCACGATCCGCCGTCAAGGTCCACACTTCGGGCGTCGGCCGCGATCACCCACGCCGTGTCCGTGTCCTTCGGCGGACAGGGCAAACCGATGGCCGCGAGCGGGTCCTGGCCCGGTGCATGCCGACCGGCTTCGACGATCGCCTGCCAGACGGGCGCGGCGACGGCCGCCGGAGGGCGCCCGGCCACCAGACACAGCACCCAGCCCGGCACGCCGTCCTGTTCGTGGTGCAGATCCTGCAGAGCAGCTGAGCCCTGCGCCCGCGCCTCTCCGGCCGGCTGGCCCAGCCCTGCGTCGGCCAGCTGCTCGTAGGCCGCACGCATCTCCCGCTCGCGCTCGGGCACGCCCTGTCCGACCCGCAGCCCGCTGTCCGGCCCAGCTTTCGAGGTGGCCCGCCGTACGAGCTCGGTGAGGGCCTGGGCGGTGGTCATGCCGGAGGCTCGGACACCGGCGGAGAGCAGCTGCTGGATCTCGGTCCGCGGCAGCCAATACGTGCTGTCGCCGTCCCGCCTCGGCACGGCGACCGTGTCCGTGCGCGGCGAACCAGGCTTGCCCACCGGTGCCGGCACGACGAAGAGCGTGTCGCCAGCCTGCGCGGGAACGTCGATGAACGCCACCCGCTCGCCGTCCGCGCCGGACCATCCGACGCGCACGCCCCGAGGTGCCGGAGTAATCCATCGACGGATCAGCTTGCGGATCTGGTCCATGTTCACCGTCGCCGGGTCGACACCGACGATGTGGTCCAGGACCTCTTCCTCATGCTCCAGGCGGGTGGCTATGCCGATGATGATGACCCCGCCGCCCCCGTTGGCGAACCCGGCTACATCCTTGGCGAGTTCCTCGACCGCCTTGGGGTCCGCCAGCTGGTACGGGCCGCTCTTCGCGTCGAGCCACTGGGTCTCTCGCAGTCCCAGCAGAGAGCCGGGCTGGTGGGACTCCAGCGCGGCCAGCGCGCTCTTCAGATCGTTCAGCACCCCGGCAGTATCCACCGGCGTACCGGCCTACCCCGGCCGGGTTTCACACCTTTACCAGTAACGACGCGCGCGACGAGCGGCGGTGCGGGGAAAGACCAAGTCAGTCAAGCGCGGGGACGAGGACGGGGGCGGCGCGGGCGGCTGCTCGCGGCGGCCGGGCGCGAGTCAGCCACCCAGGCCACTCGGTTTGCCAGCGACGCGGGTAGGCGAGGCTGTTGGGCTTCTCCAGACGCCGGTCGTAGAGCTGTGCAATATCTCACACGCCGTTTCCGACGAGCGTGGAGATTCACCGTGGGCCTCGATAAGCGTCCCGTGAGGTCCACGGTGAAGGCCTCGAATCACTGATGGTCGCTGACCAACCTCTCTGCCCGATTAGCGATCAACTGGCGGGCCGTCACCAAGGGTCCGCAGCGACGCAGTTAGCAGCGACCAGGGCACCTGCGTGGCAACCGGAGCTGTTCGGGAAGGTGCCGCGCGGAAAGCGGTCGCCTGCCTCGCCCGGTAGTGAGCCGCCGGACCTTACCCACCACCTCTGACAACAGGACGCCTCGTCAGCATCCGGCCACAGCGGCTGTTTTGCGCCACGTCGTAGCGGCTGCTTCCATGACGCTCGCTCACTGCCCTGAGCTGCACTGATGCCGCTCCGGGAGGTCGTTGGAGTAAGAGGAAGGAGCATCATGTCGCACCCATTTCGTGTTGACCGTGACCCCTGTGTCCCGGTCCGCGTCCGCGCTGGTCTCACGGCGGACGAGGCCGAGGAGCTGGCCGGTCTGGTCCCCGGTGCGACGGACGGAGCAACTGCAATGGTCGGCCTTCGGTCTCTGCTGACCGCCGCGCATCTGCTGGCCGACCTCGATGTGCCCGAACCGCCGATCGAGGCGATGTGGCGACGCGTCCTAGCCGCGATCGCCCTCCGCGTCGGCGGCCTCGACACCCCGCACGGCGAGACCTGGCTCGACTCCCGCGAGGACCTCCTGGAGTACGGACGGTTCGACACGGCCCGGATCGCCGACTACTTCGACCCGGCGCCAGAGCGGTGGCGCCTGTACGGCGGGCCCCGCCCGTTTCTTCAGGACCCGCGCCTAGCAGATGAGGGCGGTGACGTGGCGTCCCCTGGCCGGCTGGTGATGACCCGCGCGTCCGGCGCGAACGCCCTGTGGACGGATCCCACCCCCCAGGACGTCCCCGTCGGCGCGAAGGATGCCGTCGCCTGGCTGCTGGCCTGGATCGGCTACGGCCCTTCCGGCACCGCCGGGACGCGTAGCCGCGCCGGCCGCAGCAGCCACATCGTGAAGGCCGGCCCCCACCGCGCCGTCATCTCCTACTTCCCCCACCACCCCGACAGCCTCTTCACCACCCTCGTCCTCTCCGTACCCGCACCAAGCACCTGGCCCACCAACCCCGGTATCGACCTGGCCCCCTGGGAGAACGAGAACCTCCCCGATCCCCTGACTTCTCAGCCACCCGCCGGCCCTGCATCTCTCCTTGCCGGACGTGCCGCCCACGCCGTCCTGCTGAACGGCGACGACACCGGCCGGACCGTCGGATGCCGGATCACCTGGGGCACCACCACCGATCTCCCGCCCGCGACCGACCCGTACGTCATCGAACGCGACACCGGCGGCCCCTTGCGCGCCTCCCGCAGCCGCGCCGTCTGGCGCGACCTGGACGCTCTGCTTCTCCACCAACGGCCCGGCGACAAGAACACCCTGCGCCGCCCCACCGTCTTCGACCACCTCGCCGAACTCGACCCCGACCTCCTCGCCCACCTCGGCGTCCGCGCCCTGGGCTGGGACCAGGAGCGCCGCGACCTCGACCGCGCCTGGTACAGCGCCACCACCCCGCCCGTGCTGCGGCACCTCGCCGAAGCCGACCCTGACAGCGCGGCCGCGATCGCCGCCACCCACCGCAGCGCCGAGGCCTGGGCCTGGCAGCTGCGCCGCGCCCTCTCAGCGGCCTGGCGCGGAGCCAACCCTCTACGTCACAAGGACGAACAGCACGGCTTCATCGACCAAAGCGCCGCACGGTACTGGGAACGCGCCGAGACCGAGTTCTGGACCGCCATCACCAACCCCGACACACCTCCCGCCTTTCAGCCCCTGGCAATTGCCTGTTTCGACACCAACGCCACCGCCCTGAAGTCCACGGCCCGTGGCCGCCGGGCCACCGCCGAGGCCCGCGCCCAACTCACCCGATCGCCCCGCCAGACCGCAGGCCCCCGCCGCCCGGCAGCCTGACCGGCCTGCAGCCACCCGGAAGAACCGATGACCTACTCCGATTCCCTGGCGAGTCCGGCAGAAGAGACGACCGGCCAGAGCCTCGAGCCGCCCCGGTGGCTCGCCCGCGACACCGCCTACATGCGCTACGTCGCCGACGTCTGCTCCACCCCACAGGGCCGCCGCGACCTGAGAGACGGCCTCAACATCCGCCGCTTGGACGAGTCCTGGCGCATGATGCGCCACCTGCGCCCCCGCATCCCCAACTGGGGCCCCGACGCCACCCTCGCGCACCTTGCCGTCGCCGGCCTCTACGCCCACCAGGCCGCCAACCCCACCACCGACCGCACCACCCCCATCCTGTACGACCCCGCACACGGCAACCTCGGCTGGTCCCTCGAGCGCGCCGTGCGCCAAGGCGTCCTGCGCGAGGACAGCACCGCCGACCTCCTGGAACGCGTAGCCCGCCAGCGCCGCCTACAACCGGCCCTCGCACTGCTGCACCGGCCCGTGACCCGCATGACGGCAGCCGGCATCCCCGTCTCCTGGCCCCGGCTACTACGCGACCTGAACGGCTGGCCGAAGTACCGCCCCCAGATCGCCGACGCCTGGATGCAAAGCCACTACAGCCCCGACCCCACCCGCCTCACCGAAACCCCCGAGGAGACCCCCGCATGAGCCTCGTCATCGACGTCCACGTCCTGCACGCCTACCCCCTGTCCAACCTCAACCGCGACGAGTTCGGCTCCCCGAAGATCGCACTCCTCGGCGGCGTCGAACGCACCCGGATCTCCTCCGCCTGCCAAAAGCGCGGCTGCCGCATAAACACCGAGACCGTCCTCGGCGACAGGGCCCTACGTACCCGCCGCATCCCCGAGAAGGTCGCCGCCGAGCTCCGCACCCGCGGCTGGAGCGAACAGGACGCCCTCGACGCCGGGCAGGCCATCGCGCTGACCGCCCAGTTCTCCGGCATGAAGCTCGCCGAAGCCGGCACCACCAACGTCATGCTCTTCGTCCCCGAATCGGCGATCACCGACCTCGCCGACCTCGCCGCCACCCACCACGACCTGCTCGCCCCGGCCGCCGAACAGGCCCGCGCCCAGGCCGAAGCCGCCGACAAAACCAAGGCGAAGACCAAGACCAAGGCACCCGCACTGGACAAGGACACCAAGGCCAAAATCGCTGAACTCAAGGACACCGTCCGCACCATCCTGTGCCGGCGCAACGGCTCTATAGCCGCCTTCGGCCGGATGCTCGCCAACACCCCCGAAGCCACCGTCGACGGCTCCATCGCCGTCGCCCACGCCATCACCACCCACGCCGGCGAAGAACAGCCCGACTTCTTCACCGCCGTCGACGACATCCCCGGAACCGACAACGGCTCCGCCCACATGGGCCAGCACGCCCACGCCTCCGGCACCTTCTACCGCTACGCCACCATCAACGTCGACGAACTCCTGCACAACCTCGACCACGACCAGGCCATGGCCCGCGAACTCATCCGCGCCTTCCTGACCGAGTTCGCCCGCCACATCCCGACCGCCAAGAAGAACAGCACCGCCCCCTTCACCCCGCCCGCCCTGGTCCACATCACCGTCCGCACCGACCAGCCCATGAACCTCGCCGGCGCCTTCGAAGCCCCCGTCACCGCCGACGACACCTCCGGCTGGACCGGCCCCAGCATTACCGCCCTCGACCAACACACCGTCGCCGTCAACCGCTTCCTCGGCGACGAACACCTCCTGGCCGCCGCCCACTCCGGCACCGCCGACCTGACCGGCTTGACCGCCCTCGGCACCCACATCCCCCGCCTCGACACCCTCGTCACCACCATCACCGAAGCCGCCCTCACACCGGCAGGCCGGCAGTGACCACTGCACTCCTCCTGCACCTGTCCGGCCCGCAATTCTGGGGCGGCCCCCAAGGCGGCACCACCCGCACCAGCCACCCCCACCCCACCCGCAGCGGCATCACCGGCCTCCTCGCCGCCGCACAAGGCCGCCCCCGCGGAAGCGACCTCAGCGACCTCGACCACCTCACCCACACCATCCGCATCGACCGGCCCGGACAACGCCTCCTCGACTTCCACACCGTCGGCGGCGGACACCCCAAACAGCACACCGTCCCCACCGCCGAAGGCGGACACCGCGGCAACGCACTCGTCTTCCGCGACTGGTACCTCCACGACGCCGCCTTCACCATCGCCGTCACCGGACCAGCCCCGCTCATCGACGACCTCGCCACCGCTCTGCGCAACCCCGTCTACCCACCCCACCTCGGCCGCCGCGCCTGCCGACCCGACACCCCCGTCCTCATCACCACCACCCACGACCCCGACACCTCCCTCGAACACCTCCCCCTCCACCGCCCAGCCCCCCGCACCGGCGACACCGTGCCCGTGACCTTCCTCACCGAACACCCACCCACCCCCACCACCCCCCACACCCACACCATCGACGACGTCTCCCGCCCCGGCCGCACCTTCACCACCCGCCGCCTGTGGGAGACCACACGACACCTCCCCACCACCCGATGCGCCGGCCTCGGAACCGCCTACCTCAACGCAGTCACCGCCCACCGCACCACCTGACGACCGTCACCCGCCCACGCGGGAACCCACAACGGAGCACCACCATGACCACCACCGCCCACCTCACCCGACTCAAACTCAACCCCCTGTCCACCGAGGCCGCCCGCGACCTCCGCAACGTCCACTCACTCCACCGCACCGTCCTCACCCTCGCCCCCGACCACCTCGGCCACAGCCCCCGCCAAGCAGCCGGCATCCTCTTCCGCCTCGAACACCACCCCCGCGGCCACACCCTCCTCATCCAGTCCACCCAGCCCCTCAACCTCGCCTCCCTCCCCATCGGCTACGCCACCGCCACCGACGAACGCGACCTCACCCCGCTGCTCACCTGGTGCCAACCCGGCACCCCCATCCGCTACCGCATCCACACAGAGCCCATGCGCTGCTCCCGCAACGCCGCGACTACAGAACGAGACGAGAAGGGACGACTCAAGCGAGGTCGCCGCATGCACCTCCACGGCGACGAGGCCACCCAGTGGTGGCACGAACGCGCCACCACTGCTGGCCTTGCGCCCCACACCGACACCACCAGCTCAGCGGCTCAACCTGACATCGCCGGATGGAAGAACGACCCTGACCACGAAGGCAAACGCATCCGTATCCGAAGCCGCGTCACCCGCTTCGAAGGAACCGCCACCATCACCGACACCACCGCACTCCACGGCGCACTCACCGCCGGCATCGGCCGAGGCCGCGCTTTCGGAAGCGGACTGCTCTCCATAGCACCCCTCACCCGGGTATAGAGCTACACCAACGCCACAGCCTTCAGGCTTTGAACCTTGATACGAAAACAGCAAATCGCTTAGAAACGCGCAGGTCACGTAGAGTGCAGCCCGCCCCCGCGGGTGTCCTCCCGCCTCCACCATCTCCGGCTGCGTCAGCATGTCGTGCAGCCCGCCCGTGCGGGGGTCCTCCTATCCCCGATCCGGTCGCTCCCGCGGGGAACGGTGTAGCCCGCCCGTGCGGGAGCCCGCCGTTCAACATCCTGACGCTGCGCGCCCGGGACACGTGCGGCCCGCCCGTGCGGGGGTCCTCCGCGGTACTGGTGGGTCCTGTTCGCGCACGTGGTGCGCGGCCCGCCCATGCGGGAGTCCTCCGTGGCGGTGACATCCCGAATGTCACCGGCGGTCGTGCCCGCCCGCGCGGGAGTCCTTCAGCGCTCGGCATGACCGTCCGGCGCGACTTGATGCCACCCGCCCGTGCGGGAGTCGTCCGACGCTGCCCAGGGCCTTGAAGATGCTGACCAGGTGCCGCCCGCCCGTGCGGGAGTCGTCCACTCCGAGACCACCTCCACGGACACCCCGGAGAGTGCCGCCCGCCCGTGCGGGAGTCGTCCGGTTGACGGCAAGGCGACCACGCTGGAGAACGTGTGCCACCCGCCCGTGCGGGAGTCGTTCGAACTCTCCCTGTTCTACGGGGAGAAGGACGCGGTGCTGCCGCCCGCGAGAGTCCTCCGGTCTCCGCGATCACGGCCGTGAGCTTGTCGCCGTGCGGCCCGTCCGTGTGGGAGTCCCTAATGGCGCGGGGGTCCTCCGGGTGGGGTTGGCAAAATGGCCAACACCATCAAGCACAGCCCGCCCGTGCGGGAGTCATTCGATGGAGGAGAACCACGAGAGCGACGAGGAATCGTGCCGCCTGCCTGTGCGGGAGTCCTCCGACGAGACCAGTCCCTTCCTTCATCTGCCGGATGTGCCCCCGCCCGCGCGGGAGTCCTCCGTTGAGGTCGGCGGAGAGGTCGCCGGACTGGGTGTGCCGCCCGTCCGTACGGGAGTCCTCCGGATCACCAGCCGCGCGTAACGGCGCGGGCCCTGTGCAGCCCGCCCGTGCAGGAGTCCACCGGCCCGGACGCCGTGATACGTGCGTTGGGAGGGGCAACTCATCGCAGGGTTCGCTTGGTGCAAGGCCTGTTGCTTCCACGAGAGCGACGAGGAATCGCGCCGCCTGCCTGTGCGGGAGTCCTCCGTCGTGCTCCAGTCCCACCGACTCGGCGGCGAAGTGCTGCCGCCTGTGCGGAGTCCACCGTAGCCGGAGAAGAAACACAAGGCGGCGACAAGTGCCACCCGCCCGTGCGGGAGTCGTCCGGCCGCCGGACACGAGGCGCCCGTCGAGCTGACATGCCGACTGCCTGTGCGGGAGTCGTCCGGTGCCCGGCGTCATGGAGGGCATGGTCATCCGGTGCCGCCTGCCCGTGCGGGAGGCCAGCGCTGACGGGAGACGCCATCCCAACTGCAATCCGCTCCTGCGGAGGCCGTCGATCCCCGACCAACGGAACAACGACGTCAGAGTGTCCCACCCGCCCGCGCGGGGTCCACCATTCGGCGCCTACCACTGGGGCGCACACGACGAGTGCATACCCGTCTTCGCAAGATGCCATCGATCCCCGCCGATGCGGGAGTCCTTCAATGACTACCGAGCAGGCGACCCGGCACTGCAGATGCTGCCCGCCTGTGCGGGAGTCCACCGATCACGACCGCGACTACAGCGCCGCCCGCGATGTACAGACGGTCCATGCGGGAGTCCATCGAGCCAGGTCCGCACGCCGGTGAACGCTGCTAGGTGCAGCCCGCCTGCGCGGGGGTCCTTCGAAGGGCATGATCGACACCCGGCAGCTGGCGAAGCGCTGCCCGTCCATGCGGGAGTCGTCCGCTGACCGTGCTGTGCAGCCGCGGCAATTGGGAATGCAGCCCGCCTGTGCGGGAGTCCTCCGTGGGCGGTCGCCAACAACAAGCCTGCCAGGCTGCGTCACCCGCCGGTGGGGGAGTCCTCCGATGGAGGAGATGCACGAGATTGAGGCGGAGTTGTGCCGCTCGCCCATGCGGGAGTCCTCCGTGCACGGTGCCGTACCGGCGGGCGCACCGGGTGTGCCGCCCGCCCGCGCGGGACTCCCCCGAAGGAGGACACCGAGAAGGTCGACCTCACCAAGTGCCCGCCCGCGCGGGAGTCGTCCGTGTGGGTGCCGCCCGCCCCGCCCGTGCGGGGGTCCTCCGCCGAGGAAACAGCCCCATAGGGATCGGCGGCGGTGCAGCCCGCCCGTGGGAGTCCTCCGTTACCCATGGGCTTCTGGACGCGGCCGATAACATGCAGCCCGCCTACGGGAGTCCTCCGCTCAAGGGGTCCCCAGCTTGGGGGCGGTGCAGCTGGCCCGCGCGGAAGTCTTCCGGTCCGCTGGTCGCGCTGGATCTTCGCCCCGCTGTGTCGCCCGCCCATGCGGGAGTTCCCCGTACATCGTCGGCGAGTTCGAGACCATCATCGAGTGCCGTCCGCCAGTGCGGGGGTCTTCCGTCGGCTTTCGGGTCGATCGCGACCCACTCGGATAGCGGCATCGGCACGGGAGCGATCCCTGGCAAGAGGAGTTGGCGCGACATCGGGATCATGCGCCGTCCGCCCTTGCGGGAGTCCTTCGTACGCGATCCCGATCGGCTCGGACGGACAGATGTGCCGCTCGCCCGTGCGGGAGTCGTCCGGCGTACATCGACGAGAACAGCATCACCGGCGAGTGTCACCCGCCTGTGCGGGAGTTCAACGGAGCCCATCGACCTCGGCTACAAGACCATCTACTGCCGCCCGCCTGTGCGGGAGTCCTCCGCCGAACGCGCGATCCCTGACGGTGGCCAGGTAGTGCTGCCCGCTTGTGCGGGAGTCCTCCGATCAGGCCCGTGCCCTCGTGTATCTGCCGGATGGGGAGCCCGCCCGTGCGGGAGTCCTCCGAGACCGAGCAGTGCGGCGTTGGCCTTGGCTTCGTGCCGCCCGCCCGTGCGGTTGACCTCCAACGCAGGACAGCAAGCAGCCCGCGCTCTGGAGCTGTGCCGCCTGCCCGCGCGGGAGTCCTCCGGTTCCCGAGTCCGCACCGCTGATCGGCCTGGAGTGCGGCCCGCCCATGCGGGGGTCCTCCGGAGCGTGCCTGGCTTCTGCTTCCGGAGCGCACGTGCCGGCCAGTGCGGAGTCCTCCGACCTAGCCGGGCGTGATGACCGGCTTCTCCTCGTGCCGCCCGCCCGTGCGGGTGTCCACCGTTGCCGTACAGCACGTTTCCCGTGACTGCGTCGAGCAGCTTGCCAATGAGTGGGTCCACCGGGAACCGACCGGCGCGACCTGATGGAGCTCCAGTGCAGCCCGCTCGTGCGGGAGTCCTCCACCACCGACCCATCACGTAGACGACAGGGGACAGCGTCACCCGCTTGTGCGGAGGTCCGCCGATGGTGAAAACGTGGACTGCCACGGGGCTCGTGCGCAATCCGCCCGTGCGGGAGTCCTCCGATCAGGTCCCCGGCCTCGTTGTAGTACGTTCGGACGCTGCCCGCCCGTGCGGGAGTCCTCCGTCGTACTTCCCTGGGTCGACGACGAAGTGGTTGTGTCACCCGCCTATGCGGGGGCCTCCGATGGTCTCCTGGACGTACTCCAAGCCCGCCCGTGCGGGATGCCATCGATCTCCCGCCGGTGCGGGAGTCCTTCAATGACTACCGAAGCAGGCGACCCGGCACTGAAGGTGCTGCCTGCCCGTGCGGGAGTCTGGCAACGGCGGCCATCAACCCGCTCAGCGGGGTCCACCGCTGCACAGATCAACTGAACAAGATCCGTAGACGTGCAGCCCGCCCGCGCGAGGGTCCTCCGAGCTGGGAAGCCAGCGACTCCCAGCCCGTGAAATGGCGCCCTCCCGTGCAGGAGTCGCCCGATGTACGCCTGCTTCGTCAAGCACTTCATCCGGTGCCGCCCGCCCGTGCGGGCGTCCATCGTTGCCGTACCAGCGTTTCCCGTGACTGCGTCGAGCAGCTTGCCAATGAGTGGGTCCACCGGGAACCGACCGGCGCGACCTGATGGAGCTCCAGTGCAGCCCGCCCACGCGGGAGTCGTCCGATCGGTGCACCGTGGATCCCGGTTGACGTCTAGTGCCTCTGCCCGCGCGGGAGTCCACCGCGCGTCGTGTAGCGGGTCGGAAGCTGCCGAGGCCGCAGCCCGCCTGTGCGGGAATCCTCCGTCGTCCATCGTGTACGGCGGCAGTACACCCGGGTTCCGTCCATGCGGGAGTTCTCCGGCGATGAACGAGTGGCGCGAGGACAACGGCTGAGATTCGCCCGCCCGTGCGGGAGTCCTCCGGTTGTGGCGATCCCGGATGTCCACGTGCTCACGTGCCGCCCGCCTGTGCGGGAGTCCTCCGATCATGACCGCGACGACGGCGCTGCCGACGATGTGCCGCCCGCCCGTGCGCAAGTCCACCAGCGCGGGTGAGGTCATCCCGTTGTCCAGCCAGCAAGCGCGAGGGTCCACCGGAACTCCTGGCGTTCCAGCCGGCGTGCAATCCGCCTGTGCGGGAGACCATCGTGGAAGGCACGCGCCCGATACCTGCTGCGTCGTACAGGCAGGACCCGAGACAGCGCAGCCTGCCCGTGCGGGAGTCAACCGTCGCGGCAGTCGCGGCACTTCGGGCCGATCCGGTGCCGCCCGCCCGTGCGGGAGTCCTCCGTGGTTGTGAATCTGGTGGCGGCCCTTGTTGTGGTCTAACCGTCCAATCCACCTGTCCCGGATGAGCTGTTCACCGAGCGAGGCCGGGAGCGGAAGGCTCGGTCAGTGGCATCTGAAAAACCGCCTATGCGGGGGCCACCCGACTTGAGTGGTTACGAGGACAGCCCGTTTGCTCGGGGTCATCGCACGCTACGTACCTGACCTGGCGCCGACCGGAGCGCAGCCTGCTTGTGCGGGAGCCCGCCCTTGGGGTGGCGCCCCCTGTCGTACACCACTGTGTGCAGCTGGCCGACGGGGACGTCCATCTTCCACCCGTCGGCGATCGCCAGGGAGTAAACAGTCTTGGCCGCCGACGCGTGGGTCCTGTTGTTCCTCAGGCTGATGTTTCATTTTTCTTTCGTTTATTTGAGGTGATGTATTTAATGGTTACTGACTTGTGTTCCTGCGTATGGGGAAAGTTCGATGAGCTTCCCGCTCCGTATCCGCTGGGGTGCCATTTGCTGGATACTGCAGCGGTCGCCATGCTGCTCTGGGACGTTCACCTCTCGGCAGGTCAGCGCAGATTTGCAGCCGAGTCCTTCGGGGTCTCGGAGCGTCAGGCGCGTGCACTGGTGGGGTTCTGGGCTGGCCTCCATGACCTGGGAAAATGCTGCCCTTCTTTCCAAGCATCCCCAACAGGCCCCGAACCGGAGTTCCTGCAGCGGAAGGAATTCGCATCCCCGGCAGGGTGGATGAACGAGGGTTCCGTACGTCATGAACGGGTGACGCATCTCGTTCTTCCGTCCATCCTGGCCGACTTCGGGTACGACGTTGCGTCGCGTCCGGGGAAGTCGGTGGCGCATCAGGTGGCGCAGATCCTTGGAGGACATCACGGCGTCTACGGCTCCATGCTGGACCGGGTGACGCTGCTGCACCCGGAGAAGACGGAGCCGCGCATCGGGACGGCGACGGGATGGCAGGAGCAGCGGGCCGCTTTGGTGGACGTCGTGCACCGGGCGTGCGGACGCCCTGCTGCGCCGGCGCGGGTGGCGCCTGCGGGAGCGGCGGTGCTGGTGACCGGGCTGGTGGTGCTCGCGGACTGGATCGCGTCCGGGCACCAGTGGGTGTCGGCGCGGCAAAGCGGCTGGCTGGCTGCCGCAGATGAGGACTGGGAGGCCCACTTCCAGCGGGCCCTCGCCGCTGCGAGCCCAGCCGTGGAGAAGTTGCAGCTTGCGGCACCACAGTGGGCGCCTGCGACCCGGTTCTCGGACGTCTTCCCGGAGATCACCCACCCGTACCCGCTGCAGGCCGATATCGGCGCCCGCCTGCCCGGCCTCGTGACCGGACCAGGGATTTTGCTGGTGACCGCACCCACCGGTGACGGTAAGACGGAGACGGGACTCTTCGGCGCCCGCCTTCTCGGCGCGGCGGCCGGCCACCCCGGCCTCGCGGTCCTGCTGCCGACGATGGCCACGACCGATGCGATGTGGGACCGCGTACGCACCTACGTCCGCCGTGCCGCGGCCGCCGACACTCCAGTGACTCTGCTGCACGGAATGGCCTGGCTGAAGGAGGCATACTCCACGGACGCCCCCGACACCGAACTCTCCGACGACGGGGTGTCCACGACGGCGGGCGACTTCATGCGCCGCAAGCACCTCGGCCTGGCCGCCGGCGCAGCAGTCGGCACCTGGGACCAGGCCGCGATGGCCTGCCTGCCCATGCGATTCAACACCCTGCGCTGGCTCGGCCTGTCCGGCAAAACCGTGATCATCGACGAGGCCCACGCCTACGACGCCTTCGGCCACGCCCTCACTGTCCGCCTGCTCCAGTGGCTCGGCCACTTCGGCGCTCCCGTCGTACTGCTGTCCGCGACCCTCGCCGGCCACCTCGCCGAGCGCCTGGTCCACGCCTACCTCCAGGGCGCCGGCCACACCACCCCACAGCCCGTCGACCCGGCCTACCCAGGCTGGCTGTTCGCGGACTCGACCACCGGCGTCGTGACCGACTCCGGCACGATCCCCAGCGCCCGCGCGCACTTTCTCGGCGTCGACCAGCACCTCGTGCGCCACACCCATGACCCCAGCGCCCCCGACGGACGCGCCACACAGCTGAGGCGAACCCTCGCCCCGCTCTACGACGCCAGTGAAGACCCCGGTGCCGTCCTCATCGTCTGCAACACCGTTCCTGACGCTCAGGCCACCTACCAAGCCCTCGCCGCCCGCTCCGGCACCCGCACCCCGAAGCTCCTGCTGCTCCACGCCCGCATGCCGCAATGGCAGCGCGAGGACATCACCCGCCGACTCCTCGCTCTCCTCGGCCCCCGCGCCCGCCGACCGCGCGAGCCGTGGATCGTGGTGACCACTCAGGTCGCCGAGCAGTCCCTCGACGTCGACTTCGACCTCGTCATCACCGACCTCGCACCCCTCGCCCAGCTCCTTCAGCGCGCCGGCCGCGGACACCGCCACTCCCTCGCCGGCCGCGGGCACCGTCCCGCCTGGGCACCCGCCCCACGCCTAGTCGTCTTGTCACCCGCCGGGGAGCTGCCACCACCAGCGTGGGGGAACGTCTACGACCAGGCCCTGTTGCGCCGGACCCGCGACCTGCTCGCCGAGAAGGCTGACATACCCGTCGCCATCCCGGACGCCGTCACCCCCATGATCGAAACCGTCTACGCGGACCTGAACACCCTCGCCGAACAAGCTCTGCACGACGACCACCGGCGCGCTGGCCAGGATGCCGCATACGCTGCGGCCGCTGACACCGCTGCCATCCCCGCCCCCGACACCCTCACTGACCTCTACCCGATCACCGACCGCGACCTCGACCCCGACCTGCTTACCACCCGCCTCGGCGCCGACTCGGCACGGCTGCTGCCCGTCTACCACGCAGACGACGCCACCTACTGGCTCGACCCCCAGCGCAGCTGCCCCCTGCCCATGCCAGCCCCCGGGCGCAAGCGGCTGACCCGCGAACAGGTCGCCGATCTCGCCCGTCTCAGCATCCCGGCTCCCGCAACGTATCTACCCGACGACCCCGACACCGCCCCGCCCACGGAGTGGAACAAGACTCCGCTCGCCCGCGAGCTGCGTCTGCTGCCTCACCGGGTACTGCCTGACGGGCGTATTCAGGGCCGACGGACAGAACGACACATCCTGCGTCTCGACCCGGTCCTCGGTCTGGTCCGTTCTGCCGCCCGATGAACCAATGACGGCAGCGGCCGATTGTGCTGGATTCCCTGGAGTGAAGACCACCAGCACCTGCTTGTCACTCGGCAGCCTGCAACTCCAGGTGAGATCCACCGGTCAAGCCCAAGCCGACGGCAAGGGCGCCCGGGTCTGTCGGACGACCCGGCACTCACCCCGGAGCCCACCCACGACTCTACGGCCTTGCAACAGCCGCTCTGCATGGGCAAGACGGCCGCCGAGGAGCATGCCGGTCCCCTCCTTCCGTACCGGCGATACTCGTACGCGCCACGACATCAAGCGGGTGGGTGTACCGCAAGGCTTCAATGCCGAACAGTCGGGCGGTCAGGTGTCAGCCATGTCCGGTTCTCGTGCTTCACGGGTGCCGGGCCGCAACGCCGGGCAGAGTGGGGGCGGCAGACAATCCGGGCCGGTCTACCGGCCAGGGGGATGTGCTGACGGTCTTGGGGAGGGGACGGCATGACGCTGTTCACACGGAACGCACCGGACGACGGCAACGGCCATGCGAACCAGCAGCAATGGCTCCAACAGCCTGCAGGAAAAGCCGTGTTCGACCGGGCGGAGTTCATCGACCGTTACGCGGTGCTGCGGTGGGACACCGACCTCGGCGGCGTCGCGCTTGTGCACTCGCTGGTCGACGGCAACGCCGCCCCCAAGACCGTCACCAGTGCCCTGCGCCGACACCACGGTGCACGCCTGGCCGACAGATACGCGTGCGTGGTCGTGGCACAGACCAGCACCCAAGTGAGCCAACCCTGGGTGCCTGACCTCCAGGCCTATGACGTTGACGGGGGCGACCAGCCGTACTACACAACATGGGCCGAGCTGGCGGCCCTTCTCGGACAGCCGGCGCCGTACTGGTTCCACGCGCTGCGCGACCGTGACTCGATCGCCGCCTGGCGGCCGGGCGCCCCACCGGCGGTGGTGCCCGCGCATGACATCGCCACCCCAGTCACGGCGTTGACGGAGCTCGCTGCGGACGAGCCGGACGGGTCCCCGGCGGCCGAGCTGTGCTGGTACCTCGCTCGCGAAGTCCGCCACCGCGGCCACTCGTCGACCACCCGCTACATCGCCGAACTGCGCAAGAACGCGGCCGACGGCGGCGACGGTGCCCACCTTGTCCTTGGCGCGGTACCGGCCTCGCTGCTGCGCCCCGCCCCAGAGGAGCCGACGGAGATGGTCCGCCGCGCCGGCTGGCTGAGCATCACCGAACGCCGCGACGTTCTCGCCCACCGGGTCGCTGCCTTCGCGCAGCGCTGGGACGGTGGCCGGGACTGGCACACCGGAGCTGTGGTCAGCGTGCGGCCGGAGGCCTGCGCCACCGCCCGTGAGTGGGCCAGGCGCCTGGTCCCGGCAGATGCCGACCAACCACCGACCGTCCTGGAGAAGGTCCTGCTGGACAACGACCGCCGTGCCGACAGCGACGTCCTCCTCCACGATCCCGTCGCCGGCGTCCCCGTGCTGCAGCGCGACCCGGACACTGGCGCTACGGATCTGTCCACCTGCACACTGCAGCGCCTGCCGACCCGCTCGCCGCTCGCGGCCCTCGTCCTCAGCGCCGGGATCTGCTGGATCCGTACCGAAGACCAGACCTTGTGGCTGGCACCCGAACGGGACGGCTGGGGCATCGGCTACGGCTACTCGGGCAACGGCTGCCTCACCCTCGCCCGCCTCGTCGATGTCCTCCTCGACGACATCTCCGCCCCCGCGGTACGTCCCGACGATCCCGCGGCACCGCGAGCGCTGTTCGAGCTCCTGCGCGACGCCCCCGGCACGGTGACCTACACCCGAGCCCAACTGCTCGCAGCCCGAGGCAAATGACAACGTGAGGGCCCTTACCCGCCTGCTGAAGCCGGGGGCATCATGAGCAGCGCATCGCACCTTCCTGCCTGGAAGAGCATGGCGGGCCCCTCGTGCTGAAGAACCAAGGAGGGACCCGCCCCGCTTCCGCTCGACCCGAGCCGGGATGAAGCGGTCAGATGCACGGTCGCGCGCTGGCGGAGGTTTGTCAGCCGGTCGAACTAAGCTCCGAAGCATGAGTACCCCCGCACCAGAACCGGGCCCGTTCGACCCGCGGAACTTCCCCGCCGACCTGGTCGCGGCCCAGCGCCAGGTGACGGAGCTGTACGCCGCTCTCCGCGCCCACCAGGCGACGCTCCCCTGGTCCCGTGAACCTCATGCCGGCTGGCCAGACGAGACGGAGCAGGGAAGGGAACGGTGCGGCCGACCCGCGTCGCCCGGCTGGACGCCCGACGAGGCCAACAAGTTCGACCGGCTCATGGAGGAACTGCGCGCCGCCACGGCGCTGGTGCAGTGCCACACCTGGTGGGCGCACTGCGAACAGGAGGGCATCAAGGGCCCAGACATGGTCGCCGCACGGCAGGCCCTCAAGCACGCGAAGGGCGCCGTTCCGGAAGGCGCGCCCCTCGAGCAGGAAGACGTCCGTCCAGCCGCCTGAACCGGCTGCGGGCATGGTCCTTTCCGGCCGAAGCTCAGAGCGCTCAAGGGGTACAGGGCCCCGCATCATCGCGTCCCCTGCAAACGCCACGTCGCCGCCTCTACCTGGTGACTCTCAGCCCGCAGTGGGCCCCGTCCGCCGTAACGGTTGGCTCTGAGCGGCCCGAGGTACCGGGTGGCCGTGGCTATTGCCGCTCGGCACGCTTCTTGTCCGCGACCTCCTGGCGGGTGGCGAGCAGACGGCGGGCGCTCTCGACCGCGGCGTCGGCGTCAAGGTGGCGGACCAGCCGCCACTGGTAGGCGTCGTATCCCTCCGTTCCCTCCCAAGGCCAGACAATGAACACCAGCCGGTTCCAGGACGTCTTACGCGCCTGGAGGGTGTCGGGCTCCTCATCCTCGAAGCACTCGTTTAGCGCGTCGAGGTGCACGCCGACGGCTTCCTTCAAGGCGCGGGCCGCGCGTTCCTCGGGGCTGCCCGCAGGATGCTTCGCACGGAGTTCCTTCACGCGCTCGTCCAGGAAGGCACCGATGGCCTTGGCGTGCTCCGGCTTGAGCTCGTCGGCGTTGAACGGGGCGGGGCGGGGCTCGTCATGGGCGAAGTACTCGAGCACGGGCTGGCTTTCCTTCCTGTCGTGACACGCTGCGACGAGTCGTCGTGTCCTGTCCGTCGCGTTGGATGAGAGAGGAAGGTATCCGACGCGGTCACCTCTGTAAGCGGTTCCCGGACGACTGGCTGTGAGGTTGGCTGGAAACGGCTGCACGAAGAGGGTTGCCGCACATGTATAAGGGAGACAACATCAGTGATGCACAAGAAGTGCAGCACTTGAAGTGAAACGAGGAATCAGCCTTGAATCACGTTCTTCCGCTCGCCAACGGCCTGCGCACCGATCATCCGGTGCCGGGCCTGCCCTTCATCGACGACTCCCACCTCCCGCTCGACGAGGGGCCGGAGGCCATCGAGGCCATCGGCCGCAACCGGGGCCCGGGCATGTGGGGCCGCTTCGACATGGACCGCTCCGACAAGAGCTGGCGGGCCTTCACCACTGACCCGCTCAACCACGCGCTCGGCTGGGCGGTGCGCTACCACCCCGACCACGGCCGGACCGTGCTGCTCGTGCGGGACGGCGAGACCTCCGGCCTGCACACCGAGTGGGACGGCGAGGTGCTGCTGTTCCGCGCCGGCGGCTACTGGTGGAACGGTGATACGTGGTACCGGCCCGGCCAGGTCTGGGACCCCGTCGCCCAGGATTACGAGAAGCGCAAGGCCCGCATGGCCGTCACCGTCACCGCCTCCGACATGCTCGACGGCCGCGCCGACCCGGCCAAGGCCTACGTCAGCAAGGTAGCCACCTTCGACCCGGACGCCCCGCGGCCGGACAACTGGCTCGACCACCTGGCGCTATGGGCAAAGCACCACCAGGAGCAGGACGGTGCCCTGCCGCTGGAGCGGTGCGTGGTCGACGTCTCCAGCCCCGAGCTGACGGGGGCGCAGCTCATCGGCGCACCGGAGATGGCGGAGCTGGGCGGCATCACCGCCTCGACGCTGCGGGCCTACATCTCACGCGGCAACAGCGAGGTCCCGCGCCCGCAGGCCGTCGTCGGCGGTCGCGACCAGTGGGCCCGCGCGGTGGCCGATGACTGGGTGGAGGCCCGCAAGCGCTCCTACACGGGCGTCGGAGAGGCCATGTCCGCCGGCGACCGTGACGCCCTCTCGCCCGGGGCGGCCGAGGTGCGCGACCGGTTCGCCGCCGACTTCCAGCACGCCCTGTACGACCGGCCCGACGTGCGCAAGCGGTGGGTGCTGCGCCACCGCAACAAGGAGTCCGTCACCCAGATCGCGGGCGAGCTCGCCTGGTCGGTGGCCGCCGGCCTCGACCAGATCGTCCCCACTGAACACCTCGGGCGCACCGTGCGGGCAGCGGTGCTGCACGACTTCGCCGAAACCGTCGAGATGTTCGCCGACGACGAGGACGCCACGGATGGTGAGGCGTCCCCGGAGTGGTGGCACCTCAACCTGACGCCCTCGGTGGGCAAGATGCTCGACTGGTACATCCGGTGCTTCCCCGGCGAGGCGTACGCCACCATCGGGGAGATCCAGCGCCAGGCCCACAAGACGTGGAAGATGCCGGCGGCGGACACCCTGAGCGCCCTGAGGTCGGCGCTCTCGCTCGACGGCGAGCTGACCGAGCAGCAGCGTGAGACGTACTTCGCCCTGCTCGAACCGCGCGAGGATACCGACTGACCCGTTTTCGCCGCCAGACACAGGGGCCGGAGCCAATGTCAGTGGCTCCGGCCCCCTGCCGCGTGACTGTAGCGGGCGAATCCCGCACGGCGATGCTCGGCTCAAGGAAGGGTGAGCGCCATGGATTCTGTCGACACCGCCCTGGACCGTGTCTGGCCCGCCCAGTTGCGCACCGACCGTCTCCTCCTGCGGCCGGTCACCCGGGAAGACGGCCCCCTGGTAAGCGAGTTGTTGACCGACGACCGGGTGCGCGCGCATCTCGGCGGTCCGGTCACGGAGGATCGCGTCGCCGCCCGGCAGGCCGCCTACCCAACGACGGCCGGCGCCTTCACCGTCGTCCGCGTCGCCGACCAGCGGCCGATCGGCCTGGTGACCATCGTCGCCGACCACAGGTGCGAGGGCCGCGCCGAAATCTCCTACCAGCTGCTCCCCGCCGCCTGGGGCGAAGGCCTGGGCAGGGAGGCCGTCGCGGCAGCCGTCAGCTGGTGGACGGACGCCGTCCCCGGCGGTGGCCCGCTGGTCGCGGTCACCCAGAAGGCCAACAGCGGCTCGTGCCGCATGCTCGAGGCGATCGGCATGACCGTCGTCGACGAGCTCGACGAGCACGGTGCGCGCCAGTGCCTCTACACCCCTGCGGGCGACCAGGACGACAGCGACCTGCGCTGGTTGCGCCTGCTCGCCGAGCGCCGGGACGCCGTCGAGCGTCGCCGAGGCGCCCAGGCACGCGCGACCGCGGCCGGCCAGAGCCTTTCCGACGACCTCGCGGCGCTCACCCCCGAGGAACTGGCCCGGCTGTGCCCCGCCCGCCACGGGGCCTACGGCCGGATCTGTGCCCGCATGGCCGATCACACGCCGGACCTTCACCTTGGCCGGGCACAGGACGGCGCGTGGATCGCCTGGCTGACGACGGCTGACGCCTGACCGCCCGACCCGGCGCGGCCGGGGTAGCGCGTCGGCGATCAGAACTCGTCAGGGCGCATGGGGACGAGCTCGGCGACCTCGAACTGGGTCGTCTCGGGGTGCAGTTCGAGGAACCGGTCGATGACCTGGGCGTGCGCCTGGCCGGTGAACAGGTCCAGTGCCACGCGGTCGAGGGGACCGTCGTCCAGCTGCAGGTACGTCATGGCCAGATGGGCGCCGTGGTGCAGAGCGTCCTTCTCGGTGGGGTAGGTCCAGGTGCTCAGCTCGCGTTCCGGCTCGCTGCGGTGCAGCAGAACCCACGGGCCGCCGGCCGTCCCCTTGGGCGCGTCGACCAGGGCCCGGCAGGTGCGGCACCACGACGCGTTCGCGGCAAGCCGCTCCGCCGAACCGGCACCCCACACCGGCTCCGGGACGACGACGCGCGCGACATCCGGCCGTACGGGCAGGACCTGCGGCTCCTGGGTGAGCAGTTCGGGGACCCGGTAGGCGGTGCGGGCGCGGCTCTTCCTGCCGGCCGGAGGCTGCCACAGTGCCCGCGGCCACGGCTCTTCGAGAGTCACCGAGGGGCTGCGGCTGAGGGGATGGCCGAGGTCGACCCGGTCCCCGTAGGACGGGGCCGGCTCCTCCCCCGGCGGAAGCGGCAGCAGCCACCCGGCCACGTCCTTCACCCACGACTGCCCGCACCCGCACCAGTGCACGGCGGCAGCCTGCTCGGCGGGGCTGTCGTACCAGTCCGGCTCCTCCCGGCCCAGCCCGAGGCGCGCCAGGGCGGTCGGCTTCTCGCACGGGCAGGACGCGAACCGGTACAACTGCACATCGGGCTGCTCGTCGCGCGCCGCGTGCAGCCACGCCGGATGGACACCCAGCGCCCCGGCCAGTGCCGCCCGCTCTCCATCCCCGGGTCGGGAGCGGCCCGCCGCCCAGTGTCCGATCTGGTGCGCGCCGACGCCGACCTCGCCGCCCAGGCCGACCGCGGTCTTCGCGGACGCCTCCTGCCATAGCCGCAGGCGCCGCGCGAGGGGGGACAGCTCCAGCAGCGCCCATACCGGGTGGTCACCCTGGGGCTCGACGTGGTCCGGATCGTCCTCCCACACCTCATGGAGCATGTTGTAGGAAAAGGCGTGCTCGGCCAGCGTCTCGGTCACCCACCGGCGCACCGCGGCGTCGTCCGTCCACTGCTCATCGGTGGCCTCCCGAGCCGCGGCGTCCGCGTTCTCCGCCAACACCAGCTCTTCGTGCAGCGGGAAGATCAACTCCTCGACAACCAGCAGCGCCCGGGAGGCGACGACACGGCGGGCCGGCTCCGGCGCCGCGCCGCTCAGCACGCCCGACAGCACGTCGACGGCCCGCACCACCAGCCGGTCCTCCTGCTTCCCCCACCTGCTCACTTCGATCCCCTCCCACGACCGCCGCAGCCCTGCGCGTGCCACATCATCCCGGCCACGACACGCACGCGGGCGACAACGCCCGAAGTTCACCCACACCAGAAGCCAGCCAGCAGCGCCCGGCATCAAACCCAGCACAACCGCCAACTACGCGGCCGCATACGCTGGGCCGATGCCCGTCGTACCCCCGCTCTTCAGCGATGCCGAGTCCGACCACCCCGCCATCGCCGAATGGTGCTCCACCATCCTGGCCGGCGACACCGCCCGCCTGCTCCTCCTGGGACCGCACTGGTCCGGCAAGTCCCACACCGCCTACGCCGGGCTGCGTCGCCTCCTCGCCGCCGGCTACCGCGAGGAGAACATCACCGTCCACCAGGCTTATGAGCTCAAGCGCAGCTACGAGCCCAGCATGATCGAGAACACCACCGCCGTCACGGTCATCGACGACCTGACACTCTCCGTCGACCTGGTGCGCGAGGCGAAGGTGCCGCTGAAGCCGGACCCCGCCGACGTCCAGGCCATGATGGCCCTGGAGGCGGGAGCACTCGCGGATGCCGTCGCCCGTCTGAGCGTGCTGCCGGGGCGTTCCTGGCTCCTGATCGCCTCGAACCTCGACTGCCTCGTCGAGGCGGTCGGCCAAGAGACCGCCGACCGCCTCGTCGCCGTCGCCGAGCAGGCCGAACTCGTCCCCCGCCCCCGGCCGACCCTGCGCTGGTAGCAGCCGGACAATCAGCACGCCCGCCGCACCTCAATCAGCTGGACTACGCTGCGAGTTGTCGTCAGGGCGAAGGAAGGGCGGGCTGTGGCCAAGCGGACGAACGGCTCCGAGAAGAACCGCAAGGAGCCGCTGTCCGGCGTCGCACGCCGGCTGTGGGCGTTCTCCGGCAACGAATGCGCCTGGGGCGACCCGCACTGCTCAACCCGGCTGGTCACGGAGGAGGGCGCCTGGGTCGGCAAGATCGCCCACATCATCGGCGCCGAGCCCGGTAGCGCCCGTCACGAGGCGTGGGACGGCCAGGACGTCGACCAGCTGCGGGACTTCGACAATCTGATGCTGCTGTGCGGGGTGCACCACGACCTGATCGACAGCAGCGTCACCCGGCACGACTACACCGTCGAGTACCTGCGGGCAGTCAAACAGAAGCACGAGGCCACGTACCGCTACACGGTCGACGACATCGAGGCCGAGTTCCGCGACACGGTCAACGGCTCCCTGGTCCGCCCCGCCACCACCATGACGCGCTTCTTCGCCTGGGAGGACGCCAACCAGGACCCGTCGGACGAACAGGACTTCCTTCAGCTGGTCAACCGCTTCGCGGGGCGGGTCGGCGGCCTCACGCGGATGGCCCGACAGGTGCTCGCCCTCGTGGTGCACGAGGAGACCACGGACTTCGAACTGGTGCTGAGGCGCTTCTCGGCGGACCGTACGACGCTGCTCAGCGTCGTACGCGAACTCCAGAAGGCGGAGATGGTCTACCTCCACGCCGAGGAGTACGACGAGGACCGCGGACAACTGTCCCTGCTCAGTGGCGCTCTGGAGGGAGTCCCCGAAATGTGGGACGAGCTTCGGGGCTTCTGCCGCGACGAGAAGGTGGACCTCAAGGAGATCCTGGTGGATCTCGACTTCTCCCGCTTGGACTGAGCCGTCGGCGGGCGTACGACCTACGCCCGGGGAGTGGCGGCCCCGGCCGTACTGCGTCCCGTCACGGGGACCGGGGCCTGTCCCGCACACTCCATTCCGGCACGGGCCACGGCGAGCCTAACGAATGACCCAAGAGCCCCTGACCGATTTCCACCGGCCCGGGACGAAGCACGAGGACAAGCACGGCGAGGGGACTGCCACAAGGCATCACGCCGTCGGCTTCCGCACAGGACAGGTACCGCGAGCGGCGACACCGACGGCATCGTCGCCACTGTCCTGAACGCGCGGCGTGTCGGCCTCGGCGGGCCTGGCGGTGACACCGTAGAAGCCGCCGAAGGCCTCGACGCCGCTCTTCCCTTCCAGTTGGGCGAGCAGCGCCGCCGCTGCCACGCCGCGCGCCAGTTCGCTCGCGGTCCGGGCCACACGGTTCTGCGCGCGTCCCGACCGAGGACGACCATCGCTGAACTGGATCGCGTCACCGTTCTCGCCCAGGCTGCCACCAGCGCGCTCGGCCTCGCCACGTAGCCAGGCCTTGGCCTGCTCGCGCGAATGGCCCCATTGCCTGAGCTTGTACGCGATGTCAGCACCGCACAGCGGAACTGCGAAATCCAGGAAGAGCCGCAGCTCATCAATGGCATTCAATGGTTCAGGCTGGCGCACAGAAGAATCTCCGAGACATAAAGAGTCGGAAACCCGAAATTGGGCTAAAGAAGCGGCTGGGTTCCAGGAGAAAGCGAGCAGGAAGCGTCCGTCGGAAAGATGCCGGCGCTATCGGGCCACACGGCCTGCCAATACGGCACGGCAATCTCCTGGCCGTACACCGCCCGCAGCATCGAGAAGGGCTCCAGGGACGTCACGGGGCGCATGAGCAGCTGGAATCCGTTCGCAAGAACCCCGTCCAGCGCCTCACCGTCAACTGGACCAGACGATCCGGCGAACCGCTCGATGAGGGAGTGAAGCAGGCCCTGCATCACCCGGACGTCCAGGCCGGCCATCACGAACTCGCACCCCAGAGATTCGTGCAGACCGATGGTGTAGCAATAGGAAGCAGAACTCTCATCACCAAGAACTGGCTGGATAGCGAACCCGTGCTCCGCGATTACGCCCCGCAGCCGAGCAACGTACGCCGTCATGAAGTCGGGCGGACACACCGGGCAATCCGCATCTCCGCAAGAATCGTGAGGGCGGCCCTTCGGCAAGACACTGGCCGCGGCATCGGGTGCGAAATCGAGATCGCGGACGACCAGCTGGGACGGGTCATCGTCCGGACCAAGTGACTCCAGAGCCGGGAGATCGATCAGGCCCCACCCGCCTTGCGACAGGTCACCCCCCAGGCACGACCACCCGTAAGCCCGGCCGCTCGCGTCGTCGACCTCCACGACGTACCACTCACCCTCGGCGGAGTAGTACCGGAGGCCGACCACCCTGTGCTCATGCGGCTCCAGGACCGTTGCCCACAGAGCCGGGATCTCGGCCAGCACCTCCGGAGCCGGGTAGAAGCCGTGGCCGCGCTCCTCGCGCCACAGCTCGGGCGGCCGCGTCCCGACCGGAGCGCCCCCCTGCGCAGAGCCCTCGGCGTCGGGCTGGGCGCGGAAGACGGCCTGCTCCACATCCGGGTGAAAGATCGACACCTCCTCGCCGTCCCAGCGCACGGTGTACGCCTCCAGGTCACCGGGCAAAGCGAGCAGTTCGGGGACGGCCTCCATCGCCCTGAGGAAGAGGGCGATGAACAGTTCTTCCCGGCTTCCGGCGTCGGTAGAGACGGTGGTTCGCTCCCAGGGGTGCCCGAGGACGCGCATGCGGATGTCCGCCATGATCAGTTCTCCAGTGAATCGTGGGTGGGGAGCCGACGAGGGCCTGGCTGAGGGCGTGCGTCGCCTCTGAGGCGATCGCGGAGTAGCGACGCTGCGCCTCAGCGCGCATCGCGGGCCAGCCGGCCCCGACGGAGTGAGAGGAGGGAGGAGCCTGCCCGGATCAGGAGGCTGACGACTGCTGGGCCCGATACTTGCCCACCACGGCGAGCACGGCGGTGCCGAGCAGGTCGGCACCCTCACCCGCCATCCAGTCGCCGAGTGTCGCTTCCGGGCTGCTGCTGAGCCGCTGGATGAGTTCGTGCACGCCGACATGCGGAACGCCCTCGGTATCGCAACCAGCCTCGAAGTGCCCGAAGTCGGGGGCGTACGCGTGGTAGTGCCCGTCGGCGCTCCAGTGAGGGTCCTGCCACAGCTCGAACACGGCGTTCGGAGCGTCCTCCTCCAGCCGCGCGGCTACTTCCTCGCAGAGGCCCAATGCGGCGTCCCGGGCGCGGTAGACCTGTCCCAGCGTGAGGGTCTCGGAGGGACCACGCTCATACTCGCCGCGAAGCCTGTGCTCCCGCATGAGGTCGAGAAGCGCGACGACCTCGCCAGCGGGAATCGAATGGATGCGGAGCTGCAGATCAGCAGACACGATTCTTCCTACGATCGAGCGCCACGGCGGGCGCGCATGAAGAGGGACAGCACCGCGGGCGTTGTCGGCAGCGGTGAAGTAGAGGGGCTTCGGTCGCTCGGCCGGCGCCCTCGAACCGGCGGAAGGAGTGGGGCCGTAGGCGTTTGGCTGTGTACGGCTCTTCGGCCGTCCGGAGTTACGCCAAGGCCTGGTTGAGGGCAGCCGTCAGAACCGCGATGCCTCACGCCGCCAGCTGCGCGTCTCGGCGCGGCGAACCAGACGGCGGAACCAGGGCCCCTTTTCGCCCTCATCGCTGTACCGGCCCGGCAGGATCTTGCTCCCCACGGAGCCGGTCCGAGCGTTCTTGACCTTGCGACGCCTCGCGGGACGCTTACTCGCCCCGGTTCCCGGGACGGGGGCGCTCATGTTGAGATCAACTCCGCATCTGTTTGCCCCGATGCCTTACGCGGCGTCGTTCTCGGCGCAGTCGGGGCAGTCGTCGGGGCAGCGGTCGTGGGTGCCGTAGGTGTGAACCTCACAGCGCACACAGGGGTCAACGGAGGCGACGTAGTCGCCGTCTTCGGTACGGGTTTCTCCGACCCAGTCGTCAGCCGGGATCCCAGTCGGTTCGTTGCAGTGGCCGCAGTTGACCTCGCCGGGACGGTAGATGGCCATCAGAGCTCACGCTCGGGCAGACCGCCGTGGAGCCTCCACAGGAACTCCGACATGTCGACGCCGATCTCGTGCTCGGCGTCGTTACTGTCGCCATCGACGGCCTCGTTCCAACGGGCGAGAAGTTCTTCGACCTCGGCCAGGTCGGAGGGGCTGAGTTTGGTGCTCAAGGCGCGGTCCTCCTGCTTGCGCGCCCCGACAAGCGGGGTCGGATGGGGTTGGGGCATGGGCCCCGGAGGGCTGGAGAGTCAGCCAGGCGGTAGGTGTGATCAGCAGTCGAAGGCCGACGTGAGGCTGTTTAGCTCACGCTTCAGCCCTCAGCGACCACCACCTGTACGCCCGAAGTCCGGCACTTCTGGCCGCGCACGAGGTGGCGATCCAGCCGGCCATCGATCAGATCGACAACCGCACCGCACCCGGCGGCCGGGCAGCGGACGGCCATCACCCGGCCCTCATCGTCGAGGAGGGGCATTTCAGATGCGATGGCCATCGCCGTCTGCTCGCCCTTCAGACGTACGGAGAAGGTCACCGCGCCGCCGGCCTCTACGTCACTGATGCACGACTGGCACAGGGGCCGCCTACGCGCTCTGGCTGTGGCTTCTGGCGACGCGGCCACGCTGCGACCGTCGGGAGAGATACCAGGCGGCAGGCCCGTCTCGGGGTCGATCAAGAGGCTCGGGGCGGTGTGTCGCTCCAGTTCGTGAAACAACGTCGGGCGGCCGCAACAAGGGCACATCATCAGATAGAACAACGCGAGCTCTCACGATCGTCGGAGTGGTGTGGGTAGGCACGGACGGCCCCATGGGAAGGGCCGTTCTGGCGCGGGGCCGTTCCAGGGACATCCAGTTGGTGACCTCGGCCGGGTCTTCTTCCCCGACGAGGCCGCGGGCGGCGGTCCGCTGGTCGGGTGGCTTCTCGGCCGAAGGTCTTCGCTCCCCGGCCCCGCAAGAGCAACAATACATATTGGAAGCGCAATATGCAACAACAAAAAGAGTCCGTCTGCCTCAATGCCCGGACCAGGTGCCGGAAGGCGCGAGAGGGCCAACCCGATCGCCGCCGTCCCTAGACCGTGCCATGCCCTCAGGGCCTCGCCTACGCACAGCCGCCTACCCGCCCTTCGCCCACGGCCCCGGCGCGCCAGGGACGCAAGAGGCGCACGGAGCCGACAGACGTGCGCCCTGCCCGAGGCACGGCCAGACCCGTACCGTCGCAACATCGGGCCGAATACGCCGGGGGGACGCTCGGGACACAGCGGCCGGGGAGGACGGTGGCGTGGTCATGGAGCGCAGGAGGGTACTGGAGACCGGGCTCTGCGCGGCGGTGCTGTGGACGGGCGGCACGACAGCGGTGCTGGCCGGCGAACACGGCCAGCACCTGGACGAGGGGGATCTGCCGGCTGCGCGCAGGCTGTTCGCCGCCGGCAGCTACGACCGGCTCCACCAGATGCTCCCAGGGATGATCGCCCGCGCGAGCGAGAGCGAGCGAACGGACCCAGTCGGCGCCAGCCGCGCGGCGGGGGTATGGGTACTCGTCTCTCAACTAGCAGCAAAGGAAGCTGAGATGGGCACTGCGGCCGCCTTCGCGGTCAGGGCAGGGACGGCGGCCCGCCGCTCGGGCCGACCGGAACTCCTCGCGGCCGCCGCGCGCGCGGCCGCGACACCGCTGCGTCGTACGGGCCGCGCGGACACGGCCCTGCAACTGCTCGCAGAAGCGCACGATGAGCTGGGCACCGCTCCCCGGCCGTCCGCGGCCGTCCTGGACGCGTCCGGCATGGTGGCCCTGACCGCGGCCTACACCGCCGCCCAGGCCCGAATGCCCGCCGTCGCCGAGCAGTTTGCGTCCCTGGCCGAACAGACCGCGGCCCGCCTCCTCCGCGACCGCGGACGGGTACCGGCTGGCGCAGAGCTGTCGCCAGCGCAGTGCGTGCTGTACCGGGTCGGCATCCACCAGAAGCTCGGCGACGTCGACCGAGCCCTGGCGTACGCCGCGGGCCTGGAGCCGACCGCGCTGACCACACCGGAGCGCCGAGCCCGCGCGGCGACCGACACCGCCCGCGCCCTGCTGACCGCCGGAGACGTGGCGACCGCGTTCGTCCAGCTACAACTCGTGGAACGAGCCGCGCCGCAGGAGGCCCGCCGCCCCTCAGTCCGCGCGCTGACGGCCGAGGTCGCCGCGCGTCGGCCGGACCTACCCGGCGTCACAGCCTTCGCCCGCCGCACCACCCTGCGCGCCGCGACATGACCACCCCGCCGGCCGATTCCCCACCGCGCCCTCGCATTGGGACTTGATCAAGGTCGAGCAGACCTCGCGGGGGGCGTCGTCAGCCCAGGTAGTAGGTGTGTGTCGGGCGAAAGGTCGGGTAGAGCAATTCGAATGCACCCGGGCCCCGCGGGTCGTCGAAGGCGAGCAGCGCCGGGGCGTCCAAGGTGCAGCAGCCACACTTTGGATCCATCCACGTGATGGTGATGTGGGGAAACTCGGCCGCCATTTCGCGGATGGCATCCTCCCACGCCGTCTTGTCCTCATCACGCCAGTCGTGCTGGGTTCCGTCCATGTAGACCTGGTCCAGGCGCTCGGCCCACTCGTCGAATTTCATGCCTGCGGCCTTTCTGCGCTCGTGGTTGGTGGCCCGGCCCCGGGTCCCGCGTGGAGGGGGTTGGTGGGGCCGGGGGGCCGGGCCAAGGGTGGACGTGGGCGGGTCCTGGGCGTTGGGACTGATCCTGCCCTGGTCTGGGTGTTCCGCTTCCGTCGGCGCGGGCCGCGAAGGCCCGTGCGGTGCGGGTGGGTCCGGGCTCCGGCGTGGGGGCCCTGGGCCGGGCCTTGGTGGGGGGTGTGGGGGTCCGGCGGCCCCGTGTTGGGGGTTGGGGCCGCCGGGTGGTGGGGGGGGGTTCAG